>JBLNGI010000131.1:0-27065 GCA_050264615.1 Gemmatimonadota bacterium
TAGTCCTCACCCCCTGACCCCCTCTCCGCGCTGCGGCGAGGGGGAACGGGAGTCGGCTCCGGTTGTGTCAGGCAGTGAATCGTGCCAAGTCCCCAGACGAGATCCACCGCGTGGATCCCGACCACGGGGCGCCCAGGAAACAGCTCGGCGAGGATGCCGAGCGCGACGCGGTCCTTGGGGTCGTTGAAGGTCGGCACGAGGACCGCCGCGTTGGCGATGTAGAAATTCGCGTAGCTGGCAGGGAGTCGCACGCCATCGAAGTAGAGCGGGGCGTGCATCGGGAGGTCCACAACCTCGATGGCCGCCCCTTTTTCAAGATGCATCCCCTGCAGGCGCTCGCGGTTTTCCGCGAGCGGTTTGTAATTCACGTCCTTGGGATCGTCCTCGCGGCAGAGCACCACGGTCGTCGGATTCACGAATCGGCACAGGTCATCCACGTGGCCGTGCGTATCGTCGCCAGCGATGCCTTTGCCCAGCCACAGGGTGTTCGTCACGCCGAGCATCTCGCGGAACACGTTCTCGATCTCGTAGCGTGACAGCCCGGGGTTGCGGGTTTGGACTTTGGGATCGAGCAGGCACTCTTCGGTAGTCAGCACCGTCCCGCGGCCGTTGACGTCGATGCCGCCACCTTCCAACACGATCTTGGCCTTGATCAGCGGCAGCTTGAATCGCCTGGCGGCCAGCTCCGGAATCTTGTCGTCTTTCTTCCAGTCCTTGTACTTCGCCCAGGCGTTGAAATGAAAACGGGCGATGGCCAGGAGGGGCGATGCCCCAACGGTGCGAACGAACATGGGACCGAAATCCCGGGTCCATCCGCGGTTTGTCGGAAAGCGGAGAAAGTCCACGCGCCCGAGATCGACGCCGACTTTCTTCAGAACCCGGCCGGCCTGGGCCTGATGTGCCGCGGAGTTGACGAGGATGCGGACCGTTTCGCCGGGGGCGAGCGTGCGAACGATCTCGCCGTAGACCCAGGGAATCGGTGGGAATTTGCCGGGCCAGTCGGAGACGTTGTGCGGCCAGCCGATCCAGGTCGCCGCATGCGGCTCCCACTCGGCCGGCATACGGACGCCGTCTGCCATCAGCCGTCAGCTTTCTGTGGGGTGATTGCTGACGGCTGATGGCTGACGGCTGACAGCAGAACGCGTGGGCTAATCGGTCAGAAACCGGTGTTGGATTCCACCATACGCATCGGTCCTACGGTCCCGGAGAAACGGCCAGTTGCGCCGTACCTCCTCGATCCGGGCCAGATCGACCTCGGCGAGCACGAGCGCCTCGTCCCCGGCCGTTTCCGCGACCACGACGCCGAAGGGATCGCACACGAACGAGTGTCCCCAGAATTCGATTCCCGCGCCCTGGCCACCGAGCCGCTCGAACCCCACGCGATTCACCGCGGCCACCCAGCAGCCGTTCGCGATCGCATGGCTGCGCTGGATCGTTTTCCAGGCGTCGAGCTGCTGCGCGCCATGCTTCTCTCTTTCAGAAGGGTGCCAGCCGATCGCGGTCGGGTACAGGAGAATGTTGGCGCCTTGGAGCGCGGTAAGGCGCGCGCCCTCCGGATACCACTGATCCCAGCACACGAGTGTGCCGATCGGACCCACCTTCGTGTCGAACGCGCGAAAGCCAAGGTCGCCGGGGGTGAAGTAGAATTTTTCGTAGTAGGAAGGATCGTCGGGGATATGCATCTTGCGGTAGATGCCCTTCACCTTCCCATCGGCATCGAGCACCGCGGCCGTGTTGTGATACAATCCCGCGGCGCGGCGTTCGAACAACGACGCCACCACGACAACCCCCAACTCCTTCGCGACCCTGCCGAGCGCTTCGGTGGTGGGACCAGGGACCGCCTCGGCGAGATCGAACAGCGCGTGATCCTCACGCTGCCCGATGTACTGGGTTCGGAACAGCTCCGGCAGGCAGATGAGATTCGCGCCCCGCTTGGCGCACTCCCGGATGCGCCCGACGGCCTTGTCGAGATTCGCAGCGGGATCGTCGCTCATGCTCATCTGCACGAGCCCGACCTTGAACCGCAGCGGCGCGGCCTGCACCCCGGCTGTCATAGGGGTGAAGAATAGGCCGTCGGACGCCTCGGGTCTATCTCAGAATGCCCTGCTCGCCGACAACACGATCGTCGACTTCGCCACGTCCTGGGTCTCCTGCGATCCCGCGGTCGTGGGCGTGTAGCGATAGAAGCGGCTCTCCGCGTTGGTGCCCACCGCGGCGGCGCCGAGTGTAATGCCGCCAAACTGGCGCGACAGGCCGAGCCTGTAATCCGCGTACGACAGTTGCGGATAGTTGCGCACGTACTGGTAGCCGCCGTGCAGCGCGAGATTCAGACCCTCGAAGAGGTCAAAGCCCGCGGACAGATCGACGTACCCGGACCCCTTGGTGCTGCCGGTCCCGAGACAATCCGCGGTCTCCGGGGTGCCGTCGCTTGCGATGCCGCAATAGCCGCCGATCGTACTCGTCTTCATGCCGAACAGATCCGTCACGGCGTGCCAGTATTTCGCAGAGAACTGCTGGTATCGCACGCCGGCGTAGACCTCGAGCGTGTTGTAGCTGTCGCCCGGGTCGATGTTGTAGCGGGCCCCAGGATACCGATAGAATTGCGCGCCCAGGTCCCAGCCGAGCTTCGCGTACGTCAGGCGGTACCCGGCATACAGGTCCAGCTCGAGCGACCCTCCATTCAGAAACTGATTGCCGCTGACGTTCGAGCCCCAGGCGCCGAAGTATGCACCAGGGGCCGATGCGTACTCGAGGCCTCCCTGAATGGCGGGCTGCGTGTAGGTCTGCGACACACCGCGAAAGCGGTAGTCTCCCGCCAGTGTGACGCTGCCCGACAGCGGCGATTGCGCAACCGTCAGCGGCAACAGCGCCGCAGCCACGGCCGCGGCGATCATACGGCCGGCTCCGGCGTGGGTGCTGCCTCGACGCTGAACGACTCGACCACCACGCTGCCGCCGAGTGACGCTCCGGTACCGGCCAGCCCACCCAGATCGGTCCCGAAGTACGCTTCTTCGCCATGCTGGCTCAGGTCGAGCCCGGCGCTCTCCTCGGGCACGTCCGCCCGCGCGCCGATCGTCGCTTGAATGAGCGCCAGAATGCCCAGCGTGCCGAGCGCCGCGAGCGCCACGGTTGCAAGCACGGCGAGCAGCTGCACGCCGATCTGCGCCGCGTTTCCGGCGAGGAGCCCGTCCCCTCCGGCGGGGTTCATGAGTTTGGTGGCGAACACACCGGTGAGCAGCGCGCCCGCGATGCCTGCGACGCCATGGCACGAGAAGACGTCGAGCGCGTCGTCCAGTTTGGTCCGCGACCGTATCTGGATGGCCGTGTAGCTGATGCTCGCGGCGAGCGCGCCGATCAGCAGCGCCGAGAGCGGGGTGACGTATCCCGCGGCCGGCGTGATGCCGACGAGACCGACCACAAGACCGGTGGCAGCGCCGACCGCCGTGATCTTGCCGGTGCGGACCAAATCGAGTCCCGCCCAGGTCACGAGCGCCGCGGCCGCGGCGGTGTTCGTATTCACGAACGCGAGCGCGGCGAGCCCGTTCGCGGCGAGCGCCGAGCCGGCATTGAAGCCGAACCATCCGAACCACAGCAACCCCGCTCCCAGCAGCACCAGCGGGACGTTGTGCGGGGCGATGGGAACGCGGCGATAATCCCGCCTGGGCCCGAGGAACCACGCGGCGACGAGCGCCGACACGCCGGCGCTGATGTGCACCACGGTGCCGCCCGCGAAGTCCAGCGCGCCCCGCTTGAGCAGCCAGCCGCCGGACCCCCAGACCCAGTGCGCCAGCGGGTCGTAGATCAGCGTCGTCCACAGCACGAGGAACACGACATACCCGCGAAACCGCATCCGCTCCACGATCGCGCCCGAGATCAGCGCGGGCGTGATGATGGCGAACATGCCCTGGAACATCGCGTGGGCCTGGATGGGGATCGTCGACGAATACGTCGGATTGGGATCCAGCCCCACGTTATTCAGAGCGAGCCACGACAGGCCGCCGAGCCATGAATTGCCTGGGCTGAATGCGATCGAGTATCCGACCAGCATCCACTGCACACCCACCACGCCGAGCGCGACCACGCTCATCATCATCGTATTCAGCGCGTTCTTGGGGCGGACCAGGCCGCCGTAGAAGAACGCGAGACCGACGGTCATCAACAGCACGAAGGCGCTCGAGACGAGGACCCAGGCAGTATCGCCCGCCGACACCGTGGCTTGTGTCACACTGCACCTCCCATTCCGGCTGCGTTGATCGCCGCGCGTTGGACCGCGTCGGCATTGACGGCGGTCAGAGCGGCGTTGTCGACCTCACCTGTGCGGATGCGAACCACCCGCTCGATGGGCTGCACGAAGATCTTTCCGTCGCCCACCTCGCCGGTGCGGGCGGCGGATAGAATCGCCTGCACGCACGGCTCGACGAAGGGCTCCGAGCAGACCATCTCGATTTTGACTTTCTCGTGGAATTCCATGACCAGCGCGGTCCCGCGATACTGCTCGAACCGCTCGTGCTCACCACCGTGCCCGCTGACGCGACTCAGCGTGATGCCGGTGATGCCGGCCCGGAACAGGGCCGCTTTGACTTCGGGGAGGCGGTCGGGACGAACGATCGTCGTGACGAGCTTCATGAACGGCTCTCCGTCGATAGGAGTTGAACCACGGATTCGATCGCCGCCTGCGCGGGGAGGGCGGGCGGAGCGACCTTGCGGAACAGTGCGCGATACGCTTCCCATTGCCCGAGAATCAGCCGGGCGCGGGCGCTGCCGGTCTTGTGGAAGTGCTGCTGGACGAGCTTGCGCAGCGCGCGCTCGTCCATCGAGTTCAGACCTGTGACGCCGACCATCTCGAGGTTGCAGCGCGACTCGAGCACGCCGCGCTCGTCCAGCACGTAGGCGATGCCGTTCGACATCCCGGCCCCGAAGTTCCTGCCCACCGCTCCCAGCACCACGACCATGCCGCCGGTCATGTACTCGCAGCAGTGGTCGCCGGCACCTTCGATCACGGCCACGGCGCCGGAATTGCGGACGGCAAAGCGGTCACCCGCCGCGCCGGCCGCGTACAGCCGGCCGGACGTGGCGCCGTACAGAGCGGTATTCCCGATCACCACTCCTGTTTCATAGCCCGCGCCGCGGAATGGACGAATGACGATTTCGCCGCCACACAGCCCCTTGCCGACGTGATCGTTCGCCTCGCCTTCCAGGTGGAGATGCATGCGTGGAATCGTGAAGGCGCCAAAGCTCTGGCCGGCGCTGCCGCGGAACTTGAGCCGCAGCGGCTCGCCCGGGCCCGCGGCGCCGTGGGCGCGCGCCAGCTCGCCCGCGATGCGGGCCCCGACCGTGAGATGGTGATTCCCGATCGCGATGACGCGCGGCGGCGTGCCTGCGTGCGCGAGAATCTCGGCGTCCAGCGACACGATTCCCGGCCGGACGTTGCGCGGCAGCGTGCGCCGCCGCGGACGCGACGGCTCGGCCGGCGCGTCGAGCAGCGCCGACAGATCGAGCGTCTGCGCGCGGGGATACTCCGGCCGCTCCAGGCGGCGCAGCAGCTCGACCCGCCCGATCAGCTCGTCCAGCCGCCGCGCCCCAAGGGATGCGATGATACGGCGCACGTCTTCGGCGATGAACGTGAAGTACGCGATGACCTGTTCGGGCGTCCCTTTGAACTTGGCCCGCAGATCCGGCCGTTGCGTCGCGATGCCGGTGGGGCAGGTGTTGAGGTGGCATTGGCGCGCCATGGCGCAACCGAGTGCCACAACCGTCGCGGTCCCGAATCCGAACGCCTCGGCGCCGAGCAGGGCGGCGATCACGACGTCGCGGCCGGTGCGCAGCCCGCCGTCGGTGCGCACCTCGATGCGCTCCCGCAAGCCGTTGCGCATCAGAATCGCCTGCGTCTCGGCGAGCCCCAGCTCCCACGGAGATCCGGCGTGCTTGATCGACGACAGCGGCGAGGCGCCGGTGCCGCCGTTGTGCCCCGAGATGAGCACATAGTCGGCGTACGCCTTCGCCACACCGGCCGCGACGGTACCCACGCCGGCCTCGGCGACGAGCTTGACGCCCACCCGCGCGGTGGGATTGACCTGCTTCAGGTCGTGAATCAACTGCGCGAGATCTTCGATCGAATAGATGTCGTGATGCGGCGGCGGTGAGATCAGCGAAATGCCCACGACCGCATGCCGTAACCGCGCGATCAGGTCGGTCACCTTGTGCGCCGGCAGTTGACCGCCTTCACCCGGCTTCGAGCCCTGCGCGATCTTGATCTCGAGCTCGTCCGCGCGCACGAGGTAGCCCGTCGTCACCCCGAAGCGGCCGGAGGCGACCTGCTTGATCCGGTTGTCGGCGCGGTCGCCATCGGCGCGCGTGACGTACGTCGCCGGATCTTCGCCGCCTTCGCCGGAGTTCGAGCGCGCGTGCATGCGGTTCATCGCAATCGCGAGCGTGGCGTGCGCTTCCGGCGACAATGCGCCGAGCGACATCGCGCTCGAAATGAACCGGCGGCGGATCTCGTCCGCCGGCTCGACTTCGTCGAGGGGCACCGGTGTCTGCTCGCGGAAGGCGAGCAGGTCGCGCGGACCAGCGGGGGCACGCGCCAGGACGCCCTCGGCGAACCCGGCGTACTCGCCGTGCTGCAGCGCCCGCACGAGCGGCGGCGACCAGCCGTGGTCCTCACCATCGCGGCGGTAGCGTACGCGGCCGTGATCGGGCAGCGCTCCACCGGCACTTTGGTGGCGCGCGAGTACGTCCTCGGCAATTTCCCTGAAGCCGATGCCGCCGATGATCGAGGCGGTGCCGGTGAAACACCACTCGACCACTTCCTTGCCGAGGCCGAGCGCCTCGAAGATCTGCGCGCCCGCGTACGACTGGAGGGTCGAGATGCCCATCTTCGAAAGGATCTTGAGCAGTCCCTTTTCCGCCGCGCTGCGATACTGCGCCGCGGAGGACTCGGCATCGCGGAAGCACTGCAGCGCCAGCCAGGGATGCACCGCTTCAGCGCCGTACCCGAACAGGGCCGCCAGATGATGGACGTCCCAGGCATCACCCGCCTCCGCGACGAGACCGGTGCGGATGCGTTGGCGCGCGCGCACCAGGCCTTGATGGACGGCGCCGATGGCCAGGAGCATGGGAATCGGGGCTCGGGCCTTGTCGGCGTCTCGATCGCTGAGGACCAGGATGCTGGCGCCGCGGCGAACGGCGTTGACCGCGTCCTGGGTGAGGTTCTCGATGGCATGCTTCAGCTCGTCGGGGCCGGCTGCCGCCTCCCAGACGGCGCTCAGCGTCACGAGGTCCCGCGCACCGGCCCGCCGCAGCGCCGCCATCTCCTCGGCGAGCAACACCGGATGCTCGAGGCGCAGCAGCGTGCGCCCGCCCGGGCGCTGCGCCAGCAGCGAGCCGCGCCGGCCCAGATACATGACCAGCGACATCACCAGCTCTTCGCGCAGCGGATCGATCGCCGGGTTCGTGACCTGGGCGAAGCGCTGCCGGACATAGGCATAGACGCTCTGGGGTACGCGCGACAGCGGAGCGATCGGGGTGTCGTCCCCCATGCTCCAGATGGCGTCCTTGCCTTCCGCCCCCATCGGCGCGATCACGAGTTTGAGATCCTCGTGACTGTATCCGAACGCGTGCTGGCGCGCGGTGAGCTCGTCCGGCGGAAGCGCCGGACCGAGCGCGGTGACCTCGGTGGGGAGCTGGCGCATCACGCGCGTGGTCCAGCGGCGATAGGGCGAGCGCTGCGCCACCTCGAGTTTCGCGTCGGCGCTGCGCAGCACGAGATTGCGCAGCGTATCCACCACGAGGAGCTCACCGGGACCGAGACGGCCCGATTCCACTACATCGGCTGGATCGAGATCCACGACGCCCACTTCCGACCCCGCGATCACGACGTTGTCGCGGGTCACCTTGTAGCGGCAGGGCCGCAGCCCGTTGCGGTCGAGCGCGGAGCCGGCCACCACGCCGTCCGAAAACGCCAGCGCGGCGGGACCGTCCCACGGCTCCATCAACCCGGCGTGGTACTCGTAGAATCCGCGCAACGCCGGATGCAGGTTCGGGATGCGTTCCCACGCCTCCGGCAGCAGCATCATGAGCGCGTGCACAGGATCGCGGCCCGAGCGAACGAGCAGCTCGAAGGCGTTGTCGAGGCTGGTCGAGTCGCTGCCGCCGTCCCAGATCACGGGCTTGAGTAGCTCGACGTCCTTGTCCCACGCCGGTGCGGCGAGCGCCGGCTCGCGCGCCAGCATCGCGTTGCGGTTCCCCCACAGCGTGTTGATCTCGCCGTTGTGCGCGAGCAGGCGGAACGGCTGCGCCAGCGGCCAGCTCGGCAGCGTGTTGGTCGAGTAGCGCTGATGGAAGACGGTGATGCCGGTCTCGAACAGCGGTGATTGCAGATCCGCATAGAAGCCGGGCAGCTCGGTCCCGACCAGCAAGGCCTTGTACACCACGGTGCGGCATGACATCGAGCAGACGAACAGCTCGATCCCCGCGTTTGCCGCCCGGCGCTCGATGACCCGGCGCGCGAGATAGAGCCGCCGCTCCCACGCCTGCGCGTTGGCGGGGCCCGAGGGTGGTCCGATGAAGATCTGGCGGATGACCGGTTGGCTCGCCGCCGCGAGCGGGCCGAGCACGCCCGCGTTCACGGGCACCACGCGCCACCCGAGCACCGACATGCCGAGGCTCACGAGCGCGCTCTCGATCAGATCGATCGCTTCGTCGGTGCGCCGGGTGGGCAGGAACACCATGCCGAGGGCGACCCGCTCGACCGGCCCGACGCCGAGCAGGCGATGGGGGATCTGCGTCAGGACGCCGGCGCCGTCTCCAGACTTGTCATTCGATGCCGCGCCGCGGTGCGCGAGCCGCGCCGCCGCAGTGAGGCCCATTTGGAGGATGTCGTGGCTGCGCATCCCGTCGGCGCGGGCGACGAACCCGACGCCGCACGCATCGCGTTCGCGCCAGGGATCGAGCAAACGAAAAGCCCGCTCTTGATTGGGAGCGGGCTGGCTGGGTTCTCGTTTGGTTCGCACGCTAACGCGCCCCGCCGCTCCCTCTTGAGGTTGTGTGCGGATTATTAATCAGCAGGACGATCGTATGTTTATGCATTCTTAGACATAAATATGCGATTGAGTTCGAAACCGTGCAAGGGGGGGATGCTGCTTATCCGACCAGAATGGGTTCGACCGGTTGGGCGTAGCGGTAGGTTTGGCCCGCGTAGTTGCGGAGAACTAATTCCTGGTCGGTCAGCTTGACGACGTATTCCGGCAGGAGCGGGATCTTGCCGCCGCCCCCCGGCGCGTCGATCACGAAGTGCGGCACGGCGAGTCCCGACGTCCAGCCCCGCAACGCTTCGATTATCTCCAGCCCCTTCTTGACGGTGGTGCGGAAATGCTCGGCGCCGGCCACCTGGTCACACATATAGATGTAGTAGGGCCGTACCCGGGCAGCGAGCAGGCGCTGCATCAACAGCTTCATCACCTCCGGATCGTCGTTCACTCCCTTGAGCAGCACTGTCTGGCATCCGAGCGGGATGCCGGCGTCGGCGAGCATGCCCAGCGCTTTGACCGCGGCCGCTGTCAGCTCGTCGGGGTGGTTGAAGTGCGTGTTGATATAAAAGGGGTGGTACTTCTTGAGAATCGCGCACAGCTCCGGAGTGATGCGCTCCGGCAGATGGCAGGGGACCCGGCTCCCGATCCGCAGCACCTCGAGGTGGGGAATCGACCGTAACCGCTTGCAGATCTCGTCGATACGGCGGTCGGACAGCAGCAGCGGATCACCGCCCGACATGATCACATCCCGGATTTCCCCGTGCTCCTCCAAATAGCGGAAGGCGGATTCGAGCTGCGCCAGCGGGATCTTCTCGGGGTCGCCCACCTTGCGGCGGCGCGTGCAGAACCGGCAATAAGAGGCGCAGACCGGCGAGACCAGAAACAGCGCCCGGTCGGGATAGCGATGTGTGATGTTGGGAACGGGCGAATTGGCGTCCTCCGCAAGAGAATCGACGATGCCGTCTTGTACCTCCAACTCCTGAACCGTTGGCACGTACTGGCGCCAGATCGGATCGCCGGGCGACTGGATCAGGTCGACCATGGCGGGGGAGATGCGGAACTCGAAATCCTCAGCGGCCTGGCGGAGGCGGGCGATATCCCCCACGTGCTCCGGGCCGAACCGCTCGGCGAGGGCCTCGAGGGACGCGATGCTTTTCCTACGGAGCAGCTCTTGCCAGGTCTCCATTCAGATCCTTGGTGTAGATCACCAGGTCGTCGCCGGGGGCGTAATAGGCCGGAATCGTGGCCGTCCTGCTGTACCCCCGCGCCTCGTAGAAGCCGCGCGTCGGCGCGTAGTCGGCGCGCGAGCTGGTCTCGACGACCACCAGCCGTCCGCCGTCAGCCGTCAGCCTGCGCTCGACCTCGCCAAGCAGCTCTGATCCGATTCCGTGCCCCTGCCGCGTGCGATCGACCACGATCCAGTAGAGATCGCTGGTGCCTTCAGTCCCCGGCGTGTGGCCCCAGCATGCGTACCCGATGAGCCGATCGTCGGCGAACGCGCCGAGGAACTGGTAGCCCTCATCGCCACCGAGGCTCTCGTCCAGCAGCTCGACCGCGGTCGCGACCTCTCCCTCGCGGAAGAGACCGGTGTCCCGCGTCAGCTGCTCAAGCCGTGCGCGGTGCGCGCGCCCGACGGGGCGCAGCGAGGAGCTCACGCGCGGCCTTCGTGCCCTGGGCTTCGCGCAGCGCCACCTCGGCGATGCGCCGGATCAGCTCGGCGTACTCCCAGCCCGCGGCCTTCGCCATGCGAGACAGGCCGGCGTTATCGGTGAGGTCGGGATTGGGATTGACTTCGAGAATCCAGGGCTTGCCGGCGTCGTCGACGCGAATATCGACGCGACCGTAGCTCTTGCCCTGCACCGTACGCCACGCCGCTTCGGCCAGACGGCACAGGCGGTCGGCGAAGCGTTGCGAGATCTGCGCCGGGCACACGGGGCGGCTCCCCAGGTCGTCAGGTGAGCCCACGTGCCACTTGGCCGCATAGGTCAGAATGGGCCAGGTGCCGTCCGGCATCGTGCTGAAGTCGATCTCGGCGACCGGCAGCGTGCGGTCACCCACGATTCCCACGTTGAACTCGCGGCCCGGGATGTACTGCTGCACCAGGACTTCGTCGAACTGCTCCGTCATGGCCGCGATGCGCGCCTTGAGGCTCTTGCGATCGGCGACCACGGACTGGCGATCGAGTCCGGCGCTCGCATCCTCGGCGGCGGGTTTCACGATGGCGGGGAGGGGGAACTCGTCGTCGATTTTCCCCTGGGCGATGGTCCAGCGCGGGACCGGAAGGCCGGCGCGCTCCAGCAGCGTGTTGGCGACGGCTTTGCGGCGGCACGCCGCGGTGGTCCACGGACCACAGCCGGTGTACGCGATGCCCGCGAACTCGAGGGTGGCGACGACATGGTCTTCCCAGTGCGCCACCCCGCGCACGCCTTCGCACAGATTGAACACCAGGCCGGCGCGGCGGCACGCGTTGAACCACCGCATGTCGTGACGAACCGGGATGCGCTGCACCTGATGATTGAGCGATTGGAAGATGACGGCGATGTCGTCGACCGCCTCCATGACGCCGGCGACGTCCTCGGCGGTCCAGTCCTCGGCGCCGGGATCGTACAGGATGACGACCTTCACGCGGAAATCGCGGTGGCGGCGTCGAAGGGTGCGGCATGCACCCCCAGCTCACGGCCCGTAATGCGACGCCACGCGATGCGCACGACCTCCTGAATCAGCTCGTCGTAGGTGAAACCGGCGACCCGCGCCGCCTTGGGGAAACAGGAGTTCATCAAGGGATCGGGGATGATCCCCGGCAGGGGATTGAGCTCGACGACGTTCGGAACACCAAAGCGGTCGACGCGCACATCGATGCGGCACCAGTCACGGCAGCCGAGCGCCCGGTACGCGTCGAGCGCTACCCGCTCGGTCTCGCGGATCAGTGATTCGGGCACACCGGTCGGCGGGCACTGGAAAATTTCGAGCGGATGGTCGGGCGTGTCCCAGATCCACTTCGCTTCGTACCCGTACACGGGCGGCGCACCCGCGGGCAGCGTCGCGAAATCGAATCCGACGATCGGGAGGCAGCGCACGTCGCCATTGTTGCCCAGAATGGCGACGGTGAATTCCTGACCCGGCAAATAGGTCTCGACCAGGACGGGCTGGTCGTAGCGTTCTAAGAGGAAAGGCACGCGCTCCGCGAGCTGAGCCGCGGAGTGGCATAAGTTGTTGACGAATATGCCTTTACCTGATCCCTCCGCGACCGGCTTCACGAACAGCGGGTAGGGCAGCGGCATCCGCTCCAGATCGCTGACGCGCTCGATCACGCGGAACGGCGCGGTCGGCACGCCGCGATACGCGAGGATCTCTTTGGTCCGGCCCTTGTGCAGGGTCAGCGCGAGCGTGAGCGGGTCGGAACCCGTGTACGGAATGTTCAGGTACTCGCACAGCGCCGGCACGTGCGACTCACGGCAGGGTCCGTGCAGACCCTCGGCCATGTTGAACACGATGTCGGGGCGGGCGAGCAACAGTTTTTGCGGGAAGAGTTCGTCGGCTTCGAGACGGACGACGCTGCCGAAGAGACTCAGAGCCTGATCGACCGCGTCGATGGTGGACGGGTCATCCCATTCTGCGTACGCGTCCGACGCTGACGCCGCGTCAGGTTTCTCGTTGTATGCGAGACCTATTCGCATTCTGAAATCAGAATACGAAACGACGACGAGAAGCGCAAGACTCTGCGCGCGTCCGGAATTTTTTTTTTTTGGTCAGACCTTGTGGTAGGTGACGCGCGCGGCTTCCTGTTTGTCGTCGGACGTGTAGATCTCGAAGTCGGAGAACAGCGCGCCCGCCTCAGTCTGCAGCAGCCGCAGGATCGCGATCGCCATCCGCCGAATTTCCAGCTCGGCCCCTTCGCCGCAGCGCAGCTCGAGCATCGTGCGCCACGCGCGCGCGTTGCCGGAGACGACGATTTTCACTTCGGTCGCGTTCGGCAGCACGCTGCGCGCGGCTTCGCGCGCCATTTTGCGGCGATGCACCTTGTCGGTCACCCACTGGTAGCGCTGCATCAGCCCCTCGACCGCGCGCACGTACGCCGCCTGCGCTTCGCTGACCTGCTGCTGCCACTCCGCCTCGAGTTTCGCGTCGCCCGCGACCGCCGGCGGCATGACGAACGCCGCGTGCGACTCGTCCACGTAGCGCTGCGAGATCTGCGAATACCCGAACCCCGCGCGATGCCGCACCAGCTCGTGCGAGCAGGAGCGCGAGATGCCTTCGATCAGCAGCACGTAGACCGCGTGCTCCAGGACCGACCCGTGTCCCTGCTTCTTGATGTTCTCGAGATACTCCGCCGTGGTGCGATGGATCGGGTTGTGCTGGCTCATGTAGCACAGCCGGCCGGCGTATTCCGCCAGACGCTCGCCGTCGCTCGCTTCGCCGCGCCATTGGACGGGCAAGTGCTCGGGTTCGACGAATTGGGGACGGGCCAGGAGCGAGACGCGAGGGGTGCGGAAAACTTCGACCGCGGGCTCGAGACTCGGGGCTAGGGGCTGGGGCGTGCCAGTTCGAGTTTCGGTATGGCCCATGCGGCGTTGCGCTCCACGTCTCGGAGTCGTGTTGCGATGTCTTCAGGAATGCCCGCTGCGCCGTCGCCCACCTTCAGCGCGCTGAGCGGGGACCAGCCGGTCGCGGGAATGATAACACCCGGATTGAGGATGGTCAGTGGGTCATACGCCCGTTTCACCGCGCGAAACAGATCCATCACCTCACCGCCGTAGAGCCGCTCCAGCATTCCCGCGCGCAGTCGCCCGACGCCGTGCTCCCCCGAGGGCACGCCGTCGAGTTGCAGCAACAGGCTCGTTACGTCTTCGAGCAAGCGTGCGAGTGACTCGTGCCATCCCGGACGCGTCGTGTCAGGCAACGCATTCACGTGGACGTGCCCATCGCCTGCATGTCCGAAGATGGCGACGGGAATGGCGGCGCGGTCCGCCGCTGCGCGCACACCGGCCACGTAGTCGCCGAGCGCGTGCAGTGGCACACACCCGTCTTCGATGACCTGCAGCGAACGCTGTGAAGGCGGGAGTCGCGCGAGGGCAGGGGATGCAAGGCGACGCACGCTCCAGAGGTTTTCCAGGCCGCGGCGATCGACGGCCGTCTCCACGTGGGTGACCGAGTTCTTGAGACCGCGCACGGCATCCCCCACCACGCCGCGGGCCGCGGCTGAGCTCTCCCGCTCGAATTCAACGAGCAGCAGGCAGGCGACCTTCGGCGCCTCGGGGGGGGGGACGAATTGGAGCAGCGTGCTGTCGAGCAACTCCAGCGCGGTCGGCTTCAAGGACACGAGATACGGCACCGCTTCCGTCATCGATTCGAGGTCGGGAAAGCCCAGCGCGGCGCCAGCGATGTCCGCTGGAATCGAGTCGAGCCGCCACTGCACGGCCGTGACGATGGCGAGCGTGCCCTCGGAGCCTACGAGCAGGTCGACCTCGTCGCCCGTCTCGCCAAAGCGGTCGAGGGCGTAGCCGGAGGAATTCTTGAGGGTCTTGGGGAAGCGCTCGGTTATCAGTCGTCGGTTGTCGGTCGTCAGGGTGAACCGCTTCCCGCTTCCCGCTTCCCGCTTCACCGTTCGGACACTGCCGTCAGCCTCGACGATCTCAAGCGCGGCCACCCACTTCCGTACGCTTCCGTACCTCACGCTGCGCGGCCCCGCGGCGTTCGTACCGACCATGCCGCCGCTCGTGGCGAAGAGTCCGGAGGAGGGGTCTGGCGGAAGCCGCAGCCCGTAAGGCCTGGCGGCCTCGTTCACCTGGGCCCACGTGACGGACGCGCCGGCGCGGGCCACCCGGCGCTGTGGATCGACCGTGAGATCGGGGAATCCCGCGCTGAGATCGACGATAACCCCCTCGCCCACGTTGCCGCCCGGCATCCCACTCCCGGCCCCTCTCGGGATGAGGGGCGTTCGTGATGACGCCGCCTGACGTACGAGCGCGACGACATCGTCTACTCCCGCGGGAATCGCGACCGCCTGCGGTACAATCCGGTAGATGCCGGCGCCTTCAGCGTATGCCGCGCGGACACGCGGGTCAGAATTCCACACGTCCCAAACTTGACACCAGCGAACCCCTTCGTGAAGCTTCGTTCCCGTGACAGCCCCCCGGGTTCCCGCCCACGCCCCCGCGCCTCCCCAGCCGAGCGCGCCGACACCACCTCGCGCGCAGCTGATCCACATCGAAGTGGACCGGCGCCTGGGTCACGAGTGGGATGAATGGAATGGCCGGCCGCTGCCCAATCGTGGGGATTTTTCCGCGCCGCCGGGACTCTTCTTTCGCTTCGCAGCGCTGACTGTGGGAGCTGCCGCCGGCACCGTGGCCCTTCTTCTTTATCTGATTGCGCCACGGCTGGCCACGATCTGGGCCCCCTTGCCGCGAGTGCTCTGGTTCGGCCTGGGCATCGTTACGCCGATGGTGTGGCTGTACCTGATCGTTCTGGCGGTCGCTTACTACAGCGGCCGCAATGTCCTCCCCGAGCGAGTGCTGGAGCGCGGACCCTACCTCCCGCTCATGAACTACACGTCCCTGCTCGCGCGGGCGTTTGGGAAGCGCGACTGGGTCGAGCACGCCGCGATCGACATCTACAACACGCTGGCGGAGCGACGGGGACGGCGGGTGGGGACGGGCGAGCTGCTCGTGCTCATTCCCCGCTGTCTGTCCAAGCAGGCGCTGGACGGCGTCCTGGAGATCGCCGGGCGTTACGAGGTGCCGGTCTTTGTCGCTACGCGCGGGCAGCTCGCGCGCCGGGTGATTCGCGAGCGGCGCCCTCGTGCCGTGGTCGCGGTCGCCTGCGAACGGGATATGATGACGGGCCTGCGCGACGTCGCCGGAAAGCTCCCCGTGCTCGGCCTGACGATGCAGCTCCCCAACGGGCCGTGCCGCGACGCCTCGATCGACCTCGATCAAATGGAGAAATGGGTTCAGGGACTAGTGGGACGAGCGCAGAGCTAACCCCAGCACACCCCAGCCGCCTAACGCCACCCACTCCGCCCAGCCGAAGCTTCCGGGGACGGCCGGGATCAGCTTCATCAGCACGATCGCCACACTGACGACCACGCCCGCCGCCGCGAGTGCGATACCCCGCGAGTCACGAGCGCGCCGCGAGAGCGCGATGAAGGCGAGGCACGCCGCGCACCACCCCACCGCCGACACCGCCGAGCCCACTTCGGTGATCGGGACGAGGAGTGCGTCCCCGAAGAATGAAGCAGCGGCCGTGAGTGCCGCGACGAGCAGGATCGCGATCGAGGGTGATCCAAAGCGTTCGTCGACGGTGCCCAGCGCCGGGTGTACGAGCCCCCGGCGGCCGAGCGCGTAGAGCAGCCGCGTGGCGGCCACGAGGTTCCCATTGAAGATCTTGAACAGCGACAGCAGCGCCCCGGCGAGAATCAGTCGCGCGATCCACGGGGATCCGAACGCGCGCGCGAATGCCGCCTCCGTGCCGAGGTGCTGCTCGACCAACGTCGTCCACGGATACACCCAACTCGTGACCGCGACCACCAACACGTAGAACAGCCCGCCGGCGACGATCGCGAGTACGATCATGCGGCTGAGCGTTCCCGGCTCCAGGTCGGGCCGTGCCTCCTCCGATGCTTTCGGAATCGATTCGAAGCCGGTCATGAAATAGGGGACGATCTGCGCAACCAGGAGCACCGAGACAAAAGCGCCTGAAGGCGCGAACAGCGGTTGCACGTTCGATGGAGTTCCGCGCGCGAACCCAAGGGCGGCGAACAGCGCGAAGCACGCCAGCAGGCCAAGCGTGGTGAAGTCCTGGAATCGCCCGCTGGTCCGGATGCCCCGGTAGTTGATGAAGCCGATCCAGGCCGTCAGGGCGAGGCCGGCGAGGAGGCGAGGCAGCGTGATGACCTTGCCCGCCACCGTGTACAGCGGCAGCTCGTTCAGCGCGGGGAAAATCCGCGCCAGCAGGTTCCCGATCGCGACGGCTTCCCACGGGCACACGATCGCGTACGCCAGCACCATCACCCAGCCGGCCGCAAAGCTCACCGGCCGCGGGAATACCTGCTCGGTATACGCGATCTCCGCGCCGGCATCGGGGATCGCCCTGACCAGCCGGCCGTAGGTGAGCGCAACCGGCAGGAGCAGCAGCGCCACGACCAGAAAGCCGAGCATGGCGCCCGCGGGCCCGCCGCGCCCCAGCCAGTCGTCCATGATGACGAGCCAGCCGACGCCGACCATGCTGCCGAAGCCGAATGTGAAGTACTCGAGTGCGCCGAGGGTCCGGCGGAGGCTAGTAGGTCGTGACTCCAAGCTTGTCTTTCAGCGCGGCGAGCAGGCGCGCGGCGTGCTGCTGGCCGGCCGACCCCGGCTCGGCGGCGCGCTCGAGATCGCGCGCCTGGCGGGACGGATCGTCGATGGGGCGGTACACCGCTTCGATGGTTACGCGGGACTTGCCCGGCACGTCCGGATCCGCCCACAGCCGCAGGCGGTGTGTCCCGGCAAACTCACTCGTCTCGAGCCAGGCGTCACGCTCACTCATAAACCGCACGCGGATCGTGTCCGCCGCGAGCAGCGCTTGAGCCTCGCGCGTCACTACGGCCGGTACAGCGTTGATCACCGCATGCAGCGCTTCTGGAATCGGCACGAACGACGGACGCGAGGAAGCCGGGGAGCACGCGGCCACCAACACGAGGGCGGCGTGCGGCACGCGACGCAGAACGGCCAGCGTCAGAGCGCACGACCCTTCACTGCGGCGCCGCACGCTACACGCTCCATTTAGTGCTTGTGCGGCGGCGTGCCGGGGGGATCTGTGTGTGAGGCTTTTACCGTATCGCCGGCGGCCTTGGCGCTGTCGGTGCCCATCGGCACGTCATGTTCCTCGCCTGGAGCATGCTCGTGCCCCGCGGTGCGATTCTGGATCTCCGTCTGCAGCGTGGGCGTCGGAATCCCGGCGGCGTGCTCGAACATGAGTCGTCCACCCAAGACCCCCGTCCACACCACTCCTGCCACGCCGATCACACTGAGGAACCGCGTGATCGCCAGCTCCTGCGACGGCATCTGGAATCGCCGCGCCATTTTCCAAATCAGCACGATGGTGAACACGCTCATCGTAATGAGCGCGATATTCTCATGCTTCTCCATGATCTCATGAATGGCGGTGCCGTGCTCCAGGGAGTTCTCCGCCAGCTCCCCGGCAATCACGGCCGCCCACCCGCCGATGACGCCTGCCCAGAGCGTCCAGATCGCGGCCCAGGAAAGCGATTCACGCTTGCGCGCGGCGGCCGCGAAATCGAAGAGCACCGCCACGATCAGCAGCGCGGCGGGCAGGTCGTTGAGCAGGGCGTGCCAGCGAGGAGCGTCGTAGCCGAGCATGTAGACCTCAAAGGCGTGGGGTTACAATCCCAAATTGGTCACGACCGGTGGATTCGCGGAATAGTCGTAGAATCCCTTACCGGACTTCTTTCCGTACATTCCCGCGAGCACCATGCGCTTGAGCAACGGCGGCGGCGCGTAGCGCGGCTCGCGGTATTCCTTGAACATGATCTCGGCGATGTGGTGGGTGGTGTCGAGGCCCACGAAGTCGAGCAGCGCGAGCGGCCCCATGGGGTAGCCGCAGCCGAGCTGCATCGCCTTGTCGATATCGGGCACGCTGCCGACGCCGCGCTCCACGGCGCGGATCGCGTCGAGCAGGTACGGCACGAGCAGCAGGTTCACGATGAAGCCGGAGTTGTCCTTCGCGGCCACCGGCTCCTTGCGCAGCGAGGCGGCGAACGAGAACGCGCGCTTGAATGTCTCCTCCGAGGTCGTGACCGTCCTGACCACCTCGACCAGCGCCATGAGCGGCACCGGATTGAAGAAGTGCAGCCCGACGAACCGGTCGGCGCGCCTGGTGGAGGCCGCCATCTCCGCGATGGTCAGGCTCGAGGTATTCGAGGCAAAGATCGTCCCGGCGCCGCACAGACCGTCGAGCTCCTTGAACAGCGCGTTCTTCAGCGCGAGGTCTTCGGTGATCGCTTCGATCACGATGTCAACGGGTTGCAGGTCCGCGACGCTCGTGGTGTAGGTCAGCCGCTGCAGCGTGGCATCGCGGTCGGCTGCGGACAGTTTTCCCTTCTCGACGAACTTCGCCAGCGACTTCTCGATGCCGGTGCGGCCGCGCTCGAGCAGCTCCTTGGCGACGTCGCGGACGATCGTTTCGTATCCGGCGGTGGCTGCCACCTGGGCGATCCCGCTTCCCATCAGGCCACACCCCAACACCCCGACGCGCTTGATCTCAGGCATGACGGTCTTCAGCTCCTGGGCTTCGGCTTGGGATTCTCGAAAACTTTGCGGACTTCTTCCGCGATCTTCACGAACGGTAGCGAGGCCTGGCTGGATGACCCCCGAACCTCGCCTCGCTCCAGCCGGTCCAGCACCTGTTCGAGCCCGACCTGCAGGCGCTCGTTGGCGCCACGATGCGTGCGGGCAACCATCGCGCCGCCCACCGTCAGGCCGATACCGGGCACCAGCATGAGGATCTGGGCGAGCGCGAGCGGCGGAGCGATGAGCGCGGTTGCGCCCGTCAACCCCCACCCGATCGCGGCCATCACGGTGCCCCCCGAGATGCGGTTGCGGCGCTGCTGCGTAACGTCGGCTTCGAGCCGCACCAGGCAGAACCCCGGCTCGAGCGCCACGACCTGGGAGGAGATCTGCGCGGCGCTCGCGAGCGAGTACCGGCGGCGGCCGGAGATCGCCCGCTGAATCGAGGCGAACGCCCCCGCCTTGGCCTCCCAGGTCGTCCGGTCGGCATACTGCCGCCTGGGCTGAAGCAGCTCCTCATCCGTCATCCAGCGGTTGAGCGCCCGCTCGACGCTCGCGCGGTCGCCGGGCACGACGCGATGGGCTGAGACCGCCCGCGGCCCGGTGAGCCACCCCCAGGTGCCCACCGACGCCTCGTCCGCCGTGCGCGTCTGCTCCTCGAGCATCGCCTGGCGCAGATAGCCCTCAGGAATTCCGACGTCTTTCCCGAGGGCGAGAACCTCCTTGCTCGTCAGGCCTTCGCCGACGTCCTGCGACCCCGCCTGCAGCTCGGCGGCGCGACGGACGATCCGCTCGAGGGCCTTGCGATCGATCAGGTCGCTCACGCCTTGGCTTTCGACTTCCGCGGACCGTCCGGGACTCGCTCGCCCGAGGTCTGCGCCGGTAAGGCTCGCGTGCCGGCGTCGCTGCTGGGCTGTGGAGCGATGCGCTCCATGAAGCCCCGGAACAGGTCGATTGGAATGGGGAAAATCGTGGTCGAGTTGTTCTCGGACGCGATCTCGTTCACGGTCTGGAGATAGCGCAGCTGGATCGCCGCGGGCTCCTTGCCGATGATGTGCGCGGCTTGCGCGAGCTTCTCGGATGCCTGGAGCTCGCCCTCCGCGTTGATGACCTTGGCGCGCCGCTCGCGCTCGGCCTCCGCCTGGCGCGCCATGGCGCGCTTCATCTCCGGCGGCAGATCGACGTCCTTCACCTCCACCGCCGAGACCTCGATGCCCCAGTCTTCGGTGCGCGTATCGATCGTCTGGCGCAGGATCGCATTGATCTTGTCGCGGTTGGCGAGCAGCTCGTCCATTTCCGTCTCGCCGAGCACCGACCGCAACGTGGTCTGCGCGAGCTGGCTCGTGGCGTAGAGATAGTTCTCCACGCCCACGACCGCCTTGTCGGGCGCTTTCACGCGCATGTACAACACCGCGTTGACCTTGATCGAGATGTTGTCGCGCGTGATCACGTCCTGGGGCGGCACGTCGATCGCCATGACGCGGAGCGAGACCTTCTGCATCTTGGCGAGCACCGGCGGCAAGAAGATCAGGCCGGGCCCTTTGGTGGGCCGCAGGTGACCCAGCAGGAAGTACACGCCGCGCTCGTATTCACGGAGCACCCGGAGCCCCGCGAAGAGATAGAGCGCGATGGCTCCGATGGCCGTCAGGATGATGTTGGTCACAATGCCTCGACGATGACTGCCGCTCCTTGACCGCCGCCGATGCACGCCGAGCCGAGACCGAACCGCTTCTGCTCCCGGCGCAGCGCGTGCAGCAAATGGATCGTGATGCGCGTTCCGCTCGCCGCCAAGGGGTGTCCGATCGCGATCGCCCCGCCGCAGGCGTTGGTGCGCGTGCGGTCCAGCCCGAGCTCGCGCTCGACGGCGAGGTACTGCGGCGCGAATGCCTCGTTCACTTCGACCAGATCCATCTGCTCGAGCTTCATCCCGGCCTTCGCGAGTGCTTTGCGGGCGGCCGGTGCCGGCCCGATCCCCATGTGCTTCGGCTCGACGCCGGCGACCGCCCACGCGACCAGCCGGCCCAGCGGCTTCAGGCCATGCGCTTTCGCGTACGCGTCGCTGGCGATGACGGTCGCGGCACCGCCGTCAGAAATGCCCGATGCGTTGCCCGCGGTGACGAGCCCGTCCTTCTTGAAGTACGGTTTCAGGTTGCTGAGAATCTCGAGCGTCGTCTCCGGCCGCATGTGCTCATCCGCGCGGAACTCGACTTCCTTCCCCTTCAGCTTGATCGTCACGGGGACGACCTCGTCCTGGAACGCGCACGCGTCCCACGCTTGCTTGGCGCGTTTCTGGGAGGAAACCGCGACTTCGTCCACCTCTGTTCGCGTGAGCTTGTACTTCTCGGCCAGGCCTTCAGCGGTTTCCGCCATCGACAGGCCGCACTGCGGATCCTTCAGCGACTCCCACAGCAGGTCTTCGAGCGGGGCTGGTCCGAGCCGCAGACCCCAGCGGGCGCCCCGCACGACATGCGGGGCCTGGCTCATCGATTCCGCGCCACCGGCGAGGACCGCCTCCGCCTCACCGAGCAGAATGAGCTGGGCGCCCTGGGTGATCGCTTCGAAGCCCGAGCCACACAAGCGATTCACCGTCACCGCGGGCGTTTCGATCGGCAGGCCTGATTTGAGCCCAACGTGCCGGGCCAGGTAGATCGCGTCCGCCGAAGTTTGGAGCGCGTTGCCGAACACGACGTGCCCGAAGTCGTTTGCCGGGACGCCTGAACGCTGGATGGCGTGGCGCGAGGCCGCCGCACCCAAGTCGATAGCTGACAAGTCTTTCAAAGAGCCGCCGAACGCGCCGAATCCCGTCCGCACACCGGACAGGAAGACGACGTCCTTATTGGCGCCCTGGGTTTTCATGGGGACGACTCCACAATGAGGCTGGTGGGAATATAGCCGCTACAAACGGGCGACGATGGCGGCGGCCACCTCGCGCGTCGTACACTTCCCGCCGAGATCCGGGGTCCGCGCGCCTTCCGTAAGCGCTTGTTTGACGGCGCGTTCGAGATCCCGCGCGGCTCCGGCGTGTCCCAGCTGCTCGACCATGAGCGCGCCGGTGAGGACCGCGGCCACCGGATTGGCCACGCCTTTCCCGGCGAGTAGTGGCGCCGAGCCGTGCACCGGCTCGAACAACCCGACGTGGCGGCCCCCCCCCCCGCCGGGATGCAGATTGGCGCTGGCGGCGACGCCGAGCCCACCCACGAGTCCCGCGCCGAGGTCCGAGAGGATGTCGCCGTACAGGTTGTTGGTCACGATGACTTCAAACCGCGACGGTTCACGCACGAGTTCCAAGGCCAGCGCGTCCACGTAGCGGTGCTCGGCCTGAATGCCGGAGTACTCGGCTGCGACAGCCTTGAACTTCTCCTGCCAGATCTTGTGCGTCGGGATCGCGTTCGACTTGTCGCTCATCGTCACGCGCTTCTTCCCATGACCTGTTGCCCACTCGAAGGCTGCGCGGATGATGCGCTCGACGCCTTTGCCCGTGTTCACTTCCTCGGCGACGTGTTCATCGCCGCTCGAGCGGCCGCGGCCGGTGTACTGGCCTTCCGTGTTCTCGCGGAAGATCACGAAATCGACGGCCGGACGGCCGGACGGCCCGTCGGCCCGTAACGGCGTGAGATCGGGATGCAGCAGCACGACGGGTCGGAAGTTCACGTAGAGGTCGAGGCGGAATCGCAAACCCAGCAGGATGTCGCGTGCATGCTCGTTGCCAGGTACTCTGGGGTCGCCGAGCGCGCCGAGGAAAATCGCATCGACATCGTCACGCAGATGCTGGAACCCCGCGTCGGGGAGTGTTTCTTTCGTCTTGAGATAGTGATCAGCGGAATAGGGGAGCTGTTCCCACTGTAGCGAGAGACCGTGCTTCGCCGCAGCGCGATCGATAATCGGTACGGCGGCGTCGATCACCTCCGGCCCGATGCCATCACCTGCAATCACCGCGACATTGGCCGCCCGGCCGCCCGGCCGTCCGGCCGTCATTCGAAGCCCGTCGCTCTCCCGCACGTGAGGCAGTAGGCCCACCCAACATCGAGATCGCTGCCACATCCCTGGCACTTGAGCTCTCCCTCCCGCGGCTGGCCGCAGTGCGGGCAAAAGCGAGCCTCGCGATTGCCGGGCAACACCCCGCCGCAGTACTCGCACTGCTGCCCGGAGGACAATCCAGGCTCGGGTCTTACCGGCTCGATGAAGGCGCTCGGCGGAATGATCGGCACGGGATTCTCGCCGGTCGCGTCGCTGAGCATGTCGTCTTCGTCCGCCTGCGGATCCTTGGGCGCGTACGCGCGGTCGGCCAGCAACACGCGCTCGGCCGCGCGGCCATTCACCATCACCTGCGCGTCTCGAAAGCTGCGGAAGTAGGCGGGATCCGGATTGATCGTCGCGATCTCGCGCTGCATGGCCTCGCGCACGCTCTCGGGCTCGAGCTGCACGTAGTTGCGCTCGCCGGCGAGCAGCCGCAGCACCGCCATCTCGTAATCCTGGTGCGTCGCGACGTTGAGGTGCGAGCGGTTGGAGCGATACGGGACCAAGCGCTCGTAGACTTCCGAGGCGGGGAAGGGCACGGCGACGCGCGTTTCGCGCGCCAGCGCCGCGACCAGCAACCCGAACAGGCGGTCTAACTCATCCACCGTTGCGCCACGCGGAAATCCAGCGGTCATAGAGGACGGGCACCACGCCGCCCTGCTGGAGCACCTCTACGCCGGAGGGATCCCGGTACGCCTTCCGGTAGAACACGTGCGTCACGCCCGAATTGATGATGAGTTTGGCGCACATCACGCAGGGTGAGGCGCTGACGAACACGACCTTGTCGCGCACGCTCCCGGGCGCTTTGACCAGCGCGTTCATCTCCGAATGAATGCAGCCGCAGTTGCCCGGCACCGCCGAGTCGCACTTGTTGGGCAGCCCGCGCGCGTTGCCGTTGTAGCCGATCGCCAGGACGTTTTCGAGCCGCTGATCCGTGACGACCGTCCCAACCTGCAGCCGTACGCACGTCGAGCGCTTGGCCAGCTCCTCGGCCATGCGCATGTACACCTCGTACAGCGGTATCCGGTCGACCGGAACGGATTGATCGGACTGGGCGACGTGGTCCTTACTTGATCCGCTCATGCAGCTCCTTGTCGGGATCGAAATCCGGATACTTGCCCCGCGCGCGCTGCTGCGCGAGCCAGGTGTCGAAGCCGGACGGAATCAGGCCGTTGGAGCGTTCCTGGCGCTCGGCGGCGCGAATCGCGGTGACGTTGGCGTACTCGTTCTTCACGTGCTCGTTGTGGCCCCGGACCCAGCGCCAGTCGATCGTATGATGGGCGGCGACCTGGGCGAGCGCCTGCCACAGCTCCAGGTTCTCGAGCGTTCCCGTCTTGCGCCGCCAGCCGCGCGCCTGCCAGCCGGGGAGCCACTCGTTCATGCCTTTGACCAGATACTCGGAATCGGAAACGAACCGCACGTGCGCGTTGCGCCACTGGCGCCGGATCCACTCGAGCGCCGCGATCGCGCCCGCGAGCGCCATGCGGTTGTTGGTGGTCTGCGGCGCGCAGTCGAAGAAGTCCCACCGGGCGACGCTGTCGCCCGCGGGTGCTTCGATCAGCGCGGCATTGCCGCCCCGGCTCGCTTTCGTGGAATCGTTGCCGAGGCAGCTTTCGTCGGCGTGGACCAGCACGAACGGAGGACTGGAGCTCATGGCTGAATGACCACCGGAATGTCCGTATGCAACAGAATCTCCTCGGCATGCGAAACCGTGACGACTTCCCGTTTTCCCACATGGGCGCCGGCGAACAAGGCGTCGCATTTCGTCATCTGAATTACCCGCGCCATTGCCTCACCAGGCGTCCCGTGCTCGAGATGCGTCACGAAGGCGACGCCCTGGAGCGACAAGATCGCTTCCGCTTCTCCCACCACCATCGTACCTATCGCCGCGTCGATGGTTGCGTGAATGACGTGCACCGTGCTGTGCGTGACACTCGCGAACCGCGCCACCAGCTCGAGCGCCCGCTGCGACGTTGCGCGCCCGTCGTACGCCACCGCGCAGCGCTCCATCGGCGACGGCTTGCTGGCGCAGACGATCACGCCTTTTTCCGCGATCCGAATCAGCGACGACACGGTCTTGCCGATCGCGTTGGCAGACGACGATCTGCCGCGGCGTCCCACGAGGACGGTGTCCACGTCGCGTGCCAGCGCCGCGAGCTCGACATCGGGACGGCCCTGCGTTGAGGCCGTCGCGACCCTGAGCCCGGCATCCTTCACGCGCTCGGCCGCCCGCTCGAGCAGCGCTCCCGTGTCGTCCGAGCGCCGTCCCTCCCTTCCCGCCAGCCCGTGCGATTCCTTTATGTGCGCGACGACGATCTTGGCGTTGAACCGCTTTCCCAGGACGACCGCCTGCTCCAACGCCTCATCGGCGCTCGGGCTGCCATCCAAACCGACCAACAGACGGGTGAACACGGTTGGTGGCGATGCTAGGGAAGCACCGCGAAGGTCTCCAGGTCTCGCAACCGAAACGTCAACAGCTCGCCGGTCATCGGCAGCCGTCCCGCCAGCACGTCGTCGCGTCCGCTCGTTTCGAGGCGCTCGGCCACCACGACATATTCGGTGCCCCGGCGCTTCAGCGCTACCCGGCGATGGTCGCGCACCGCACGCTCCAGCGCGTCCAGGGCTTCGGGCGTGAGCGAGCGGTATTCAGGAATCGCGGGAACCGCCATTCACCGTACCTCGATCGCGCCGGCCGCGCCCGGCACGATGGCGCCGATGCGCGCGGCGGCGAGTGTGCCTTCCCGGTGCAGCGCGGTGATCAACTGACCGGCGCGATCAGCCGGGAGCGCGATCAACAGTCCTCCGGACGTCTGCGCGTCGCAGAGCAACGTGCGCAGCGGCTCCGCCACGGCGGCCGCGAACGTCACGTGCCGCGTCAGTGCGTCGCGATTGCGCTTCGTTCCCCCGGGCACCGCGCCGCGCTCGGCAAGCTCCAGCGCTTTGGGGAGCAGCGGGACGGCGGCGGAATCGATCTGCGCCGCCACGCCGCTCGCCGCAAGCATGTTATGCAAGTGGCCGAGCAGGCCAAAGCCGGTCACATCGGTCGCGGCATGCGCTCCGGTCGCAAGCATCGCGCGGGCGGCGCCGGCGTTGAGCGTCGTCATCGACTTCACCGCGGGCGCGAGATCGGCCGCGGTCGCGAGATCGCGTTTCAGCGCGGTGCTCAGCACGCCGGTGCCGATCGGCTTGGTCAGCACGAGCACATCGCCGGCACGCGCGCGCGCCAGCGTAACGACGTGGTTTGGATGCACGTCACCGATCGCGACCATGCCGTATTTCGGCTCCGGATCGTCTACCGAGTGACCGCCCAGCACGAATGCCCCGGCTTCCCGCGCGATGTCGGCCCCGCCCCGCAGCACCTCCCCGAGCAGATCGTACGGGACCGTGTCGCGCGGCCAGCCGACGAGGTTGAGGGCGAACAGCGGGGTCGCGCCCATGGCATAGAGGTCGGAGAATGCGTTCGCCGCGGCGATGCGGCCGAAGTCGTACGCGTCGTCCACAATCGGCGTGAAGAAATCGACCGTGGCGACGATCGCGCGATCCGGCGCCAGTTGGTACACGGCGGCGTCGTCCCGCGTCGAGGCATCGACCAGGATGCGTGGATCCGTGAGAACAGGCACGTGGCGCAAGACCTGCGCCAACTCGGCGGGGCCGAGCTTGCAGGCTCAGCCGGCGCCGTGCGAGAGCGCGGTCAGTCGAATCGTGCTCATGGGTCCTGCGAAGATAGCTACGAAAG
>JBLNGI010000132.1:0-14612 GCA_050264615.1 Gemmatimonadota bacterium
GTAGAAGCCGGCCTGCAACGTTCCAGTACTCCCGCGTATCCAACGGGCAACCCCTCGGAGAGTGCTCGTTCATGCGCCGTCCGTCCTGGTCCCTGCTGCTGCACCTCAGCCTCATCGCGACGAGTCGCGCCAGCGCCCAGGCACCGCCAGGGCCGCAAGCGCAGCTGCTCGCAGCGCTGCAAGCCAACCGGCTTCCCCTGACCATGAGCGCCGGCCGCCCCGCCGGCCCCGGCTGGGACTTCCTCGTCCAGGAAGCGGGGAATGCGCGCTTCACTTTGATCGGCGAAGAACACGGCGTCGCGGAAACCGCCCAGCTCGCGGCGGCGCTGTTCAGCGCGCTGCGTCCATCCGGCTACGGCCGGGTTGCTGTCGAGCTTTCCCCCCCCATCGCGCAGGACATCGAGGTGGCGGCGCGGCGCAACGGGGGGGGCGTGCAAGGCATCGCGGAGTTCCTGAAGACGCCCGGCATTTTCACGTTCTACAACATGCAGGAGGAAGCCCAGTTCCTCGCGGATGTCGTGGCAGCCGGGCCCAGGAACGAGCGCGTGCTGTGGGGACTCGACCGTGAGATTTTCGGCGATCGCTACCTGATCTCGAAGCTCGAACCAAAAGTACCTCCGGGTGCACGAGCGGCATTCGCCCGCCTCAAAGAAGCGTCCACCAACGCCCAAGCGAAAAACGCGCGGACGGGAAACCCGGACGACCTGTTTTTCCTGTCGCAAGATTCCGCCCTCGCGTCGGCGCTGCGGGCGGCCTGGCCGAACCCGGACCCCGAGAGTGACGTCGTGATGCGCACGATCGAGGCGTCGCTGGCCATCGAAACGGCGGAGCGCGCTGGCGGCGCGTGGCCCTACATGCAGCGCCGCTCGCAATGGGGGCGGAGTAATCTGGCCGCGCTGCTACGCACCGGGTCACAAAAGATTCTGATGAAATTCGGCTACAACCACATGATCCGCGGCGCCAATTACTTCAATGGATTCGATCTCGGCACCATGGCGGACGAGGTGGCGGCCCTCACGGGCGAGCGCGCGTTTCACATTCTCGTGCTCCCGGGTCCCGGGTCGCGTCAGGCCGTCCTAGGGGGAAGCGGGTTCGGTTCCGTCGCGAGCGATTCGGTCGACGAAATGCGCGCCGGCGATCAGCGTCTCACGCGCGTGCTGTCCAATGCGAATGCCACGGGGCATGAAGTGATCGACCTGCGGCCCCTGCGGGGCCTGGCAATGCGTGGCCTCGAGAGCTGGAATGCCGACGTCGTTCGGACGATCCATGGCTATGACGCGGTCGTGATCTGGAAGGGTGCGCGTGCTTCGGCAGGGCTCAAATAGTCTCGACGGTCGCGCCGTCTGTCGCCGCCTTGCCTGAACAGCCGACCCTCGGTCAGCTTCAGGGCCGCCAGATCGTGGCGCTGTAGCTCGTGAGCTGAGCGATCGGCAGCCTGAGCTGGGTCCGGATGTCGAACAGCGCGACGCCGAAGTCGGCTGCGACGATGAGCCAGTGTCCGTCCGGACTCCAGTCCATCCACTTCACCTGGCCGGCGTCCGCTGCCAAAAGGCGGTCCAGCGCGCCGTCGGACTTCACCAGCCGCACCTCGCGCCCGACGTTGTACGCGATGAGATCTTCGACCGGGGACCACGCGGCCATCGAGCCGCGGACCAAATAATCCTGGTTGCCGTAGACGCGATCTCGCTTCGTGGCGAGATCCATCACACGAATGCATGGATCGCTAAAACAGAATTCGCGCGTACTGGTATACGCCACGCTGAGCCCATCGTGCGATGGCTGAACGAAGTAGTCGTCACCCCAGTTCGCGGAGTCGCCACGAATATGCTCGAGGCCGGTGCCATCGCTTCTGACTCGATAGAAGCCGCGACCCGCCCCGAGGGCAAAATAGACCCACTGCCCATCTCTGGAGAATCGCGCCGCGGTATTGATTTCGACCGGCATCGACACCAGCGGCGTCTCCAAGCCGCCGGGGTGCAGGAGATACAGCGTCTTCTCCCGCGGCAGAACCAGTTGCTGCCCATCGGGGGACCACCCGAACCCGTGCGGGATGAAGCTGTTGTTGAGACCGCGCGTCAGCGAATCGCGCCCCGAGCCGTCGAGCTGCATCAGAAAGATGCCTTCGGGGCCACCGTTGCCCGCATAGAACTTTTGCGTAGCCACCCATGCTTCCGGCACGACACTCACATAGGCGGTATCGCGGAAATCTCCGGATCGCACCGCAACGGCGCCTCGACCGATCGACGTGGTAGAAACAGCGCCTGCTGCATTCACCGTGACCGGTCCGTCCACGACGGCAAACTCGAACGGCATGTCGGCGATGACGTTGGACAAGCGATCGGTCCCGTACGGGCGCAATGCGAATTGCCGACTCGCATAAAGCGCCGTGTCGGCAGGCGCCACTCTCACGGCGATGGGATTACCGTGGTCAACCGTGAAACTGATGGTGTCCACGTACCCCAGTGAGGGCACGGTAATCGCGAGCTGCCCCTGCCCCACAGTGAACCCATGCTGGGTGCGCAGAGACAACGCGCCCGTGAAGTCCGTCGTGTCCACGACCGTGAACGTCGGTATTGAATCCCCGATGCGCATGACGTAGACACGCGGGTAGGCCTGTACCATCGCCAGTCGTACTTCGACGAATCTGGCCGCCAGACTCGCCTGGTCTTTCACGACCACATCGAACGGATGAATAGCGCCAATGGTATCCCGCAATGTGGCGCGACGAATGTTGATGCCCGAGGGGCTCGGCCCGGTGCCCTGGTCACACGCAGTGAACAGAGAGACGAGGAGTGAAGCACCAACGACCAGCGGCAGGCACTGACGGCTCATACGTGAACCTGTTCGAGGAGTAACCAGTCGGTTCCTGAACTCAATTTTCTCGAGCCGAATAGCAAACGTCAACGTCCGGGTGTGTTCTGAAGCGCGGTGCGGCTACCCCCTGTGCAGCGCCGGCATTTTGGGGCATCGCTGAACGGGGGCGCGGACCGGCGGGCAGATGCTCGATCAAGTACCGCGTGAGCAGCGTGTACACGTGCAGCGTGGTCCCGCGACCCGCCGCTTGAGTGTCCCAGAGCACGCGAGCGAAGCGCCGACACCGAGCGCGAGGATCACGAGCGCCAGTCTTGCCGTCGTCATGCTGGCTAGTCGATAATGAATCCCTCGTTGTAGATCAACCAGAAGCCGTTATGACTTTTAGGGCGGGAGCGCTTGAAGCTGCCTTGCGACAGCGCATCTTCCTTACTTCGTTCTTTCGGCTCGAATCATGCGCATCCGTCTGCCACTAATCCTACTCTGCGCCCTGTCGCTTGCTGCGTGCTCAGGCGACAACACCGGGGTTGGTTCTCCCCCGCCGCCCCCGCCCCCGCCCCCGCCGCCTCCGAACAGCTGGGTGCAGCGCGCGTCGATAAGCGGTGGTGGAGTTGCCGGTGCCTCGAGTTTCGTCATTGATGGACGGATTTATGTCGTGAACGGCTTTCGAAATGGCTGGACAAACGTGGTCTCTCGCTACACGCCCACAACGAATGCGTGGGAACCGCTCCCGAACACTCCGACCGATGTCCGGGCGAATGCGATTGGTTTTGCGATCGGCGGCTATGGATACATGGGATTGGGCTCCAATTGTCTCGGCGGCGGTCTCTGCACCTTCACTTACTTCAACGACCTCTGGCGCCTTGACCCCACGACGGGACTGTGGACGCGAATGGCCGACTTTCCCGGGACGGCCCGCGCGAACGCCGTCTCGTTCGTCATCGGCGACAAGGCATACGTAACCGGCGGGTCGTTCGCGAATGACTTCGACACCTGGCAATACAACCCTGCGACCAATGGCTGGACCCAGAAGGCGGACTTCGCGGGAGCATGTAACGCACGGGCCGTTGCGTTTTCGATTGGGACCACCGGCTACGTCGGTCTGGGACGGGGCTTGAACGGAGGCTGCAGAGGCTTCTGGGCCTACGACACCACAGCCAACTCGTGGACTGAAGTGGACTCCTTAATAGGTTTTCCAAGTGACGACGCTGTGGCATTCACCGTCGGTGACACGGCGTTTGTCGTCGGAGGCTTCATTGGTGACACGGCGGTCAGCGTGACGGAGGTCTGGACTTATAGCGCGACCGGCAACACCTGGACCAAGCGCCAGACGCTGTACCCCGGCAAAGGGGTCGTGCAGATGATTGGGGTTGTCGCAGCTGGCAGGATTTTTGTCGGGCTCGGGACCACCAGTTACACCGGTGGTCCGACGACCCGGTTCGACGAGCTGTGGGAGTACATCAAGTAAGACGGGGCCGAGATCCACCATTTCTGCAACGTTCCTGATCGTGTACGTGAACACCATTCTCCGGCTCATCTCCGCAGCGCACCGCCGCTAGGAAGCGGTAACCGTCGTCTGCGCACTCACCGCCCCGTTCCCCGTCGATCGGGGCGCGCGCGGCTGGTTAATGTTTTACCATGCCCAATTCACCCTCGACATCATCGCCGCAACCGCCGTGGCTGCGCGGACCGATTCCGGGAATCCCCGCCCTGCTGCAGCCCGTCGCCCACGCGCTCGTAGACGCGGACGAAGACACTCGAAGAGCCCTCTCCACCATGACCGCGGAGCAGCTCAACCGTCGACCAGGGTCTGCCGCGTCAGCGGCATATCATGTGAAGCACGCGATGGGCAGCCTCGATCGGCTATTCACCTACGCGCGCGGGGAGTCGCTGAGCGCGGAGCAGACGGCTGCACTGCTAGCCGAGAAGACGATGCAGGAGCGGACCTTCGAGCCGCGGGTGTTATCGGCCGAGTTCAGCGAAGCGATCCGGCGCGCGCAAGAGCAACTCCGCGCGACCCAGGAATCGGAGCTGTTGACGGTGCGCCTCGTTGGGCGCGCGAAGCTCCCGTCGAACACGATCGGCTTGCTGGTGCACGCGGCCGAGCACACGGCGCGGCATGTGGGACAACTGATGACGACGGCGAAGGTGCTACAGGGTTAGTCCTGCTGAGGCTCGAACACGATCATGGCGAGCCGTGTCGCACGGCACGAGCGTTTCACCTCCCAGCGCTGATTGACGACGCTATAACATGCGCCAGCCACATCCACGAAAACGTGGCCGATCTCGTCGATCGGCGAATACCGAACGCTGTTGCCTTCTTCCCCAATCGCTTCACCCGTGCCATGAAGCGTGTCGAACGCGGCGAGCGTTGATCCAACTACAACCACATGATCCGCGGCGGCTTGACCCAACTGGTCTATTTCAGCCGCCGGCAAAGACCCGCTGCATGATCAACCGTTGCAGACGACGCGGTGCAACGCGGTTGCTGAGCGCGATGAGATTGTTCCACGCGCCAGCGATGACGCTGGGACGTCGCTGGAGCAGCGCCGCAATGCCGAGTTGTGCGACGGGCCGCGGCTCCATCATGAGAAGCCGCAGCATGCTGGTATCGGGCTGGCTGGCCACAGCGGCGAAACCCGTCGTCGTCACCCCAGGGGAGAGGACCGTCACCGTCACACCGTGGGGTTTGAGCTCTTCGAAGAGCGCCTCGCCGAAATGGAGCACATAGGCCTTGCTCGCCGCGTACGCCGCGTAGCCCGGCACGGGCTGGAATCCGAGCAGCGAGGCGACGAGAAGGATGTGACCGGAGCGGCGCTGCACCATGTCCTTGGAGAAGAGCTGTGTCAGCTCCGTGAGCGTGACGATGTTCAGCTGCAGCATGCTGAGCGTCCGTTCGAGGGGCTGGTCGACCAGACTGCCGTAGACACCATACCCCGCGTTACACACGAGGATGTCGACGTGGATTCCGCGTGAATCGAGACGCCGTTTCAGCGCGGTACCGGCGCCCAGGACGGAGAGATCCATCGCTTCGATCGTGGTCCGGATGCCGCGGCGCGCGCTCACCCGATCGGCCAGTTCCTGCAACCGCGCGCCGCTGCGCGCAACGAGCACGAGATTCGCGCGCCGGTCGGCAAGCAGCGTCGCGAACTCGACCCCCAACCCGCTCGACGCCCCGGTGACGAGCGCCCACTTCCCCGCTATGTCCGCTGCCACAGCCGCTGCGCCTCCTCGGCAATCACGCCCGGGAGTTCTTCGGGGAAAAAGGGCTTCCTCCCGGGCAGGCGTCGCACTCCCCGCGCGTTGCCAAAGGTCTGCGCGTGTCGCAGTTGGTGAGCAGCAGCGAGCGCACGCGCTCGCCATGTCCGGCGACGAGGAGCTGCGCCACGGCTCCGCCGCTGTCGTTCGCCACGAGATCGACGGCATCGATGCGCAACGTGTCCAGCAGCTCGACGATCATCGCGACCTGTGCAGCGGGGCCGACGCCCTGCCCCTCGGCAACTTCCGTGTAGCCCATGGCGAGGAAATCCGGTGCGATGCATTGACGATAGGGCGACAGCCGATCCAACGCACCGCGCCACTGGAAGCTGTTGAGCGGAAAACCGTGGAGAAAGAGCGCCGCGGCCGTCGCGGAGCCGCGCTCGACATAGGCGATCCGTCCGAAGCGCGTCCCCGCGAACCGGCGGGCCGCGTGGAACGCCGCTGCATCCATCGGGGACGTCTGAGGCGTCGTCCTGAGCGCGTGCTTCCGGCACCCGGCGAGGACTCCAGCCGCCGGAACAGCACCCCACGCCAGTTCGACAACGCGTCGGCGTCGCATCGGCGAGAGTTAGCCGGCCTTGGCGATCGAGTCTTGAATGAACTGGCTGCGCGGCGGCTGCACGCAACGATGGCGATGGGGCGTGCAGAGCCCGGCCCCAGACGATCATCGCGGCGGGTCATACGACAGCGCCCGGCGTCGGTGAAATCAGTACGGCCTCACAGTGAGCCGGTGCCCTCGCGACCGCAACGCGCCAGCCAATTCATTCAAGACAGAGCGATGTCGTCGGCCGAGTTTGACCAGCAGATCCGGATAGAACCACGCGACCGACGCCGATAAGGTTCACACCAGTCGTCTCGCTCGTACCGTCACCGAGGGCAATCTGATGATGCGCGACTCTGGTTTTCTGGCTCTCGCACTCGCCGGCGCGATTGTGCTCGCGAGCTGCCGAGGTTCGGCACGCCCACCGCATCCCGCGGGCGCGTGGAATCCCAACTCCATTCAGTGGCAACCCGCCGACAGCGACGGCACCAAATGGGCCGTGCTGGAAGGCCGCACCGATGCGCCGGACGCGTTTACCTACGCGTATTTCGTTCCCGCGGGTCACTGGGAGCATCACTCGCACACCGCCGATGCGCGGGTCGCGGTGATTTCCGGAGCGCTGCGCGTGAGCTACGGCGATCATCTGGATTCGACGACCGCGCAGGTCTATCCGGCGGGCAGCTTCCTGCTCGTCCCGGCCAACGCGCCGCACACCATGGGCGCTACCACCAACACCATCATCATCGGGACGGCGGTCGGGCCGTGGAAGACGCACTACGCGCACACTCATTGACGTTCGTACCGAAAGGACTGAAACCATGCCGTTCGTGCCAATCACGTTGCTGATCGCCGTGCTGCGCCTCTTCGCTACCACCGGCCAGCAATCCGACGTGCCGCAGGGATGGAACGCCCAAACGATTCAGTGGCAATCCGTCTCGCCCGATGGAACCAAATGGGCGGTGTTGCAGGGACGCGATGATGTCCCCGGGCAGGCGTTCACGTACGCCGCGTTCATTCCCGCGGGCTACCGCGACAGTCATTCCCACGGCTCCGACGCCAGAATCGCTGTCGCGCAAGGCTCACTGAAGGTGCGCTTCGGCGACGCGCGCGACTTCAAGGAGTACGGCCTCGGCAGCTTCTTGTTCGTGCCGGCCAACGTGGAACACACGATGGGCGCCGATGTGAACACGGTGATCATCGGGACCGCGGTCGGACCGTGGCGCACCGACCACCATGGCCATCACGAACGAGATAATCGCATGCATCGCTGACAGGCCCCCACGGCGTGACGACGAATCCTGGGCCAGCCCAGTCTGTTTTGGCAGCTCCTCGGACGCTCGTGGGGGCGTTCGGCGCTCGACCCAAGGTTGACGCAAACCGGTTAGCTCTTTGGAGGATCGATTGATGCTTCGTTGCTCTGTCATGATCGCGGCCGCCTGGATCACGGTTGCCGGATCGCGTAGTCTCGCAGCACAGGGCGCTCCGACGGACACGGGCGCGCACTACGCCCGCGTGCACGGGGTTCGCACCTACTACTCCATTTCCGGCACGGGGAAACCCCTCGTGCTGTTGCATGGCGCGTTTTCCAACATCGAGACCGATTTCGGCGCGATGATTCCGGAGCTGGCGCGGACGCATCGAGTAATCGGCATAGAATTGCAGGGACATGGACACACCGAGGATATCGATCGCCCGCTTCGCTACGCTCAACTCGCGGACGACGTCGCGGAGCTGTTGTCGCAACTGAAGGTCGAGAGCGCCGATTTCTTCGGGTATAGTCTGGGCGGCGCGGTCGCGCTGCACCTCGCGCAACGACATCCTGCTCTGGTTCACAAGTTTGTGTTTGCCGGTGCGGCGGGCTTCAGTTCCGCGGGACTCTATCCCGGCCTGCTCGAGGGCGAGCAGACCCTCAAGCCGGAGCAGCTCGCGGGCACGCCGTGGCAGGAAGCGTACGCGCGGATGGCGCCGCACCCGGAGCAGTGGGCCACGCTGGTGGAGCAAGTCAAGGAACTGGACCGCACCGATCCGGGCGTCGATACCGTCCAGCTGAAGCGCCTGCGGGTGCCCGCGTTGCTGATCATCGGCGACGGCGACATCGTGCGGCCCGAGCACACCATGCAGATGTTTCGGCTGCTGGGTGGCGGCGTCCCCGCCGACATCGCCGGGCTGCCCAATTCTCAGCTCGCCGTGCTTCCCGGCACGACACACGTTACGCTCGTGACGAAGACCCAGTGGCTGGTATCGATGGTCAACGCCTTCTTGTCTGCACAGGTCAGGCCTTCAGAATAGAACGGGGAGCGTCGTCTCGACCACCAGCAATAGCCTCTTAAGGGAGCGAGCGGTGAGAAAGCTGATTGTCCATGAATTCGTGACGCTCGACGGCGTGATGCAGGCACCCGGCGGCAAGGACGAGGACACCGACGGCGGGTTCGAGCACGGCGGCTGGACCACGCCCTACTGGCACGACGACATCGGCGCGGCCTTTTTCCGGCTGATGCAGGACGTCGACGCCATCCTGCTCGGCCGGCGCACCTACGTCGCGCACGCCGCCGCGTTCGAGCCGATGGCCTCCGGCGATCCGTTCGGCGACGTGATGAACGCACCGAAGAAGTACGTCGTATCGAAGACGCTCAAGGCGCCGACGTGGCGCAACACGACGATCATCCGGGACAACCCCATCGAGGCGGTGAAGAAGCTCAAGACCGAGCGCGGCAGAACCATCGTGACAGATGGAAGCAGTCAGCTCCTGCACGCGCTGCTGGAACATGACCTGGTGGACGAGCTGTTCCTGCACGTCTACCCGATCGCGCTCGGCAAGGGCAAGCGCGTGTTCCCCGATCGCGTGGACGCGGCGTTCAAGCTGCGGTCGGCGAAACCGTATCCGACGGGAGTCGTGGGGCTGGACTATACCAGGAGATGAGAGGCCGCTCTCTCGATCCGCGCCGCTGATCCGTCAGTTCACGGCAGCAGTGACCGGCTGCGCGGGCCGGCCGGCAGGTGCTCGAGCAAGTACCGGGTGAGCAGCGAGTACACGTGCAGCGTCGTGCCCCGCCCTTCGCAGATGCAGTGCGAGCGATTGGGGTACGCCATGAAGTCGAATGATTTGCCGAGTGAGACCAGACGGTTCACGAGCCGCTCCGTGCCCTGGTAGTGCACGTTGTCGTCGCCCGAGCCGTGCACGACGAGCAGCCGCCCTTTGAGCCCCTCCGCCGCACTGATCGCTGAAGCGTTGTAGTAGCGCGCGCTGTCCGCCGGCCCGTTGAGCAGGCCCATGTAGCGCTCCTGATAGATCGTGTCGTACAGCCGCTCGTCCGGCACGGGCGCAACCGACATGCCGACCTGATAGACGTCGGGATAGCGGAACATCGCCTGCAGCGTGCTCGAGCCGCCGCCGCTCCAGCCCCAGATCGCGACGCGTGTCGGATCGAGATAGCGGCGCGAGCCGGTGAGCGCGCGCACGGCGTCCGCCTGCTCTTTGCTCGACAGGATTCCGACCGCCCCGTAGACGACTTTGCGCCAGGCGCGCCCGCGCGGCGCCGGCGTGCCGCGATTGTCCACGGTGGCCACGATGTAGCCTTGGTCGGCGATCGTGTGCTCCCACAAATGCCCACCGCCCCAGGAGTCCTGCGCCGTCTGGCCCGCGGGCTCGCCGTACACGTACATCAGCAGGGGATACGCCTTCGTCGAATCGAAATTCGCGGGCTTGATCATCCAGCCGTCGAGCGTGACGCCGTCGGAAACCGGGACCTTGAAGAACTCACCGGCACCCTTGATGAAGGGCGCGACTGCCGCCCGCTGCTTCGCGTTGTCCACGAGCGTACGCGCGACCCGGTGCGCCGGCAGCTGCACCAGCTCGATCACCGACGCGGTACTGAAACTCGAATAGGTGTGAAACGCCCAGCGCGCGTCCGGAGAAATCCGGTAGGAATGCGTCCCCGCCTGCGCCGCGGGCGACACGCGTTCGGCGGACCCCTTCCCGTTCAGCCGCGTGCGATAGAGGTAGCGCTGCGTCGCGTTGTCAGGCGACGCGATGTAATAGAGCCACCCACCCGGCTCGTCCACGCCCGCCACCGAGACGACGTCGAAACTGCCCGGCGTGATGTTCGTGACCCGCTTCCCGTCGCGGCTGACCCGATAGATATGCTGCCAGCCATCGCGCTCACTCGGCCACAGGAACTCGGTGCCCTTCGCCAGCCACTGGATGTCGTCCACCAGCTCGATCCACGCGCTGTCGCGCTCGACCAGCACGTCCCGCGTCGCGCCCGTGGTTGCATCAGCCAGCATGATGCGATCCGTGTTCTGCAGCCGGTTCATGCGTTGCAGGAGCAGCTCGTTCGGTCCCGCCCATTCCATCCACGGCAGATAATTCTCGCGCGCGTCGTCGGGAACTTTGAGCCAGGTGGTCGCGCCGCCACTCGCGCTCACGACGCCGGCGGTGACGGCCGAGTTGCTGGTCCCGGCCTTGGGATACTGAATGGGAGTGATCGTCGGATAGAGCGAGTCGGTGTCGTTGATCAGGCTGAACGTCCCGACGCCGGTCATGTCGAAGCGCCAATACGCGATCTTCGCGCCGTCAGGTGACCAGCGAAATGCGTCACGCAGGCTGAACTCTTCCTCGTAAACCCAGTCGGTCATGCCGTTCACGTGCAGCGAGTCGGCGTCGCTCGTGAGCGCCGTGACCGCGCCGTCCGCGAGCCGCTCGGCGTAGATGTTGCCCTGGCGCACGTACGCGACGCGATCGCCCGCCGGCGACAACTTGGCGTACATGAGGGTAGACGGCGGGGCGTTCGGCCCGCCGAGTTTTTTCAGCGCGCCGGTCCGGCGATTGAGCACCCAGTAGTCACCGCGCGTGTTCTGGCGCCACACGCGCTGGGTGTTGGTGAATAGCAGCAGCAAGTTGCCGTCGGCGGACCAGGCGTAGTCGTCGAAGTCCAGCGCCTCAGTTGCGCCGGACGGCACCAGCTGGCGCGCCGAGATGTAGACGCTGCGGTTCCCGGTGGCGGTCTCGTAGCGCACGATGTCGGACGCGCCTTCGACGGCGGTCGAGCGCTCGACAGTGGTGTAGGCGGCGCCGTTCTCGATCCAGCGCGCGGGTCCGAAGCGTTGCGGCGCGAATTCGCCCGACGCGAAAATGCGGCGCAGCATGGCGGTGACGGTATCCGGCACCTGCGCGGCCGCGGGGATCGCCATGAAAAAAGCGAGCACACCGAGGAGGAGCGCGCGATAACTGCTCGTGATGATTGATCCCATGGTCGATACGTTGCTGCGCAATTGTCGCTCGTCGCAAGCAGCGTGAGTTGCGCTCTGAAACCTTCTGCTGCTTTCGGACCACAGGAAAGCAATCAGTGCCAGGTCAGTCCCATTGTCACCATCAGGATCGTGTTGTTGCCCGGGATTGGCCCCAACACCGGATCGTTCTTCGCGTCGAACCACTGGAACAGCACGTCGGCGTTCGGCGTGAGGTAGATATTGCGTCCGATCTTCACGTCCCATCCCGCGCCCGCCGTGAGGCCGAAGCCACCTTCCGCCGTCGTGGTGGTGGAATTGCCGACGGTGGTCGCGCGGGAAATGCTGGCCCAGCCGATGCCGCCTTTCAGGAATCCGCCGCCCTGTGTGCTGGGATAGAACATCGTCGTGAAGGTGCCGTTGCCGCGCGCGATCGTGGCACCGTCCTGATCGCGACCCCAGAAGTTCCCCTCAAAGCCCAGGAGCACGCGCTGACTTGGCGTGCCGCCGAGGCGCAGGTAGCCGGTTCCGCCGCTGAGCCGCTCGCCATCCAGGCCGTCATTGAGATTGACGCCGCCTCCCAAGCCGAATCCGATCCAGAACCCGCGGTGTTCGTGGGCCTGGGCCGCAGACACACCTGTGGCCAGTGTCAGAGCGATGATGCTCATCACGCTAACACGCGATATCGAGAACATGCTGACCCCGTTCGTTTGAGTTTGCTGCCGAAACGATACAAGCCGCATGTCTCGATAGTTATCAACCTGATTGTGAAGGATTGTAGCTAATTGTCGTAAGGATTAATGCCCCAACCCACGACTCCCTTCATTTCCGATCGAATCTCAGATTGCGCACCCGGGCGGTCGTGAACCGAAATCCGGTAATGCGGCCACGAGCGCGCGTGAACACCATCATTCCCGGCACGATCGCGAAGCCATCGCGATAGACCGGCCGCATCCGCCACGGCCCGCCGGTCGTCGAGATGCGCGTCAGCGCGAGCGCGCCGGTTGAATCGAACGCCACACGCAGCGTGGCCTCGGCTTCAGGGCTCTCGTACACGCCCACATAGGCGCCGAGCGCCGCGCGCGAAGTGTCGGCATCGGGCACGCCGTAGACCGCGACTGTGTCGTTCGTCAGGGAAACGGTGCGCCCGTCGTAACGCCCATCCTTGCGCCGGCTGAACACGATCCGACTGCCGCCGCGCGCCGCCTGGTAGCTCAGCCCGCTCGAGTCGATGGGCACGAGCTCGAGGCCTCTCTCCGTCTCGAGTTTGCCGTCGCGCACGCGCAGGCGCTGCCCCTGCGAGTCGCGCCCATTACGGTACACGCCCGCCTTGTCCGCGAGCGCGTTCGGCGGCACCGCGACGCGGACCGGCGCCGCGGGCGTGGTGCGCGGCTCGAACCGCACGAGCGCGTCCGCCAGGGAATCGGATGCCCGCTCGGGATCGGCGTTGCCCGCATTACACAGCACCGCCACCGACACGCCCGGGCCGGTATAGCGCACCAGATTGGCGCGATAGCCGGACGTCGCGCCGCTGTGCCCCACCCACGGCTGGCCGCGCCAGGTGTCCACGAACAACCCGGCGGCGTACGTGATCGTCTGCCCGTTGTTGAGCACGCCGCGCCGTTCCTGCTCGGCGCGCAGCCCCGCGCCGAGGCGCGTGCTGTCGAACGCCGCGTTCCATTTGAGCAGGTCGCTCACGGTCGTCAGCAGGCAACAGTTGCCGTAGATGTTTTCGACCGCGCGCTCGCCTTCCCAGCCGCTCGAGTCCTTGTCGTACGACAGCGCGCGGTTGCGGACCACGCGCATCGCGTCGTCGCGCCAGCTCGTGGACGTCATGCCGAGCGGTTCGAAGATGCGCTTGCGCGTGAAGGCGGGCAGCGACTCGCCCGAGGCGCGCTCCGCCACGATCGCGAGCAGGTTGTAGTTCGAGTTCGAGTACTCGTATTCGGTGCCCGGCGGGAAATTCAGCTCGCGCATCCGCGCGACGATCTGCAGCACGATCGCGTGGTCGAGCGCGCGCGAATTGCGCGGCCAGCCGGCGACCCCCGCGATCGAGCCCCAGTCACGCAGGCCCGACATGTGATGCAGCATGTGGCGCAGCGTGATCGGCTGCATGACCGCGGGGAGCTCCGGCACCCAGCGCCGCACCGGGTCGTCGAGACCGAGCTTGCCGTCCCGCGCGAGCATCAGGACGGCCGCCGCGGTGAACTGCTTCGACACCGATCCCGCCTCGAGGATGGACGCCGTGGTCAGCGGGACGTTGCGCTCGAGATCGGCCATGCCGTAGGCGCGCTCGAGCAGCACGCGGCCGTTTTGCGCGACACCCGCCACGCAGCCCGGCGTCTCCGTGGATGCGTATTGTCGGAACAGGGTGTCCATCCGGGCTTCGAGCGACACCTGCTGCGCGGCGAGCGGCAGCGCGAGTGTCATCAGGAGTATGGGAGTCAGTCGCATGCAGCAACGATGCCGCGCGATTGCGGGCAGTGGCAAGGGTGCGCAGTGAAACCCACACTTCTTCCCTTTTTTCCCCCCTCGTAAACAAGAAGCCCGGCTTGTCATCCTGAGCGACGCGCACCGCAGGTGCGCGAAGAGAAGGACCTGCTTTTTGGATGCCCTGACCCTCCCCAAAAGCAGGTCCTTTGCTAAAAGCAGGTCCTTTGCTAAAAGCAGGTCCTTGCTAAAAGCAGGTCCTTTGCTAAAAGCAGGTCCTTCGCTCGCGCGCTGTCGCGCGCTCGCTCAGGATGACAGGCGCGCGTTCGCTTCAAAAAGAGAG
>JBLNGI010000133.1:0-4827 GCA_050264615.1 Gemmatimonadota bacterium
GCGGGCGTGAGGGGACCTCAAGGCCCTCCCATCACCCTCAAGTACTGTCGATCCCACGCGGCCGGAATGCTTTCGCGTGGCGAGTACGGCCCAGGTGCATAGACGCGTGAGCTGACGCCCACCTGGCTCCGCTCGCAGATGTGCCAGTCCTGACGGTTGGTCTTGTCCCAAAACTCTTCGGCGTCCTGGATGTTGTAGCCCGCGGCGGCCGGCGCGTCGGGATGCACCATCCACTCGCAGACGACGCGCGACTGCGCCGCTGACACGGGCCACACTGTGTAGAACACGGCATAGTCAGGATGCAGGCTCAGCATCATCGTCGGAAAGAGCGCGTAATAAAACGCGCGGCGCTGATCGTCGGCGGCGAACTCGCCCAGCGGCAATGCGCACGCGCGCCCCGTCATTGTGGCGCTCTCGTTCGGCGCCTTGATCTCCATGTAGCCGCCGAGGAACGGCCCTTCGATCAGATCGTTGGCGCCGCTCGTGTACGGCAGCTTGGTCGACAGCTCGGGATGAATCGTGGGGCAGTGCAGGCACTCGTTGTAGTTCTGCAGAATGAGCTTCCAGTTGGCCCGCACATCGTACTCGATGTGTCGCACGGTGCGCAGCGTGGGCAGGTTGTAGCGCGAAAACCGCCCCGCGAGCGGCGCGAACCATGTGGCGGCAGGCGTGGCCTGGGGATCGAGATTCACGAACAGAAATCCCTCCCACTCGGCGAGCGCCACGTTGTGCAGCGGATACTGCTTCTTGTCGAAACCGTCGACCTCGTGCATGTGCGGCGCGCCGATCAAGCGGCCGTCCAGCGCGTACGTCCACGCGTGGTAAGGGCACTGGATCGTTTCGGACAGCTTGCCGGAGGGTGATTCGCACAACCGAGTGCCGCGGTGCCGGCAGACGTTGTAGTACGCGCGCCGCTCGCCCGTCTGGTCGCGCAGCAGGATGATGCTTTCGCCGGCGATCTCGACGACGAAGTAATCTCCGGGGGCCGCGAGGCTGGCGTCACGACCGACGCAGATCCAGTGGCGCGCGAAGATGCGCTCGCGCTCCTCGGCGAACACCTCTGGGGCCGTGTAACAGCGGCCCGGGAGCGTCCGCGCGCCCTGACGATAGCTCTCGATGGTTTTGACGAACGTCATGCGATCTCCCGCGCCGCGTTGCGCCCCGCTGCTCCCGGGATGCCACCTCCAGGATGCGTCCCGGAGCCGCACAAATACAAGCCCTCGATCGGGGTGCGGTAGCGGCTCCAGCCCGGCACCGGCCGCATGAACAGAATCTGATCGAGGGTGAGTTCCCCATGATAGAGGTTCCCCTCGGTCGGATCGTCATCCCATCCATTGGGCGTGCTCAACTCCAGCTGATCCGGCTGAACGTCGATCATGCGCGCCACACGTTCCTTCAGGGACGGCGCCTGCGAGGGTTGGCCGGTGAAAGGCACGTACTGAACATGGATCTCGACTCGCCCATTCGCGCGTTGAATCTCGACGTAGGGCGATTCGGACAAACGCCCATACTTCGCGTCGTCGTACGCCCGCTCGAGGTACTCCAACGATGGCGCGACGCACCAGTTGGCGTATGTCGGCCGAGCGTCGAGCGTGACCGTCCCGCGTGCGACGACTCCCCGGCATTTGATGTTGTCTATCGCCCGCACGAACTCGGCATCGAGCTCATCCTTGGAGATCATGAACGTCCGGCGGGGATCGATGCTGGAGAGCACGAGCTGCGCCTCGACTGGATCTCCGGTTCGGGTGATTACTCTGAGCGTCGGCTCCGAGGTTGGATATACCTCTTGACCGCGCCGGATCTCCACTCCGGGCACCTTGAGCAGAGTACTCGTGAGGTTCGACATCGCCGGACGAAAAACCCCGGACGGATTGCCGACGTGGTGATGCAGAAAATTGAACGCGGTCCCCCCCGATCGCGGCCCCTGCTTCAGGTGCCAGATGCCGACCGCGCCCAGCGCGCCCTTCAGCGCGTCGTTCTCGAACCAATCGTCCAAGAGCTCGGAAATGGACATCGGCAGGATGCGAGCGAGATCAATGACGGCCTGCTTGCCGAGTCGGCGCACGTACACCCCGAGACCCGCGATGCGGGCCAGCTCTCGCGGATTACGCGTTTCGATGTCCGGCGGGGCGACGAGATACAGTCGCTCGAGGACGCCGGCGAGGGTATGCATCCTGGCGCAGAATTCCGGCCATTGCGCGGCATCGCGCGAGCTGACGCGCCGGATCGCATCGCTCGCCCGACCCACATCACGCGAAAGCTCCAGTGTTCCGCCGCCGGACAGCGGAATCGTGATCCACGGATCGGGTTGATTGATCTGAAGGCCATGCGAATTGAGCCCGAGATCCTTGATGATCTGGCTCGGCACCCAACCGATATCGAACGACGGGTTCTCGGCGGTCTCCTGTTCGAAGACCACGACGCGCTTTCCCGCGCGCGCGAGATAGTGCGCCGCGACGAGCCCGTTCGCGCCGGCGCCAATGACGATCGCGTCGTAGCGCTGCTCGCTCATGCGCCGTCTTTCAGGATACGCATCGCGGCCAGCCGGCCGGAGGCGCCCATGATCCCGCCGCCGGGATGCGTGCCCGACCCCGCCTGGTAGTAGCCCCGCACCGGCGTCGCGAACTTCGCCCAGCCCGGGGCCGGCCGAAGGAAGAACAGCTGATGCAGCGCCAGCTCGCCGGCGAAGATGTTGCCCTCGGACAGGCCGGTGATGCGCTCGATGTCGAGCGGCGTGATGACTTGCCGGTGCAGAATCTTCGACTTGAATCCCGGCGCGAAGCCCTCGACCGTGTTCACGACGGCATCGCCGAACGCTTCCCGCTTGGCGTCGGTCCAGCCGCCGTTCAGGGCGTACGGCGCATACTGCACGAAGATGGACATCACGTGTTTTCCCGGCGGCGCCATCCCGGGATCGATCATCGATGGGAACACGATGTCCATGTAGGGCCGCCGCGAGAACTCGCCGTACTTCGCGTCGTCGTAGGCCCGCTCGACGTACTCGAGGCTCGGGCTGATCGACACGGCGCCGCGATGCAGCCGGCCGCCGGGCCCGCCGTCGGGCATACAGGTGAACGTCGGCAGGGAATCGAGCGCGAGGTTCACCTTGCCCGATGAGCCCCGGAACTTGAACCGCGTGATATCGGCCACGAAATCAGCCGGTAAGTCGCCAGTCTCCAGCAGTTGGAGAAACGACCGGCGGGGGTCCAGGCTGGAGACCACGATGTTCGCGCCCAACTCGTCGCCGTTCTCGAGCAGGACGCCGGTGGCTTTGCCGTTCTTGACGAGGACCTTCGATACGCCGCTCTCGCAGCGAATCTCTGCGCCAAACGAGCGCGCCGCGGACGCGATGGCTTCGCTGACGGCGCCCGTGCCTCCTTTCGCGAATCCCCAGGCCCTGAACACGCCGTCCAGCTCGCCCATGTAATGATGGAGGAGGACATAGGCGGTGCCCGGCGAGCGCGGTCCGAGGAACGTGCCGATGATCCCGCTGGCCGATTTCGTGGCCTTGAGCACGTCGGTTTCGAACCATTCGTCGAGAAAATCCGCCGAGCTCATCGTCATCAGTTTGACGAGCGCGTGCAGCCGCTCGGCACCCAGGCCGCGGAAATGCTTGCCGAGTTTCAGCAGCGCGACGAGGTCGCCCGGCGCAAAGGAGGTCGGGTCGGGCGGGACCATGCTGAGGATCGGTTTCACCGCCCGCGCCATGAAGTGCATCAGGTGGCCGTATTCGTCGTACGCTTCCGCATCGCGCGGCGAGTGCCGGTACAACTCCCGCCGCGTCTCGTCATGGTCGGCCCAGGCGGCCAGATAGTCGCCGTTCTCCATCGGCGTGACCGTGCTCTCGAGCGGCAGGATGTGCAGCCCGTGGCGCGGCAGATCGAGATCGCGAATGATCTCGGGGCGCAGCAACGACACGACATACGAGAACATCGTGAACTTGAAGCCCGGAAAGATCTCCTCGGTCACCGCGGCGCCACCGACGCGCGGCCGGCGCTCCAGCACCAGCACCGATTTCTTCGCGCGTGCGAGATAGGCAGCGGTCACGAGCCCGTTGTGGCCACCGCCGATCACGATCACGTCGTAGCGCTTAGCCATTAGGCGCGCTTCCGTTCGGGATTGAAGAACGGCAAGGGCGTGACGCGCGCGTGCGCCGCCTTGCGGCGATGCTCGACCGTGATCTCCATGAGCAGCTCGGTTCCGGGTTTCGCGAATTGGGACTCGAGATGCACCAGGGCCATGTACTGCTTGAGCAGCGGCGACCAGCCGCCGCTGGTTGCGTAGCCGACCTGGCGGCCGCCGCGGCCGTCGGCGTACACGGGGACGCTCATGCGCCAGGCCTGCGATGGGAGCCGCGGCGGGAGTCCGACGGCCGAGTAGAGCAACTCGAGTGAGTCCCAGTCGACGCTCAGGCCGGTGAACTGCCAAGTCGATCCGCGTGTGCGCTCGGCCGCCAGCGCGGCCTGTCCGTTGTAGCGCTCCTTGTCGATCGCCACCGTCCAGCCGAGACCGAGCTCGTACGGGGAGGATTTCTGCGCTTCGATGAGTGCGTGCCGCGACGAGAAGTAGTCGACCTCGATGAGCAGCAACCCCGCTTCAATCCGCGCGAGGTCGAGCGCCAGCATACCCGCCGGGGTGATGCCGTAGGCCCGGCCGGTTTCGACCAGAGCGTCCCACAGCGGCACAGCCTGCGCCGAGTCGACCCAGACTTCGTAGCCGAGGTCGCCGGTGTAGCCGGTACGCGAGATCGTGACCGGGATGCCGCGAATCTTGGCGGGGGTCAGCCGGAAATACTTGAGGGCCGAAAGATCCTTCTCTGCCGCGAGT
>JBLNGI010000134.1:0-4240 GCA_050264615.1 Gemmatimonadota bacterium
CCACAGATCGCGGAGCTCGCGCGTGAACACCACCCACCACGTGAACCTCACTTGAGCGCTTTCGCGGTGAGGTCGAGGAACACATCCTGCAAGCGTCCGCTCTGCGGCTCGAAGCCGAGGATGGGTATCCCGCTGCGAATCAGGACGTCGAGGATGCGGTTGCCCATGGCGTCGCCTTGGACGTCGCCATCGTCCACCTCCACGCGCAGCCACCCGGGTTGCCCCGTGCCCGACACGACGCGCCGCACACCCGACACCCCCTCCACATCTCGTTGGGCGTCCGTCACCGCGAACTCCGGAACGCGCACGCGAACGACATTGCGCTCGGCTTTCCCGGTGACGTCGGCGACAGGTCCCTTCGCCACGACTTCGCCTGAGCTCAGGATCACCACGTCGTCGCAGACGGATTCCACTTCTGGCAGCAAGTGACTGCACAGGATGATGCCGGCGTTCCGCTCGACCGCGATCCGTTTGACCAACTCGTTGAGCTCCCGCTGGCCTTTGGGGTCGAGTCCAAGCGTCGGTTCGTCGAGGAAGACGACTGCGGGATCATTGACGAGCGCCCGCGCAATCCCGATCCGCTGCCGCATCCCATGACTGTAGGTCCCGACCAGAGACCTGCCGCGCTGCCCCAGGCCGACCTCCTCGAGCAGCTGGAGCCCGTGGGCGCGAGCGTCGCGAGCGCTGCGCCCGTACAGCTGGCCGAAGTAGGTTACGTACTCGATGCCCGTCATTTGCTTCGGGAGCCCGAAGCTCTCCGGGAGCACGCCAATGCGGCGGCGGATTTGGTCCGGGTGGGCGTGGCTGATGCCGTCCACCGAGAAGGTGCCGCCGTCAGGCTCCATGATCGTGGTGAGAATACGGATCGACGTGGTCTTCCCCGCTCCGTTGGGACCGAGGAAACCCAGGATCCGCCCGGCGTCGAGCGTAAGGGATAAGTCGCGCAACGCGAGCCGTGGCCCATAGTACTTCTTCAGGTGCTCGGCGATCAGAACGTTCCGGCTCATGAGGGTGCGCCTCCGGTATCAGGAAGGAGTCCGAGGTCGGCTTCGCGCTTCGCCCCAAACCGCAGGTACAGGGCGGGCACGACGTGGAGGTTGAAGATGGTCGACGTGACCAGACCGCCGAGAATGACCACGGCGATCGGGTGCACGATCTCGAGTCCGGCGATCTTGCCGAGGGCCACCAGCGGCAGCATCACCGCACCTGTCGTGACGGCCGTGATCACGATCGGCGCGAAGCGCTCCCGCGTGCCGCGCAGAATGAGCGCGGGCCCGAACGGCTCGCGTTCATGTTCCTCGAGGTGCTGGTAGTGCTTGATCAGCATCACACCGTGTCGCACGGCGATGGCCAACACACCGAGGAACCCGATGATCGTCCCCAGCGAGAGCGTGGCGCCGTCGAGCAGCGCGCCCACGACGCCGCCCGCGAGCGCCATGGGCAGGGCCAGGAAAAAGAGTGCCGCGACGCGCCAGCTGCGGAACGCCGCCTGAAGCAGCAGGAGGATCCCGATCGCGACCGCGAGCGCGAAGCTGAGCAGGCGCTCCTCGGCGGCCTCCCGCTCGACGGTCTCGCCGAGCAGGGCCGGGTAGTACTCGACGGGGAACTCGACGTCATCGAGGCGATTCTCGACCGCTTCCACGACTTTGTCGAGGTCGCCGCCGCGCACGTCGGCGACGACGTCGATCCGGTTTTGCAGGGCCTCATGGTGGATGACGGTCGGACTGGACGCGACGCGTACATCAGCCACTTCGCCGAGGCGCACGTGCCCGCCGCGCGGCGTATCGAGCAGAAGATTGCGAATGTCGCTCACGCTATTGCGCAGCTCCGGCGTCCCCCACACGACGACGTCGTACATCTTCTGGGCCTCGAAGAGGAACCCGACGTTCAGACCTGCGTACATGGTGGCCGCCGCCCGTCGCACGTCACCGGGCTTGAGCCCATAGGGCTCGGCCGCCGAAAGGTTGACTTGGATCTGCACTTGGGGTTGCTCGACGAACCCGTCCACCCGCAGGTCGCTGATGCCGGGGATCTGCGCCATCGCCTGCCTCACCTCGTCCGCCTTGGCGCGGAGCACGTCGCGCTTCTTGCCGTAGATCCGGATCACGATCGATTGGCTCGACCCCGCCAGGACTTCCCGGATGCGGTCGGTCAGGTAGCTGTCCACGCGACGCGCGAGTCCCGGATACCCGTCGACCACCGCCTGAATGCCGGCCACCGTCGAGTCGTAGTTGGCCTTGGGATCGATGCCGACCCATAGCTGGCCGGCGTTCACATCCACCACCTGATCGCCCGTCACGGCGCGACCCACATGGACATAGACGCCGCCGACGCCCCGCACGGACTGCACCTCGCGACTGGCCAGCGTCATCATGCGCACCATGGCCGGATGAGACGTACCGGGCGCGCCGACCCAGTCGATCCGTAGGTACCGCTCTTTGAACGACGGCAACAGGGATTGCGCGAGCCACGGCCACGCCGCGAGCCCGACCACCGTGATGGCGCCCGCCGTGATGAGCGCGGTCCGCGGGGCATTGATGGTCCGCGCCAATACCGGGGCGTAACGATGTTGCAGCCACCGGACGGGCGGGGCCGCGCGCCGGTCGAGCGGTTGATCGCGCAGCAGCAGCACACCGAGCGCGGGCGTGACGGTGGTCGCGACCGCCATGGCCGCCAACACCGCGAGGGTGTACGAAAGCGCGAGCGGCGTGAAGAACGCTCCGGCCACGCCCTCCATCAAGAAGACGGGCACCACGGCCAGCAGCAGAATCAGCGTGGCGTAGAGCAAGGGGACGCGAACCTGGAGCGCCGCCTCGACGGCGAGCCTGAAGCCGGACACGCCGTTGCCCTCTTCGCGACGCTTCCGCAGCCGCCGCAGCACGGCGTCGACGCTGACGATCGCTTCGTCCACGACAACTCCCAGGGCCATCACCAGGCCGGCCAGGACCATCGTGTTGAAACTGCCCCCCGCCGCGCGCACCACGAGGGTGGCGGCCACGAGTGATAGCGGAACCACGACGAGACTGATCAGGACAGCACGCCAGTCGTACAGCACAGCGCCGAGAATCAAGACGCCGAGCAGGGCGGCGACGACCAGCGCCTTGGTGAGATTACCGAACGCCATCTCGATGAAGTTCGCCGAACGGTAGACGGACGCATCGAGCTGCACGCCGGGCAACCCTGGCCGCAGCTCGGCCAGCGCTGCCTCCACGCCTCGCGTCACCTCCAGCGTGTTGGCCCCTGGAAGTTTTTCAACCACGAGCAGGAGGCCCGGACCGCCGGTGAGCAGCGCGTCCCCGATGAGCGGCGGATGTCCTTCCACGACCTGGGCCACGTCGCCGAGCCGCAGCGAGGGCTTGCCCTCGATCGTCACCATGGCGAGGTCGGCCGGCGTGGAGAGGGGCAACACGTGGCGCACTTCGAGCCGCTGCTGGGGGCCATCGATCCACCCACCCGCACCGGGGAAGGACGCTTCGAGGAACGTCAGCGGGGAGATCCACAGGGCATTTCCGGCGGTCTGAATGACTTGACTCTGGGTCACGCCGCGCGCGCGCAGACGCTCAGGGTCGATCTGCACCTGCAGCTGGCGATCCCGATCGCCCCAGACGGCCACATTGGCCACACCCGGGACGCCCAACAGTCGAGGCTTGATCGTCCAGCGCGTGAGGACGGACAGGTCGATCAGGGATACTTGCGAGGACGACAGCCCGATCATCGCCACCCGGCTCGTCGCCGACATGGGCTGCATCATGACCGGGGGCTTGGACGCATTGGGCAGCGCATACGCCAAGGTGAGGCGCTCCTGGACCATCTGCCGCGCTCGCATTAGGTCGGTCCCGGGCTGGAAGATCATCACGACGGACGAGAGTCCGGGCACCGACCGGGATCGCATCGTTTGCAGCCACGGCACTCCCGCGACCAGCTCCTCCACGTTCAGCGTGACGAGGTCCTCGACTTCGTTCGCGGACAGCCCCAGAGCTTCGGTCTGGATCTCGACGTAGGGTGGCGCGAACTCCGGGAGGACGTCGACCGGCATGTGCTGCACTCTGCCGACGCCAACGACCATGATGACTGCGGCCGCGGCGATCACCAGCACGCGAAGCCGCAAGCTCCCTTCAACGATCTGACGGATCATTGCCAGGACCTCAGAGTGAAGTCGGGTGGGGTGGTGGACATGGACATGAGGCTAGGGCACACGTTCGGCAGGTGGGGTGCGCCCGTAGACGGACTTGCTACGTTG
>JBLNGI010000135.1:0-2994 GCA_050264615.1 Gemmatimonadota bacterium
TTAGCAAGGCAAGCAAAGCAGCGAGGCCGCGCGACGCCGATACTGTCGGCAGGGCGATGATCGACGAGGGCAGGATCCGGATCGGGAAACTGCCGGGCTATCGCGTTGCGTACATGCGCTACGTGGGGCCGTATGGACCGAAAGGTATTCCGCACCTGTGGCGAAGACTTGCCGCATGGAGGATCGCGCATGGGCTCGATACACCCAAGGCCGTCATGTTCGGCATGGCGTATGACGATCCGCGAATCGCTGCGGCACATACCTGTCGCTACGACGCGTGCGTGGTAGTTCCACCGGACTTTCCTGAGAGCAGGCACGTCAACGTGATCGACATGACCAGCGGCCGTTACGCAATCTGCCAGTTCAATGGCATGGCGAGCGACATTCTGGGGGCGTGGGATCGCGCATTCAGCAGATGGCTGCCGGATAGCGGCTTCGAGCCGGACGACAAGCCATGCATCGAACTGTTTGGCAGCAGCGTGCCTAGTCGGTCACGAGCTTTCAGGTGCGAGCTATGCCTGCCGATACGACCGCTTCAAGCAGTTACTGCCGGGGTGCGAAGTTGAAGTTACTTGCCGAACAGAGCACGACCATTCGCTGCGACGTGCGCACTGTCTTTGCCTACGCCAGCAACATGGAGAACTTCTCCCAGTGGTTTCCGGGCGTGCGCTCGATCGTGTCTGCCAATGCGCTGCAACCGACGGAGCCGGGCAAGGAGTATCTCGAGGTCGTTGCGACGCCTGCCGGCGAGGAACGCCAGGTGCTGGTGCGCGTCAGGCAGGTCGAACCGGATCGGTTGTTCGTGACAGAGGGCGAGTATCCGCCGCTGTTGCCGCGGATGGAGATCCTGTTTCGCGCAGAAGGCGCCAATGAGTGCGCTATCACCTGGCGCATGTTCAGTCGAAACGATGCACCAGAGTCGGAACTCTCCTGGCTACCCATTGCGCGCGGCGCGATCCGAGAGCGCGCTGAAGCGGGCGTTGCGCAGTTGAAGATGCGACTGGAGAGCGCCTTGCTGCGCTCATGAGAAAAGCACCGTCTCCCGAGAACGCCCACTTGAACGAAGTGGCCGTGAGTCTCGTATCGGCTGCGTATTGCAACGGAGCCAGCACCAACACTCGTGTTACCGGAATTTTGTTTGGGGTTATCAGAATAGGGCGGTGTCACGATGAGATGCATCACTGTCTTGGCCGCCCCGGCTTGCCTCGCGGCCTGTCTGCTGGGGTCGTCCGTCCGTGCTGCTACGTCGATCCTCGCTCCGCCGGCCGCGCCGGGCGCCGCGACCCTGCCATATGTGAAGACCAAGGCTTCCGTCATCGTGCTCCGGCACGTGCGGGTCATTGACGGCGCCGGGACGGCTGCGCAGGAAGACCGGACGGTGATCCTCAGGGACGGCAACATTGTTGCCGTCGGCGACGCCGCGTTGGCCGCGCCCGACGGCGCCGAGGTCCACGATCTTTCTGGACATACGGTACTGCCGGGCCTCGTCGGCATGCACGACCACATGTTCTACATCGGCTCCCCCAACTCCGATGCGCATGGTCACAGCGAGCCGCCATTGCTGGTGCCACAGATGACCTTCAGCGCGCCGCGGCTCTATCTCGCAGCCGGCGTCACTACGCTGCGCACCACTGGCAGTGTCGAGACCTATGCGGATCTGAACCTCAAGGCGATGATAGACGCCGGTGAGTTGCCGGGTCCGCACCTCGACGTCACCGGCCCCTACCTGGAAGGACCCGGAAGTGCTTTCGTGCAGATGCGCCGCTTGAGGGATGCCGAGGACGCTCGCCGCTTCGTCGAGTTCTGGGCCGACGAGGGCGTCACCTCGTTCAAAGCCTATACGAACATCACGCGCGCCCAGCTGAAGGCGGCCATTGACGCGGCTCACAAGCGCGGGCTGAAAATCACCGGCCACCTCTGTTCGGTCACGTATCCGGAGGCCGCGGCGCTCGGCATCGACAACCTCGAGCACGGCTTCTTCGTCAACACCCAGAACGATCCCGACAAGGCGCCGGACACCTGCCCGCAGAGCGCCGGTTTGCCGACACTCCTGGGCATGCATCCCGAGGGCCCGCAGGCTACAGCGCTCATCAAGTTGCTGGTGGAGCGCAAAGTCGCGATCACTTCCACGCTCCCCGTGTTCGAACAGTTCGTGCCCGGCCATGCGCCGCTCGACCCGCGTGCCATGACGGTGCTGACCCCGCAAGCGCGTGAAGCTCTCCTTTATTCCCGCGACCGGGTCAACAGCGCGCCGCGCGAGTTCACGGCAAGAATCGCCGAGGCGTTCAAGATGACCATGGCCCTGGAGCGGCGCTTCGCGCAGGCCGGCGGCCTGCTGCTCGTGGGCCCGGACCCGACCGGCAACGGAGGCGTTGTCCCCGGTTTCGGCGACCACCGCGCGATCGAGCTGCTGGTCGAGGCCGGCTTCTCACCCGTCGAGGCGATCAAGGTTGGAACGCTGAACGGGGCCACCTATCTGGGACTCGCTGACCGCATCGGCTCTATTGCGCCGGGCATGCGCGCCGACCTGCTGGTGGTGACGGGCGATCCCTCCAAGGCCATCGCCGACATCCGCAACGTCGCGATCGTCTTCAAGGACGGCGTGGGCTACGACCCCGACAAGCTGCTGGACTCCGTGCGCGGCAGGTACGGCCAATACTAGTGTCAGCGCCTGATCTCGCCAGCTCCGCAACGAATTCGATGTTTGCCGATATCCGAACGGCCAGGCGCCTGTCATGCCGATGACGCGCTCACGGGAGTGACGCCAGTCGCTTGAGATCACAACCTGCACGAACAGAGAACACGACAGCACTAGTGTCAGGCGCACTTGTGCCAATGAGATTACGTACGTAATTTGCCATAATATACATTATACGTACTTAGAGCGCCTGCGTCCGCAGGCCCGGTGCAGCTCTCTTCAATCCATATCGAAGCCGGCCGACAGCTCTGCCTTCGTGTAGACCCGAAACGCGATCAGCGTCTCCGTGCCTATGA
>JBLNGI010000136.1:0-4234 GCA_050264615.1 Gemmatimonadota bacterium
CCACCTGAGCTACGCCGCCGTCTCGGGGGCCGAGCAGGAAAGTTACAGGGTTACGGAGCGGGCGTCAAGGGACCGGAGGGGGCGGGAGGATCGACTGTGCCCATGAGCGTGCCCGCGAGCCGCTTGGCGACGTCCTGCAGGTCGGCCGGGAAACGATGTGATACCGAGAGATGTCTGAGCAAACGCGCTGGTCGACGTAACACGCGTTCTCGACACCCGCGCGTCCGCCCAGGGGTTCTCGCGTCCCCCCAGGCTAGGTCAAACGGCAAGACTTGAGCCTTTCAGCTCAGGGAATCGCCGGGCGCACAGCAGATCAGCGAGCCAGAAACGATGACCGATGGTGATCAGGGAGTGCCATCGCCCGCGCCCTCCGAGGAGGCCGGGCCTCTAGCAGATGCCCGGCACCGTACGTCTGCCCCTTGCTGCCCCCCCCCCGGCAGCCACTCGGCTGGGAGGAGTCACGAAGCCGCACTGCCCCGCGCAGCAGCAATGGCTCTCGCGCGACGCTCGGATCAGCAGACGATGCGGCCCTGCACGAGATGACTCAGAACGCGCTTCCATGGGGGGTTGCCGCCGGCTCGTGGGCGAATGGTGATACCGACCTTCAGCGTGCGCAGTGAGACGTGCGGCCACCCGCGGCACCGCAAGTGCTCGTAATCCGCCGGTCAGCACAACTGCGCCCAGTGAACAGATGGCAAGTAGCGTTTTCTTGGCTCCCTCTCGTTCGCGCGGCGCACGTTCCCGCGACGGGCGTCGCCGACCAGCGCGCCCTTTGCCCCGCCTCGGCCCCGGCCGAGCGGAGGGGGCACCGCAACAGCCTTCGCGGACACACACGAGGCGGGCGCTGTCCTTACTGGGTGACCTACCTGTCCTTACTGCGTCCGGGAAGCGATCGATCGACGCCATTGGACGAAAGTACGATTGACCGGCCTATTGGGCAGGAATATTCCTGGTACCAGAAGAGCAAACAGTTCCCTATAGCCCGAGACCACGCGACTAACACAGTGTGGTAGCTCGCTGCGGCGGAGACGCAGTCGGGCACACGGCACCTCAGGGCGCTCGGTGCTTGACGCATCCAGGGCACTCACAGCTTGTCAGCCCGGCCCGGAAGGACAGCGAGGTGCACATCAAACGCGTTCACGGTTCAAGAGACGCAATGAATCTCTCCATGGTGTAGCGATCGGGTCGATCCGTGCTGCGGAGAATGACGCCTGCTAATCGCCGTCGCGCCGCGGCACGCCAGCAGCAACGACGCAAAGGAGGATTCCGTCTATGGCTAAGAGGATCTTGCTCGGAGTCGTAGCGTTGCTGCCGTGCTTAGTTGGCCCGATCGGACTCGCCAGCGCCGTCAGCGTTCCTGGCTGCGGCGACTTCGTGATCGTCGCCCGGGACGCGATCCGCATGGACTCAGGACCCACGGAATTGCTTGGAAACCTGATGGTGACCAGTGCCGACGGCCTCATCGACGTCGGTCGCTTCAACGTCGTTCACGGCACTGTCCGCGCTGACACGCTCCGGCTCGGGAACGATGCCCAGGTCAGTCGGTGCGCCGGCAACACCTTCCAGGGGGTGGATCCCGGCACCGTCTGCGGCGCGACTCAGCTCTTGACGCTTGCGACCTGCGTCCCGGACGCGCTCTTCAACCCGCTGGCCGCGCTCTCCAACCTTGTGGCTGTCGACTCCTGCGTCAACGCGGCCCCGGACTTCTCCGTTCCCGCTAACACGACCGGCACGCTACCGGATGGCTCCTGTGTGGGACTGCTGCGTCTCGGGCGAGGCGCGGTGCTCAGCGTGAGCGGCACGATCAATGCCAGGCAGATCCTCATGAGCAAACGCGCGAGCCTGGTGGGTCCCGCCACCATCAACGTCCTCACCGTCATCACGTCTGGACCCGGAATCGTGACGGACAGCATCACCTTGAACGTGGCCGGCACGATTGGAGACAATGTCGCTACCGGCAATAAGTCGCGGTTCATCAACACCCGCATTAACGTGCCGGGCGGTAGTGCGCACATCCGGGTGGGCTCGATCTTTGAAGGCGATACGCACCTCGTGGCCCGCCGGGCCGTCCTCCAACCCCTCAGCAGCGGGCCCCCCGCAGGAAACAACTTCGTGTGTCCCGAAGATCCGAAAGCGTCGGCCGGCGGCCGCCGGGAATGCGATCGGTTCGTAGGTGACGTCGCCAACCCGGGCCTGTGCCAGTTTGGCAATAAACCTGTTCATCCGACATGGCAGCAGGCCATCAACGGATCCAACCCAGGCGACGTCATCTGCGTGTGCAAGAACACCACGGAGAACGTGGTGATCGACAACAAATCCAGCCTGACGATCACCCAGTGCACCAACGCAAAGGTCACGGCGGCGATCAATACCAAGCCCGTGGTGACGATCCGAGACAGTGAGAGCAACATCCTGATTATCGGTGCCGACACCATCGGTGGTTCGATCGGATGGTGCCTCGAGCCAGGCGCCAGTGGTCACGAGCTGCGCGGCGTGCGAGCCTCGGATGCCAACAGCTGTGGCATCCTGGACCGCGGCAGCGCGAACGAGATCAGTTTCAACTCAGTTACCGATTCAAGGCTCGGGGTATGCATCGCCGCCGATACGAGCACCGTTCGCGGCGGGACGGTCCAGGGCAATGGCGTCGGGGTGATCTTCGATGACGCGGCGAATAGCAGCTTCACCGGCGCTCGCGTTCAGGATAATGGATCCGCTCCGGGTGGCCCCGCCGGCGCCACGTCGGGCATCGCGCTCCGATCGAACACGAGCGGCAACGAAGTTCGGGACAACCGCTGCGGTGTCAATCTCCCGGACACCGCCTTTGATATCTGTGATGGCGGAAGCGGCAACGTCATCGCTGACAACAACGATTGCACCGTGGCGCACACGTCTGCCTGCATACTTCCGATCGCCCCTTTGCCCGCCAACTGCGACTGAGCGGCTCGAGCGCGACTGCAAGACGCGCCCGAAGAAACCCGCCGAGGAGTAGCGCACGCGCTTTCCTCCGCTTCGGGCAGGATCGGCATCTCACGATCGAGATGCCTTCGTGATCTCGCACGGCAGCAGTGACGCTCCTGTCACGTCCGATTCTGGCTGTGGACCCGACCCCCGCAGCCGCCCGGATGACGCCCCCCATCTGATTCGACGAACACGGCTACCATCGTCCGACGCGCCCGTGCCCTCCCTGCCGCGCTGACGTCCCCGATCCGGCGGCGGGATGCATCCCCGATGCGCACTCACGGCCGGCGGCCTACCGGGAAAGTGCCGGCGCTGCCGTCGTGGCTCACCGTCTTCGCCCGCTTCGTGCTGGAGCTGGCTCCGCGGGGAGCGCGGACGGCGGCACCGATCTCGCTCGGGGTAGTTGCGTCAAAACGATCGCTGGCACTTCCCGGCCATCGTCAGCCCGCAGCAGAAACGAAAACCCTCCGGAAGTTCGCGACTTCCCGAAAGGTCTAGCGCGAGCTACGCCGCCGTCTCGGGGTCTCTCATCGTGTGCGATCGCCGGAAATCCTCATCGCCGCCCGCTCCGGCACGCGCGTGTGCACGCAGAACATTTCCCTCTTGACAAGGCGCACCGCGCTGTAGCGCACTAGGTGGGCGGACCCGGCGCAGCCCGACCTGATCGGCCAATCAGGCTCTGGCTCCGAGGTGGCAACACCACACGCTCGGGACTCTGCTGTCAGCGGGGAGGGAGCTATGGAGCGCAAGGGCGCGGCGTTTCCCCCGATGTCGGGCAAGCGAGGCAGCCGGCCGATCTTGCCCGCGTTCCTCCGATGGCGGTTCACCGTGAAGAGCAGCGCGGTGCTGGCTGCCGGCCTCGCGCTACTCGCCACTGCGAGCTTCGCCGTGTTCCGCGAGATGAGTCCGCCCGGGCGACCGCCCGGTGCCGCCGTCCCCCGGGCGGAACGGCCCGCCAGGCCCGCGCTGAGCCCTGCGGAGGAAGCCTACCTTCACGCCCTCTGGCCGATCCACGGGGACGTGGAACGCAGCACCGCGCGCATCACGCTCGGGCAGATCTTCTACAAGATCAACGACCTGGATCGGGAGAGCCTCAAGAAGCGAGTCGACGAGGCGCTCGCGGCCTATCGGCGCTCGGAGAAGCAGCTGCGGGCGCTGACACCGCCAGCCACCGTGGAGCACGCTCACCAGGAGTACCTCGCCGCGATACGGCTGTTCGAGCAGTCCGCCGTCGAGCTCCGCAGGATGTTCGACGATGGTCGCGACGATCACATGG
>JBLNGI010000137.1:0-19906 GCA_050264615.1 Gemmatimonadota bacterium
TCGACTCGCTTCTGGGTGTCGCGCTGCACCGCTCCCGGCCGGGACAGGAGTTCTGGCGCGCGACGGCCCTGGGGTATCGCGCGCGGCAGCGCGAGGAGAACGGGCATTCGTTCAGCGCCGCCAAGGACGCCAAGGCGATGCGCGACATCTATCGCCGCCTGCTCGCCGCCGACTCCGCGTGCGCGGACTGCTATCTCGGGCTCGGCGTGTACGACTACGGGCTCGCGCGCGCCGGTGCGTTGGCTAGGGTTTTTGCCCGCATCATCGGTCTGGGCAGTGGGGACGCGGAGCGGGGGATCCGGTATATGCGGCGCGTGGCGCACGACGGCGACCTCGCGCGCGTCGAGGGGACATGGGTGCTCGCGGCGGCGTTGCTGCGCGAGGCTGCGCGCGATTCGCGCGGCAGCGCCGTGCTGGTAGACGAAGCGCGCGGCTATGTCGAAGGACTCGCCGCGCGCTATCCGGGGAACCTGGTGTTTCAGCGGTTTCTGCAGGAGCTGCCCGCGAGGACCTCAGCGCGTAAAACGATACGAACGCCGGCTGGCGCCGCGCCGGCTGCGACGGCCCCGGCGCCGGTCGGGCGGCGTGAGCACCGCGAGCTTGCCCAGCATGTTGTGCACGTGACTCTTGACCGTGTTGGTCGCGATGTGGAGCCGCTGTGCGATCTCTTTGTTGCCGAGTCCCGCCGCGATCAGCTCCTTGATCTCGCGCTCCCGCTTGGTCAGCGGGACGCTGGTCGCTTCCTCCGTGACGACGCCCGTCGCCCGGCGCTCCGCGCGACGACGGTCCAGCGACCTGCGGTCGACAGAAACCCGCCGCTCGACAGGGCGAATGGTCCCAGTCATACTCCACCCCCATTCTCAGGCGTAATCTAATTTTGCGCCGGGAACGAGCGGCATTGCCCGTGAGGATGATCACGGCTCATGCCTGATCCCTCCTTAAGGTTAAGCCGGATGAGCCAGTCATTACGACGCCTCGCGCTGTTGTTCGGCCTGGCCGCAATCTATTATTTCGCCGCTCGTCTCGGACTGCGATTCGCATTCATCAACAGTTCGGTCACGACGATCTGGCCGCCCGCCGGGATCGCGCTCGCCGCGTTCGTGCTGCTCGGCTACCGCGTCTGGCCCGCCATTCTCGGCTCGGCATTTCTCGCGAATTACACGACGACGGGCGTGGTGGTCGCCTCCATCGGCATCGCGATCGGCAACACGCTCGAAGGTCTGCTCGCGGCGTACCTCGTCAACCGGTTCGCGCGCGGCGGGCGCGTGTTTGATCGCGTGGGGGACATTCTGCGCTTCACCGTGCTCGCCGCGCTCGTCAGCACGACTGTGTCGGCAAGCATCGGCGTCCTGTCGCTCGTGCTCGGCGGACTGGCGTCCCTGGAGGATGCGCCGCGCATCTGGCTCACGTGGTGGCTGGGCGACGCGGTCGGTGACATCGTCATCGCGCCTGCGCTGATCATCTGGATCGGCGTGAAGCCGGCGCCGTCGTGGACGCGCAGGAAGTTGATCGAGGGGATCGCGTTACTGCTCGTGACCGTGGCTGTCGCTTATGCCACGTTCGGTGGCGTGTTCCCTGCACGCCACTACCCGCTCACGGTGTTGCTGTGGCCGGTCATGATCTGGGTGGCGTTCCGGTTCGGCCCGCGCGAGGCCGCGACGCTGATGCTCGTGATCTCCGCCACCGCGATCGCGCGCACGCTCGCCGGTGTCGGGCCGTTCTCCGTGTACGCGAGGAACGAATCGTTGGTGCTGCTGCAGGTTTGGACGGGAATCACGGCCGTCACGAGCCTGGTGCTGGCCGCGGTCGTCGCGATGCAGCGCGACATTCAGGGCACCTGGCGCGAGCTCGCCGTCACCGATCCGCTGACCGGACTCGCCAATCATCGCCAGCTCGTGAACTCGCTCGAAGGGGAGATCAAGCGCTCGCGGCGCACCGCGCAGCCGCTGGCGGTGGTGCTGCTCGACCTCGACGGGCTGAAGCAGATCAACGATCGCTACGGCCACCTCGCGGGGAGTCTCGCGATTCGCCGGGTGGCCGAGGCGCTGCTCGGCTCCTGCCGCGCGACCGACACCGCGGCGCGCTTTGGGGGGGACGAATTCGCGCTCGTGCTGCCGGAGACGGGTGAGGCGGCGGCCTGGCATGTCGCCCGCGGCGTGGCGGATCGGCTGGCCACGGACGTGGAGAAGCCGAACCTATCCATCAGCGTGGGGGTAGCAGTTTACCCTGGCCATGGCGAAACCGTCGAGGCCCTGCTGAACGCGGCGGACGCCGCCCTGTACGAGACCAAGGAACGCCGCAAGAGCAGGGCCGCAGGGCTTGCTCCCTCATAGGCCCAGACTAGGTTAGGAGCCATGGAAAGCAAAAAAGGCATGAGCGTTTCGACGCGTGCGTCGGAAGCCCCGGTGCTGAGCGAGTCGTCGGCGGGGCTCTTGCGGGAGTTGGTCGCCCACCTGCGACAGAACCGCACGCAGCTGCGCGAGGAATGGGCGCGGCGCATCACGCGCGCGGAGCTGCTCACGGCGATGACCGAGGAAGAAATCTTCGCCGAGGCGACCGCGGTCTACGACAACTACGTGGAAGCGCTCGAGACCGGCACGTTCGAAGCCCTCCAGGCCTATTCGCGGCGGCTGTCGGAGCGAATCATTCCGCGCGGCGTCGAAACCGATGAAGTCGTCGGAATCGTGCTGCTGCTGCGTGACGTGCTCGCCCGCTCGCTGTTCACCAAATACCAGGACAATGTCGAAAAACTGAACCGGATTCTCGACTCGTACGAGCCCGCGGCGAACCGGATCGCGAACACCGTGGCCGTCGGATTCGTGGAAGAGCGCGAGCGGATCATCCGGCAGCAACAGGAAGCGATCCGGGAGTTGTCCACGCCGGTGCTTCAGGTGCGGGAGCGGCTGCTCATTCTCCCGATCATCGGCGTCATCGATCCGCAACGCGCCCGCCAGCTGACCGAACAGCTGCTCCGTGCGATTCGCGCCAACCGCGCCAAGGTCGTCGTGATCGACGTGACCGGTGTGGCGGCCATGGACTCCGGGGTCGCGAACCACCTGGTGCAGACGGTCGAAGCGTCGCGCCTGCTGGGCGCGACCGTGATCGTGACGGGCCTGTCGCCCGAAATCGCGCAGACGCTCGTGACGATTGGCGTCGACCTGAGCGAAATGGCCACGGTCGGCGATTTGCAGGGGGGCATCGAGGAGGCGGAACGGCTGCTCGCGGATCGCGCGCCGCCGACAACCCAGGTCCGCGAAATCGCGCCGGAATCTCAGCGCTAGCGGGAGGCGGCCGTGGAAGTACCGATTCTGCGGCAGGGGCAATTCCTCATTGCCTCGATTCAGTCCGCCCTCACAGACGCCGACTTATCCCATCTGCGTGAAGCGCTGATCGCCCAGGTGGGGCGCTCGCGCTGCCGCGGCGTCATCGTCGACGTCACCGCGCTCGACGTGATGGACTCCTTCGCCGTGCGCACGCTGCGCGACATCGCGCACATGGCCCGCCTGCGGGGTGCCGAGACGGTCATCGTCGGGATTCAGCCCGACGTGGCGTTCGCCATGGTGCAGCTCGGCCTGACGCTGAAGGGAGTCGCGACGGTGCTCGACCTCGAGGAAGGCCTCGCCTTCCTCAATCGCCGCACCGAAGAGCGCACGTTCGAAGCCAAACCCAAAAAGCCGAGCGGCCGTGGGTGAAGAGCTGCGACTCACGATCGCCGCGGACGTTGACGTCGTTGAAGCGAGACAGCAAGGCCGCGCGTTAGCCGCCGTTGCCGGATTCTCCAGCGGCGAGCAGACGGTCATCGCCGCCGCGATCTCGGAAATCGCCCGCAACATCCTGATGTACGCCAAGAAGGGCGAGATCGTCCTCAGTCTCGTCCAAAACGGCGATCGCCAGGGCGTCTCGGTCGTCGCGAGCGATCAGGGTCCGGGGATTCCGGACATCGACCGCGCGATGCAGTACGGCTACTCGACTTCGCACGGCGTCGGCGCGGGACTGCCCGGAGCCAAACGGCTGATGGACGAGTTTCAGGTCGACTCCGTGGTCGGACGCGGGACCACCGTCACCATGAAGAAGTGGCGCCGCGCGATTTGAAGGTCGACACCGCAGTCGCGACGGTCCCGCTGCCGGGACAGAAAGAATCGGGCGATCTCAGTCTGATCAAACGCGTCGGCGCCGGAACGCTCGTCGCCGTCGTGGACGGGTTGGGCCACGGGCAGGACGCCGCGTCGGCGGCGCATGCCGCGGTGGCCGCCCTCGATCGCTACTCGCGCGAGCCGCTGTCCGATTTGGTCCGCCGCGCGCACGAGGCCCTGGTCGGGCTGCGCGGCGTCGTGCTCGGCCTGGCGTATCTCGATCCGCAGGCCGCGACGCTGACCTGGCTTGGGGTCGGCAACGTCGGGGGGATCCTGCTGCGCGTCGATTCCGGCAGCCGGCCTGCCCGGATCACACTCGTGCCGAGCGCGGGATTCATTGGCGGTGAGCGGCCCCACCCGACGACGCGCTCCGTGCCGCTCGCGCTCGGCGATACCGTGATCCTCTTTTCCGACGGCGTGAAGGACGGATTCGCCGACTCGGTGGTGCTCTCCAGCTCACCCCAGCAGATCGCGGACACCGTCATCGCCCGTCACAGCAAGGGCAACGACGACGCGCTCGTCCTGGTAGCCCGCTACGCCCGCTAACCCCCCCGACCTAGCGTCGGCTCCCGGTGTGGGATCGGGAGGGGGAGCGCTGACGACCGGCCCGTTGCGGCCCACGGTGCTGCGCCTCGCGGCGCCCGCCGTCGCCATGATCGCCTGCAACTTCTCCTTCAATCTCATCGACACGATCTGGGTGGGCCGGCTGATCGGACCGGCGGCGCTGGCCGCGGTGTCGACCGCCGGCTTCTACGTGTGGGTGGCCCTGAACCTCGGCGAGATGGTCGAGATTGGGTTGACCGCCGTCGCGGCCCGGCGCCACGGCGAACGCGATCCTGAACGTGCGGCGCAGGTCGCGGCCGCTGCGGTGGTCTTTGCGGTCATTCTGGGATTCGTCGTTGCCGTCCTCGGCTTGGTCGTCATGGATCCGATGCTGCGGCTGATGGCGGTACCGGCCGACGTGGCGGCGCTCGGGCACGAGTATCTCTCGACGTGGCTGGTCGGCTGCCCGCTCGTCTTCGGCTTCTTCGCGATGGAAGCGACGTTCCGCGCAGCCGGCGACACCCGGACGCCATTTCTCGTGCTGGCCGGCTCAGTGTGTGTCTCGATCGTGTTGGATCCGCTGCTCATTGCCGGCGTGGGGCCATTCCCGCGGCTCGGAGTCGAAGGTGCGGCTCTCGCATCGGTCATGGTGCGGAGCGTCGGATTTCTGGTCGGCTTCGTCATCGCGCTGCGTCGCAACCTGCTGCGGCTCGCGGCGCCGGACTGGCGCGCCGTGCCCACGGTCGTCCGCATTGGTATGCCGCTTGCGCTCGCCGGCGTGCTGCTCTCGGTCATCTACATGTGGCTCACGCGCTTTACCGCGCAATTCGGCACTCCCGCGCTGGCGGCGCTGGGCATTGGTCACAAGATGGAAGGGCTGGGATTCGTCGCGATCAGCGGGTTCTCGCTCGCGGCCGGGGCGCTCGTGGGGCAGAACCTCGGCGCGCGCCAGGAGGGCCGGGCACGTGACGCGGTGCGGTTGACGGTGATCCACTGTCTCATGGTGACCGTCCCGACCGCGATGGCGTTCCTGGCGATGCCGGCCGAGCTCGTCTCGTTGTTCACGCGCGATCCGGAGGTCATCAGGGATGGCGTGCTGTATCTACGGGTGATTGCGTTCGCCCAGATCGGCCAGAGCTTCGAGCTGATCCTGGAGGGGGCGCTCGCGGGTGCGGGGTACACGTTTTGGCCGCAGGTCGTGAGTACGACCCTGACGGCGGCGCGCATTCCGTTGTCCGCCTGGTGGTCGCGCTCATTCGGTTTGATCGGCATCTGGATCGCGCTGAGTGCCACCGCGATCGCGCGAGGCGTGGCGATGATTCTGTTCTGGAGGAGTGGTCGCTGGCGGACCGCCCAAGTCTCATGATCATCACGGTGCTCACCGATTTCGGCACGGGCGACAGCTACGTCGCCGAGCTGAAGGCGGTGCTGTTGGGGCGCGCGCCCAGCGTCACGCTGGTGGACATCACGCATCAGGTCGCGCCGGGCGATATCCGCGCGGCGCAGTACCTGCTGGGCCGCACGTGGAAGCACTTCCCCGCGGGCGCCGTCCATCTGGCGATTGTCGACCCAGGGGTCGGCACGGCGCGCCGCGCCCTCGCGGCCGAGCACGAGGGGCATCGATTCGTCGCGCCCGATAACGGGCTGTTGTCGTTCCTGCCGCAAGATGGGCGCTTCGTCTCACTCCCCGTTCCCCCGACCGCTGCGGCCACATTTCATGGCCGCGACGTGTTTGCGCCGGCCGCTGCCCGGCTTGCGACCGGCACGCCTCTCGGTGAGCTCGGCGAATCGATTTCGGATCCTTGCTACATACCGCTGCCCGCGCCGCGGCACGATCATCTGACCGTGATCGGCGAAGTGATCTACGTCGATCGCTTCGGCACGCTGGTCTCCAACATTCCCGGTGATGCGGTGCAGGAGGGCGCACGCGTCCACGTCGAAGGCTCGGAGGCCGGCTCGCTGCGCCGCACGTTCCGCGATGTGGCGCGCGGGGCGCTGGTGGCGTTCGTCGGCTCTGGTGGCACGGTCGAGATTGCCGTGCGAGACGGCAGTGCGGCGAGGATGTTGGGGGTGGGGGTGGGAGCGGAAGTGAGGGCGTGAAGAGAGCAGGGGCGCAGCATTGCTGCGCCCCTGGTGTTTCACACCTTCCAGCTATCCGAAGGCGTCGGCACCTTCACCTGCGCCATGACCCGATCGGCAAAGCCGGCGGTCGGCGCGAAGTGCGGGAGCTGCACCAGCTCGAGAATGACTTTGCGCTCCCGGTCGGCTTCGACCCGGCAGAGCGAGCAATCGGCGAGGTGCAACGCCCGGGCGGCAGGCAGGAGGCCCAGCGCCCAGAGCTCGATTTCATCGGTTGTGAGGTGCATGGAGAGGTCAGTCATTGGGTTTCCTACGGCCTGGGTTTGGAGCCGGTTTCAGTCCCGGCGGTCTTCCAAATAACCACGCAATTCATTACGGGCCCTGTGGATATAAGTTTTGACCGTCCCCAGGGGCAGATCCAAGGTTTCGGCGATCTCCTCGTAGGAATACCCCTCGACATGCCGTAGCAGAATGCACGATTTGTATTCGGGGCGCAGCCGGCCGATCGCCCGTTCGATCGCCGTCCCCAGCTCTCGATTCTCGACCTCATCCAGCGGGGATTCCGCGCGGTCGCCCAGCTGCAGCGACGTCGCCCGCATCTGCTCGGGGGTCTCGGCGTGGGGCGCCCCGTCCAGCGACAGCGTGTCGATGCTCTTGCGCCGCAGGTGATCGATCGCGGCGTTGTTCGCGATCTTGAAAATCCACGACGAGAATTTGAACTCGGGGCGATACGATTTGATGCCGTTCAGCACCTTGATGAACGTTTCCTGCGCGAGATCTTCGGCGAGGGCGCGGTCGCGCACCATGCGGTACAACAGCGAAAACACCGGCCGTTCGTAGCGTCGGACGAGTTCGCGGAACGCCGCGTCGTGTCCCTGTTTTGCCCACGCGACCACCTGTTGATCGCTGGCGGCGCTCAGGTGGTCCGGCCTATCTTTCGCGCCTATGGGTCGCTCCGCTGCCTACGTGCGAGACGTGTTCACCGCAATCGCACCGCGCTACGACTTCCTGAATCATCTGCTGAGCCTCAACCTCGACCGGTCCTGGCGGCGGACCGCCGTGCAGCGGCTCGGCTGGGAAGCAAAGCCGGACGGCACGTACCTCGATCTGTGCGCCGGAACACTCGATCTCGCCGCCGAGCTGGCGCGCCGCGCTGGCTTTCGCGGCCGCGTGATCGGGGCCGATTTCGTCGTTCCCATGCTTGCGCGGGGACGCGACAAGGCTTCTCGCACCGTGCCCGTCGCCGCCGATGCACTCGCGCTGCCTTTTCCCGCGGCGCGGTTCGACGGTGCGCTGGTGGGATTCGGCGTCCGCAATGTAGCCGACCTGGACCGGGCCTTGAGTGAAGCGGCCCGCGTGCTGAAGCCCGGTGCGCGCTTCGTGGTGCTCGAGTTCGCCACGCCGCGGTTCGCGCCGCTGCGCGCGGTGTACCTCTTCTACTTCCGCAAGATTCTGCCCGCCATCGGCCGGCTGGTGTCGAAACATAGAGACGCCTATACCTACCTGCCAGAGTCGGTGCTCGCGTTTTCCGAGCCGGAGGCCCTGGCGCAACGCCTGCTGGCAGCGGGATTCTCGCACGTCGGATTCGAGCGCCTGACCGGCGGGATCTGCGCCGTCCACTATGCCACTCGCTAACCTGCGCGAGTTTCTCGATGCGATCGAGAAACGGGACACGCTCGTCCGCGTCGACGACCCGGTGTCGATCGACAAGGAGATCACGGAGATCGCGGACCGCTGCATGAAGTCGTCGGGCGGCGGGCCGGCGCTGCTGTTCCAGCAGCCGACCCTGCGCGGGGGCGCGACGTCCCGATATCCGGTCGCGGTGAATCTGTTCGGCTCGGAGCGGCGCATGGCGCTCGCGCTGGGCGTCGAGTGTCTCGACGACATCGCCGCGCGGATCAGCGAGCTGCTGGCGCTGAAAGTCCCGGCAGGATGGCTCGGCAAGCTCGCGATGCTGCCGCGGCTCGCCGAAATTGCGAAGTTCCCGCCGAAAACCGTCGGTCGTCCCGCGTGCCAGGAGACGGTCATCAAGGATGCGGACGTGGACCTCACCCAGTTGCCGGCGCCGATCTGCTGGCCCGAAGACGGCGGGCCATACATCACGCTCGGGGGTGTCATTACGAGGAATCCGGAGTCGGGAGTCAGGAACGTGGGGATGTACCGCGTCCAGATTCTCGGCAAGAACACGCTCGCGATGCACTGGCAGCGGCACAAAGTCGGCGCCGCGCATTGGCGCACGATGGCGGAGCGCGGCGAGACCATGCCCGTGGCGATCGCCCTCGGTGGCGACCCCGCGAGCATGTACGCGGCGTCGGCGCCGCTCCCGCCCACCATCGACGAGTTCCTGTTCGCCGGCTTCTTGCGGGGCGATCCGGTGCGGCTGGCGAAAGCGGTCAGCTCGGACCTCGAGGTACCAGCCGAAGCCGACTTCGTGATCGAGGGATACATCGATCCGCGCGACGAGCTGGTGCTCGAGGGTCCGTTTGGCGATCACACCGGCTTCTACTCGCTCGCCGACTACTATCCCAGGGTCCACGTGACCGCGGTGACACTCCGGGACCAGCCGATCTGGCCGCACACGATCGTCGGGCGCCCGCCGATGGAGGACTACTATCTCGGCCACGCGACCGAGCGGATCTTCCTGCCGCTGCTCCGGCTCACCATTCCGGAGGTCGTCGATCTGCATATGCCGGCCGAGGGGATTTTTCACAACCTCGTGTTCGTGAGCATCGATAAGCAGTATCCGGGGCAGGCGTACAAGGTGATGAATGGCCTGTGGGGGCAGGGCCTGATGTCGCTGGCCAAGGTGATCGTGGTGGTGGATAAGGACGTCAACGTGCGTGATCCGAAGGAAGCCTGGTGGGTCGCGCTGAATCACATCGACCCCCAGCGCGACGTGCGGTTCACGATGGGCCCGATCGACGTCCTCGATCACGCGAGCCGCGCGTTCACGTACGGTTCGAAAATGGGCATCGATGCGACGCGCAAGTGGAAAGAGGAAGGCTTCACCCGCGAATGGCCTAACAAGATCGTGATGGATGCGGAGACCAAGCAGAGGGTCGATGCCATGTGGAAGGATCTCGGGATCGAGTTGTGAACCCGACGCCCGACGCCCGACGCACGACGCACGAGGGACAGACCTTCTCCGGTGAATCGCTATTCATCCGCTACGTCAATTTCGTAAAGCTCCCTCATACGGTGTTCGCCCTCCCGTTCGCGCTGCTCGGCGCGATCGTCGCGTCCTACCAGCGGGCGGTCACGTGGCGCGTGGCGATCCTCGTGGTCATCGCGTTCACGGCGGCGCGGTTCGTCGCGATGGGGTTCAATCGCATCGCGGATCGGCGCATCGACGCCCGGAATCCTCGTACGCAGGCGCGTGAGCTGCCGTCGGGTCGGCTCACCGTGACGCAGGCGTGGATCTCCGTGATCGCCGCCATGGTCCTGTTCCTGTACTCGGCCTGGGCGCTGAATCCGCTGTGCGCCGCGCTCGCGCCGCTGGCCGTCATCTGGATCGCGACCTACAGCTACACCAAGCGCTTCACGGATTGGACCCACCTCTGGCTCGGCGGCTCGCTCGCCATCGCGCCGGTGGGCGGGTATGTCGCCATCACCGGCGCGTGGAGCGAACCGTGGTGGCTGCTGCTCGTCATCGCGTTTGCCGTCATGTGCTGGGTGGCGGGGTTCGACATCTTCTACGCGCTGCAGGACGAAGCCTTTGATCGTGCGGAGCGGCTGCGGTCGTTCGTGGTGCGGTTCGGGCAGCAGCGGGCGATCCTGCTCGCCAAGCTCTTGCATGGGCTCGCCATCGTGGCGCTGCTCGCGTTCGGCGCCGGAGCCGGGCTGGGCTGGCCGTATTTCGCGGGCGTGGGCATCGGGGCCGGGATCATCGCGTGGGAGCACCGGCTCGTGAAGCCTGGTGATTTGTCGCGCCTCAATGCGGCGTTCTTCACGGCGAATGGGATCGTCAGTATTGTCGTGTTTCTGGGGGCGCTGCTGGATCGGATCCTATGAAAAAGCGGACGGGGGAGGGGGGACGGGGAATGGGTACACCGAAACCGCAGCGTTCGACTGTACCCGTCCCCCGTCCCCCGTCCCGCTTCCCCAATGGTCCTCCCCGTCATCCGAAGCGGTCCCCCACTCCGAACCGCCGCGGGCGTTAGGGCGTCGGCTTTTCTCTGAATCCCGCCAGGTCCAGCAGGAACGCGTACTCAAACGCCACGTCGCGCCAGCGCTTGTAGCGCCCCGAGGCGCCGCCGTGGCCCGCTTCCATGTTCGTTCTCAGGATCAGCCGGTTGGTGTCGGTCTTCATGGCGCGCAGCCGCGCGGTCCATTTCGCCGGCTCGACGTACAGCACCTGCGTGTCGTACAGCCCTGCCGTGATCAGCATGTTGGGATACGCTTTGCGCTCGACGTTGTCATACGGTGAGTACGACAGCATGTAGCGATAGAACGTCGAGTCGTGCGGATTGCCCCACTCGTCGTACTCGCCGGTGGTCAGCGGAATCGTGGAGTCGCTCATCGTCGTGATCACGTCGACGTACGGCACTCCCGCGATCACCCCGCGCCACAGCTCCGGTCGCGCATTGATCACAGCGCCCATCAGCAGCCCCCCGGCGCTCGCCCCGCGCGCGAACAGGCGATCCGAGTTCGTGTAGCCCAGGCGAATCAGATCGTCGGCCACATCGATGAAGTCGTTGAACGTGTTCTTCTTCTGAAGCTGCCGGCCGTTCTCGTACCAGGCGCGGCCCATTTCGGACCCACCGCGGATGTGCGCGATCGCGAACACGAAGCCGCGATCGAGCAGCGACAACCGGTCGGAGGAGAACGTGGGATCGCTGCTCGAGCCGTAGGAGCCGTATCCGGTCAGCAGCAGGGGCGCAGGACGGGCGGTGCCCTTGCGATACACGATCGACACCGGAACGCGAGCGCCATCTCGCGCGGTGGTGTAGAGCCGTTCACTCACGTAATTCGCGGGATCGAACCCACCCAGGATCGAGTCACGCTTGAGCAACGTCTTCTGCTTTGACCGCATGTCGTAGTCGTACGTCGAGGACGGTGTGGTCAGCGACGTATAGACGTAGCGCAGCAGCGGGGTGTCGAATTCCCGATTCGTGCTGACGAATGCGAGGTACGCCGGCTCTCCGAAATCGAGGTAGAACTCGTTCTGCCCGCCCCAGGGACGCACGCGCAGCTGCACCAGACCGTCCTTGCGCTCGGTGACGACCATGTAATCCTTGAAGAACTCGAAGTCTTCGAGCAGCACGTCGGCACGGTGGGGGATCACTTCTTCCCAGTTGTCGCGTCCTGGACGCACCACCGGCGTGCGCATCAGGCGAAAGTTCTGCGCGTGGTCGTTCGACAGCAGGTAGAAATCGTTGCCGAAATGATTGGCGTAGTACTCGTGCCCGCGCTGGCGGGGGATCAAGATCCTGAACGGCTGGTCGGGTTGGTCGGCTCGCACGTAGCTGTATTCGGTCGCCATGGTTTGCGAGGACTGAATCATGACGTACGCGCGCGACTTCGTCGTGAAGACCCCGACGTAATACGTCTCGTCCTTGTCCTCGTAGACCATTTTGTCGCTCGACGCCTGCGTGCCGAGTTTGTGGCGCCAGACCTGATACGGTCTCACGGTGACGGGGTCGGCCTTCGTGTAAAAGATCGTGCGATTGTCCTGGGCCCAGGCTAGGCCTCCGATCGCGCCCGGAAGGACGTCGGGCAGCATCGCGCCGGTGCGGAGATTCTTGAACCGAATCGAGCTGACGCGGCCACCCGTGGTGTCGACCGCGAACGCGAGTATGTCCTCGCCCGAGCTGACGTCCCACGCGCGAACGATGAACGTGGGTTTTCCCTCGGCGAGGACGTTCACATCGATCATGACCTCTTCGGGTGCGCTCACCGCGCCGCGCTTGCGAGCGTAGATCGGGTAATTCTTTCCCTCGACCAGACGCGTGTAGTAGTAGTAGGTGCCTTCCCGGAACGGCACCGACTGGTCGTTCTGGAGCACGCGCCCTTTCAGTTCCTCATAGAGCCGCTCTTGCAGCGGCTGGGTGTGTGCCATCACCGCCAGGGTGTACGCGTTTTCATCCTCGAGGTACTTGATCACCTCGGGATTGCTGCGCTCCTTGAGCCAGTAGTACTGGTCGACGCGCGTGGCGCCGAACTCGTTGAATGTGTGCGGCCGCACGGCGGCGACCGGTGGCGTCAGGGTAGTTGCAGTCGAATTGCCATTGGCAGGCGCCTGCGCCAGCACGCCGAGGGGAAGCACGGCGGCGAGCGCGACGCTGAGGGAGCGAATTCGTGCAAGCATCAGAACCTCTGGAAAAGGTGAGGAATCCCTCGAATTGACCTTTGCGCATGGCCCCACGCCAGAGGGTATGTTTCCGACCGTGCCAACTCCTGACACACCGCTCATCTTCGCAATCACGGGCGCTTCCGGAGCGCCCTATGCCGTGCGATTGCTCGAGGTGCTGGCGCAAAACCGGGTGCCGACCTGGCTGCTGATCTCGACACACGGCTGGCGGCTGCTCGCCGAGGAGTGCGGCATCAAGGATGAGGCAGCGCTCCGCGCGGCGACCGGTGAATGGGCCTGCGTCCGTCTCTTCAACGACGCGGACCGCGGGGCGAAGCCGGCCTCGGGCTCGGTGCAAACGCTCGGCATGGTGGTGTGCCCATGCTCGATGGGCACGCTCGCCGCGATCGCGCACGGGACGAGCCGCTCGCTGATCGAGCGCGCCGCGGATGTGACGCTCAAGGAGCGGCGCAAGCTCGTGCTCGTCCCGCGGGAGACGCCGCTCTCCGTGGTCCATCTCCGCAACATGACGGCGGCGGCCGAAGCGGGCGCCGTGGTGCTGCCGGCCGCGCCGGGGTTCTACCAGCGCCCCAAACAGATCTCCGAGCTCGTTGACTTCATCGTGCAGCGCATCGTCGATCATTTCGGATTGCCGATCAAGCTGACGACGCCGTGGCAAGGATGACCGACAGCCTTCCTCGGGTTAATGCTTTCCCTGCCGTGGACGATGTCTCGGGGTCGCCGATTTTCTTAAGATCCGCACATGCGAACGGGCTTGCTGGTCCGGCCGCGCACGCATCCACGTCGTACCGCCTCGATATCATCGCCGCGCCGATCGGGTCGCGTAATCGAGCTCGATGGCCTGAGAGGGATTGCGACCATCGCCGTCTTGCTGTCGCACTTCTGGCGCTACCCGGCGGGATACGAGGCCATCAATCGGTTCGTGCGCACCGGTTGGGTGGCGATCGACCTGTACTTGGTGCTCTCGGGCTTTCTCATCACGGGCATCCTCTGGGACGCACGCCATTCACTGCACTACTACCGGGACTTCTATGTCCGGCGCGTGCTGCGGATTTTTCCGCTCTACTACGCGCTGCTGTTCGTCGCGTTCGTGCTGCTTCCATTGCACGGTGTCAGCCCCGCCTTGCGTGCAGTACTCGACGACCGGTTCCTGTATCTCACCTATCTCGCGAACGTCGCCATCGTGCTCCACGGGTGGCAACTCTTCGCGCTCGACATCACGTGGTCGCTGGCGCTCGAGGAGCAGTTTTACCTCGCGTGGCCGTTTGTGATCCGCCAGATGTCGATCCCCGCCCTGGTCGGCGGACTCGCGTCCATAGTCATCGTGGTTCCGATACTCCGGACCGTCGCTTGGCTGGGGTTCAACACCGGATGGATGGCGACGCATATGTTGACCGTGTTTCGGCTCGATAGCTTGGCGCTTGGCGGCTTGCTCGCCCTGGTCGTGCGCGAGGGGTGGCTGCGCCCGGACCTGTTGCGCCGTCTGGGCAGCGGCATTCTGGCCGTGGTCGGCCCGATCCTCGCGCTATTGGTCGCCACCGATCACTTCAGACGTGACTCCATGCTGGTCGGCACGATCGGATACTCGCTCCTCGCCGTATGCTTTGCGGCCCTGCTGGTTTGCAGCGTCTTTCCCGGCCGGCGGCTGAGCCAGGTCCTGAGCCACGCCGGGCTGTGCCGGCTGGGCGTCGTGAGCTACGGAGTCTACCTTGCGCACCCCCTCTGTCTCATGGTTGTGGGCACGGCGCTCGCGACGGTGGGGGTCGAGCTGGACAACCTGACGCGCTGGCCGCTGGTGAGTTCCATCGGCGCGGTGCTGCTACCCTCGGCGTGCGCCTATGGCGTCGCAGAGCTCTCGCACCGCTACTTCGAGCGGCCCATTCTCGCCCTGCAGCAGCCGCTTCGAAGGGGAGACGCTCCCCTGGCGCACTGACGCACGGCGCGCGAGACTAGCAGCCACATCTGTGCGCCCTCTTCTTCTCGGCCTCCCGATCAAACTGGTACGCTCGTGGCAGGGGTGAGCCTCGACGCCCGCGAACTGCTGGCGCGCGACATCACACCGGAGCTGTACCGCGAGATCCGCGAGCTGTGGAAGGCCCATTCCATCGCCGAGGACCAGCGCGACATCGCGGGCCTGATCGCGACGCTGACGCCCGACTGCGTGTACGAAGTCTTCCCCGATGGAGGCCGGTGGGAAGGGCATGCAGGAGCGACGCGCTTCTATCTCGAGCTGCTCGGCGCGTTTCCCGACATCCATTTCGACCTGCAGACAATCGTGATCGGGCCACAGGGTGTGTGCGAAGAGGCGCGGGTCACTGGAACGCACAAGGCCAAGTGGCTCGATCGTCAGCCGACGGGGGAGATGGTAGAGTTCCGCGTGGTCATTTTCTTCCCCTGGGACCCTGAAAAGAAAAAGTTTGCCGGCGAACGGGTGTTCGCGTTCTCATGATTCCCATCATCACCGCCCTTGCCCTGCTCACGACTGCCCAGGACACCACGCGCTACACGCATGCCGACACGCTGCGCGGCTCGAACGGACCCGCGCGCGCCTGGTGGGACGCGCAGTTCTACGACCTGCATGTCGCCCTGAGCCTGCGCGATTCCAGCATCAGCGGCTGGAACCGGATCACCTATCGCGTACTGCAACCTGGGCGCGAGATGCAGATCGACCTCCAGCCCCCGTTGGTCATCGACAGCGTCGTACAGGAGCGTCGCAAGCTCGCGTTTAGGCGGGACGGCAAGGCGTTCTTCGTGACGCTGAACACCGCGGCGCGCAGCGGCAGCTCGGGGGCGGGGGCGGGGGCGGGGGCGGGGCGGGGGGGCGCGGTCACCGTCTGGTACCATGGCAAACCACGCATCGGGGCACGACTCCCCTGGGACGGTGGGTTCACATTCCAGCGGGACAGCCTGGGACGCCCCTGGATCGCCACCGCCAACGAAGGCCTGGGCGCCAGCGTGTGGTGGCCCGTGAAGGACTACCTCGCGGACGAGCCGGACAGCCAGCGGATTGCGATCACGGTGCCCGATTCGCTCGTCGATGTCTCGAACGGACGGCTCCGCGGGGTCACTCGCAATCGCGACGGCACGACGACGTACGAGTGGTTCGCCGCCAGTCCGATCAACAGCTACAACGTCACGCTCAACGCCGCGCGCTACGGCCATTTCAGCGATACGCTGCAGGGCGAGGCGGGCAAGCTGTCGCTCGACTTCTGGCCGCTCGACTACCATGTCGATACCGCGCGCGGGCAGTTCAAGCAGGCCATTGCGATGCTCCAGTGTTTCGAGCATTGGTTCGGCCCGTACCCCTGGTACGCCGACGGCTACAAGCTGATCGAGACGCCGCATCTCGGCATGGAGCATCAGAGCGCGATCGCCTACGGCAATCACTACCTGAACGGTTATCGCGGCCGCGACCTGTCCGGGACGGGGCTGGGGTTACAATGGGACTTCATCATCGTCCACGAGAGCGCGCACGAGTGGTTCGGCAACAACATCTCCGCGCAGGATCATGCCGACATGTGGGTGCACGAGAGCTTCGCCAACTACGCCGAGGGGATTTACACCGAGTGCCGATTGGGGAAGAGCGCGGGCGCGGCGTACATGATCGGGGCCCGCCGCGGGGTGCGCAACGACCGGCCCGTCATTCCGGCGTTCGGGGTCAACGCGCAGGGCTCGGGCGACATGTATCCCAAGGGCGGGAACATGCTGCACACGATCCGCGCGATCATCGATGACGATGCGACGTGGCGCGACATCCTGCGGGGCTTGAACAAGACCTTCTACCATCAAACCGTGACCGGCACACAGGTTCAGGACTATATCAGCCGTGAGGCCGGGATCGACTTGAGCAAGGTGTTCGCGCAATACCTGACCACCACGCAGATCCCCGTGTTCGAGTACCGCGTCCAGAACGGCGCGCTGTCGTATCGCTGGACCAACGTCGTTCCAGGATTCGACATGCCGCTACGGGTCAACATTCCCGGACTGGGCACGCGGGTGTTGCGCGTCCGCGACACCTGGCAGACGCTGCCGGAACTGTCCCCGCGCGCCGCGGAACTGCGTGTGGATGAGAACTTCTACGTGACCGTGTCGCTCGTTTCGTGAGGCTCGGCGTCATCTCGGATACGCACGGCGTGCTGCGTCCGGAGGTGTTCGAGGTGTTCCGGGACGTCGATCACATCCTGCACGGCGGCGATATCGGGGAGTGGGACCTGATCGTCGAGCTGCAGGCACTGGCGCCCGTGACCGCGGTGTACGGGAACACCGACAGCCTCGATATCCGCTCCAGAGTCCCGCAGGTCGCCGAGATCGAGCTGGACGGATTTCCGATCGTCGTGACGCACGGCGACCAGTTCGGCAGCCCAACCCCCGCCACGCTGCATGAGGCGTTCCCGAACGCCGATATCATCATCTTTGGGCATAGCCACAAGCCGCTGCTCGAGCTCGTGGACAAAACGGTCACGGTGATGAATCCGGGTGGGGCGGGGGCGCCGCGATTCAGCGTCCCGCCCAGTGTCGGGATTCTCGAGCTGGAGCCCGGGATCCCGCCGCGCGGCCGGATCGTGTCGCTGGACGACGTGGTCGGCGGTCGTAAATGAAACCCCGGGCTTGCCCGGCTCCGTACATCATCATAATTTGGTCGCAGCAGCCTCCCGAATCACAATTCGAAAGGTCTCGAACGCAATGATTCGTCAGTCCACCGTTACGCCAATGCTGCGCCGCATCTGGGCTGGGCCAGGCATGCTGTGCCTGCTCGCGCCGCTTGCGGACGCCCGTGGGCGTATTGCGTCCGGCATCGCCGGCGCCGGTGGAGGTGGAGGAGCACCCTAGAAGTCGATCGGATCTAGTTCGCGCCGTGATCCGGCCTTCCGGGTGCTTCATGAGACCTGGGGGGCCGTTCTGTTACGTACGACTCGAGGAATCACGGACATGAGCACGCTGCAACAACTCGACGATCACATCATCGCGCGTTACACCACCCAGCCGGCGCGGCTTCCTGCGGAGCTGCGGCGGCAGATCGAGCACGCCTGGCAGGGCGCTCCCGTCCAGCTGTACGCGCTCGCCGATCTCGATCAGGGGCTCAAGATCGCCGAGTCGTGGATCGCCCTCGGGCCGCGCCACATCGCGGTCGCGAAGCGAGCGGGTGAGGGCTGGGATGTCCGGAGCATCGCGCGGGCTCACATCGAGGCGGTGCGCGAGGCGCCAGGGCTGTCCGCCAACACGTTGACGGTCCTCGGCGCGCCCGGCGAGCCCGCGCTCGCGCTGCTGCGCTACACGCATCGCCAGCGCCGCGCCTTCGAGAACATCCGCTTCGTGCTCGAGGAGCAGCTCGCGGGACACGATCACGCCGTGCCCCACGTCGACGCCGATCGGGCCTACGCCGACAGCATCGCGCGCCCAATCCGGGAAGCACAGGCATTGGTCTCGGGACGCCAGACCGCGGTGATTCGCCGGCTGCTCGGCTATCTCAGGCCCTACCGCCGGCAGCTGGCCCTGGGCATGGCGGCGGCGACCGTGATCACGCTGGTCAGCCTGATCCCGCCGTATTTGGCGGGCCTCCTGATCGACCGGGTCGTGCGGCCGGCGCAGGCGGGGTCGCTGGCGCTCGAGCGCGCCTGGACGATCGCGTGGATCGCGGTCGCGGCGATGGCGGCCGTGTACCTCATCAAGCAGGCGGCGGCGTATGTCCGGCTGCGGCTGATGGCGATCCTGGGCGAGTGGGTCGCGCGCGACCTGCGCGACGAGCTGTACGAGCACATTCAGCGGCTCAGCCTGTCGTTCTTCTCGCGCAAGCGGACCGGGAGCCTGATCACGCGGGTATCGGCCGATACCGACCGGCTCTGGGAGTTCCTGGCGTTCGGCATCGTGGACGTGTCGCTGTCGCTGGTCCAGCTGCTGGGGCTGGGAACGGTGCTGTTGTCGCTCGACTGGCGACTCGGTCTGGTGATGACGGTGCCGGTCCCGTTGTTCTGCTGGGTGATCTACCGGCACGGTGAGAACATCAGCCGGCTGTTCATCCGGGCGTGGCGCAAGTGGTCGCGCGTGACCGATGTGTTGTCGGACACGATTCCCGGCATCCGCGTGGTGAAGGCGTTCAATCAGGAGCAGCGCGAAATCGAGCGGTTCGGGGAGCGCAACGAAGACGTGACGGCGGAATTCAACCGCATTCACGCGTCGTGGACCACGTTTTGGCCGCTGCTGGTACTGGGCGTGCACGCGATGACCGTGACGGTGTGGATGTTCGCGGTGCCGAGGCTGCTCGACACCGGCGGCGGCGCGCCGCTCGCCGTGGGAACGTTCGTCTCGTTTCTGCTCTATATGACGATGTTCCTCGCGCCGATCGATGTGATCGGTCAGATGGCGCGCACGATCAACCGCGCGACCACGTCGGCGCACCGCGTGTTCGAGGTGCTCGACACGGAACCCGAGGTGCGCGATCTGGCCGAGCCGGTGCGTCTCGAACCGGTGCACGGCCGCGTCACATTCGAGCACGTGACGTTCGGCTACGACGGCGTCCGGCAGGTGCTGCGCAGGGTGAGCTTCGACGTCACGCCGGGTGAGCTGATCGGGCTCGTCGGACCGTCCGGCGGTGGCAAGACGACGATCGTGAACCTGATCGCGCGCTTCTACGACGTGACCGGGGGATCGATTCGGATCGACGGCGTCGACGTCCGGCGCCTCGATTCGGGCCACTATCGCCGGCAGATCGGGATGGTGCTCCAGGATCCGTACCTGTTCCACGGCACGGTGCTGGAGAACATCCGTTACGGCATGCCGGAGGCGCCGCTGAGCCAGGTCGTGGCGGCGGCGCAGGCGGCGAATGCCCACGACTTCATCACCA
>JBLNGI010000138.1:0-22849 GCA_050264615.1 Gemmatimonadota bacterium
GCTTAACCTTGGCCCGAGACCCCACCCCGAGCCCCAAGCAATCCTGTATCTGGCAAGGGATCGCGACAGGAATATACTCGACTCATGGGCAAGATTTCGGTGCGGTTCTTCGCGCGCTACGCCGAGCTGGCGGGCTGCGACTCGTCGGCAGTGAACGTGTCGACGCCGGCGACGGTCGCGGACGTCATCGCCAAGGTACGCGACGTGTTTCCCGGCACGCAGGCGATGCCCGCTCGGCCGCTGGCCGCACTGAATCGCCGGCAGGTGAAGCTCGACGCGTCAGTCACGGATGGCGATGAAGTGGCGCTGCTCCCGCCTCTGTCGGGAGGATGATGATGCATCTGACTCGACACCCCATCGCCGTGAACGAGCTGCTCGGCCAGGTGCAGGGCCCGGAGCGGGGTGGCACGTGTGTCTTTCTCGGAACGGTGCGCAACGACGACGGCGTCACCGCGATCGAGTATTCCGCTTACGAGCAGATGGCCTTCGACGAGATCGAGCGAATTCTCGGAGAGACACAGACGCGCTGGCCTGACGCGCGCGTCATGCTGCAACATCGCCTCGGCGTCATTCCGGCCGGCGAGGCCAGCATCGCGATTGCGGCGGCCGCGCCGCACCGCGACGAGGCCTTTACGGCGTGTCGCTACGTAATCGAGGAGGTCAAGAAGGGTTTGCCGATCTGGAAGAAGGAGATGCATGCAGATGGCACAGCGACCTGGGTCGATCCTTCGGGGCGTCCTCACCCCCTGGCCCCCTCTCCTTTCGGAGAGGGGGAACGATGATCCGGGACACGCTGGACCGGCCACTCGGGAGCCTGCGGGTTTCAGTCACCGATCGCTGCAACCTGCGGTGCCGCTACTGCATGCCGGAGCTGGAGTACGTCTGGCTCCCCAAGCAGTCGATCCTCACGTTCGAGGAAATCACCCGCCTCGTGAGCGTCTTCGCGTCATTGGGGGTCGAGAAAGTTCGGCTGACGGGCGGCGAGCCGCTGTTGCGCCACGATTTGACTGCTCTGACAGGCATGATTGCCGGCATCCCGGGCATTCGCGATCTCGCCATGACCACGAACGGTCTGCTCCTCGCCAAACACGCAGCGCCGCTGCGCCAGGCCGGTCTCGGCCGCGTCACGGTCAGCCTCGATACGCTGCGCCCGGATCGGATGCGCGATTTGGCCCGGACGGACAGGCATTCCGATGTCCTGGCCGGAATTGCTGCCGCCCGGGCGGCGGGATTGCCCCTGAAGCTCAACACCGTGGTGATGCGCGGCGTGAACGATGACGAGCTGCTTGACCTGATCGAATTCGCTCGCACGCATGAGGCCGAAGTACGCTTCATCGAGTACATGGACGTCGGCGGCGCCACGGGGTGGTCGGCGGCGCAGGTGGTTTCGCAGCGTGAAATGCTCGAGCTGCTGACCAGGCATTACGGCGCCATTTCCGGGATTGGGGCTGGCACTGCGCCAGCAGAACGGTTCCAGTTGCCCGATGGGACAACGTTCGGGATTATCGCGTCCACGACGGCACCGTTCTGTCGATCGTGCGACCGCAGCCGGCTGACGGCTGACGGCAGCTGGCTGCTATGCCTCTACGCCGAGCGCGGCATCGATCTGCGTGCGCCGTTGCGCGCCGGGGCGAGTGATCAGGAATTGGCCGAGCTGATTCGCGAGACCTGGCGTGGACGAACCGATCGCGGCGCCGAGCAACGGCTCGAGTTGGCCCAGCGCACCCCACTTTATCAAGTAGACGGGCTGCGGGCCGATCCGCATCGAGAAATGCATACGCGAGGCGGATAGGACGCCGTTTGCCTGACGCACGCAGGCCGTTAACTTCCCCCGCACCATGTTCAACAAAATCACCGTTGTCGGCGCCGGTAACGTCGGCGCTACCACCGCGCAACGCCTCGCCGAAAAAGAGCTCGCCCGCACCGTCGTCCTCGTCGACGTGATCGAAGGCGTCCCGCAGGGGAAGGCGCTCGATCAGTACGAGTCCGCACCGATCGAGGGCTTCGATACTCGGGTGATCGGCTCGAACGACTACAGTCCTGCCGCGGGCTCCGAGCTGGTCGTCGTCACGGCCGGGATTGCGCGCAAACCCGGCATGAGCCGCGACGATCTCGTGCGCACCAACGCCGACATCGTCAAGCAGGTCTCGCAGCAGATCAAGCAGCATTGCCCGAAAGCGATCCTGGTGGTGGTCTCGAACCCGCTCGACGTGATGTGCTGGGTGGCGAAGCAGGTGACTGGCTTTCCGCGCGAGCGGGTCATCGGGATGGCGGGGGTGCTCGACACCGCCCGTTACCGCACCTTCCTCTCGGAAGCGCTGGACGTCTCCGTCCAGGACATCCAGGCGATGGTGCTCGGCGGGCACGGCGACACGATGGTGCCGCTCATCTCCTACACGACCGTCTCCGGCATCCCCATCACCCAGCTGCTCGACAAGGCCAAGCTCGACAAGATCGTGGACCGCACCAGGAACGGCGGAGCCGAGATCGTTGCTTTCTTGAAGACCGGCTCGGCCTACTACGCGCCCTCGTCCGCCACCGTGCAGATGGTGGAGTCGATCGTCCTGGACCAGAAGCGATTGCTCCCGTGCGCCGCCTGGCTCGAAGGCGAATACGAACTCTCGGGGATGTACTGCGGGGTGCCGTGCAAGCTGGGCAAGAACGGGCTCGAGCAAATCATCGAGGTGCAGCTGACGGCCGAGGAGAAGGCGGCGCTCAAGAAATCAGCCGACGGGGTGAAGCAAACGATGGCGGCGGTGACGCTATGACGACCTCCGTGCGCGACCTCCAGGAACGCAGCCTCGGCGCGACGCTCCGGCGCGATGCCTGGTGGATTCAGCCAGTGCTCACCGCGCTCGTGCTGGGCAGCTTCGGCATCTATGCGACGTGGGTCGCCTGGATCGGCAGAAACTTCGAGTGGGGACCCTACCTCTCGCCGTTCTACTCTCCGCTGATTCAGACATCGTGGTTCCCGTTCTCGCCGGCGTTCCTGATTCTTCCGTTCCCGTTGGTGTTCCGTGCGACGTGCTACTACTACCGGAAGGCGTACTACCGCGCGTTTTTCCTCGATCCCGTCGCCTGCGCCGTGGGTGAGCCACGACACGGATACCAGGGCGAGACCAGGTTTCCGTTCATCCTGCAAAACCTGCATCGCTACGCGACGTATGCCGCGGTGATCTTCATCTTCATTCTCGCCTACGACGTGTGGCTCGCCACACGCTGGCCCGTGAACGGCGTGCTCGCCGACGGCGCCATGGCGCCAGGCCCGAAGGAGTTCGGCGTCGGCGTCGGGACCCTGGTCATGGCGCTCAACGTGTTCCTGCTCGCCAGCTACACGTTCGGCTGCCACTCCATCCGGCACCTGATCGGCGGGAACGTGGACTGCTACTCCTGCGTGCGCGGCGGGAAGGCGCGTTTCCAGGCGTGGCGCGGCGTCACCGTGCTCAACAAGAACCATCAGCTCTGGGCCTGGTGCTCGCTGTTCTCGGTCGCCCTGACGGACGTCTACATCCGGCTCTGCACGATGGGCGTCATTCACGACGTCCGGCTGTTCTGATGGCCGCTAGCGATCTCCGCAGCCACGATTACGACGTCGTGGTGATCGGCGCGGGCGGCGCGGGGCTGCGCGCCGCGATCGAAGCGAGCGCCCACAAGGCCAAAGTCGCCCTCGTGTGCAAGTCGCTGCTCGGCAAGGCCCACACGGTCATGGCCGAGGGCGGAGCCGCTGCGGCGCTCGGCAACGTGATGTCGGAAGACAACTGGCGCGTGCATTTCCGCGACACGATGCGCGGCGGCAAGATGCACAACAACTGGCGCATGGCGCAGATCCACGCCCAGGAAGCCCCCGATCGCATCAACGAGCTCGAGGCCTGGGGCGCGCTGTTCGACCGCACGGTCGACGGCCGCATCAACCAGCGCCCGTTCGGCGGGCACACCTACAGCCGGCTCGCGCACGTGGGCGACCGCACCGGTCTCGAGATGATCCGCGTGCTCCAGGACAAGGGCGTGCACTCCGGGATCGACGTGCATATGGAGTGCACGATCGTGCGCCTGTTCGTTGTGGGAGGCCGTATTGCGGGAGCCCTCGGCTATTTCCGCGAGACCGGCCGGTTCGTGCTGTTCAAGACCGGCGCGATCGTGCTCGCGACCGGCGGCATCGGCAAGGCCTGGCAGATCACGAGCAACTCGTGGGAATACACGGGCGACGGCCACGCCCTCGCCTACGAAGCGGGCGCCGAGCTGATCGACATGGAGTTCGTGCAGTTCCACCCGACTGGAATGGTCTGGCCGCCGAGCGTGCGCGGCATCCTCGTGACCGAGGGCGTGCGCGGCGAAGGTGGCGTGCTCAAGAACTCGGCCGGCGAGCGCTTCATGTTCCGCTACATGCCGGACATGTTCAAAGGCGATTTCGCCGAAACCGAAGCCGAGTCGGACGCCTGGGTGAAAGGCGAGCGCAAGAAAAACCGGCGGCCGCCTGAGCTGCTGACCCGCGACGTCGTGGCCAAGGCCATCACGAAGGAGATCGCCGAAGGGCGGGGCTCGGAGCACGGAGGCGTGCTGCTCGACATCGCCTCCAAGCAGAGTCCCGACTACATCAAGCAGAAGCTGCCCAGCATGTATCACCAGTTCAAAGAGCTGGCGCAGGTCGACATCACCAAAGATCCGATGGAAATCGGGCCGACGACGCACTACATGATGGGCGGGGTCAAGGTCGACGCGGATACGCAGGAATCGACGGTGCCCGGCCTCTACGCCGCGGGCGAAGTCGGCGGCGGGATGCATGGCGCCAACCGGCTGGGCGGCAATTCGCTGAGCGATCTGCTGGTGTTCGGTCGCAGAGCGGGGCAGTACGCCGCGTCCAGGCGCGGCGCACCGCCGCCGATCCCGGACGCGGAGGTCGAGCGTGCCATGCGCGAAGCGCTGGTGCCGTTCGAGCGCGACGGGGAAAACCCCTTCGCGGTTCAGGCGGCGCTGCAGGCGATCATGCAGCGCAACGCCGGGATCATTCGCGACCAGGCCGGTCTCGAAACCGCGCTCGCCGAGCTCGACAAGCTGAAAGCACGCGCCCGGACCGTAGGTGTCACCGGCAGCCGCGAGTACAACCCCGGCTGGCATACCGCGATCGACCTGCAGTCATTGCTGATCGTGTCGGAGGCTACGGCTCGCGCCGCGCTCGAGCGCACCGAGAGCCGCGGCGCCCATACGCGCAGCGACTACCCTGATTCCGACGAGCGGCAGGCGCGCGAGCAGATCGTGATCAAGAAGGAAAGCGATCGGATGGTGGTACGGCGCGAGACCCAGCCGCCGCTCCCACCCGATTTGATGACCCTCATTAAGGAAGGGAAGTGACCGTGGCTGAGCGGCGGAAATTCCGGCTGTTCCGCGGCACCCGGGAGCGTGGCGAGCTGAAGGAGTATCAGGTCGCTGCCGGTGAGGGCATGGTCGTGCTGGACGCGGTGCACGCCATTCAGGCCGAGCAGGCCCCCGATCTCGCGGTGCGCTGGAACTGCAAGGCCGGGAAGTGCGGTTCGTGCTCGGCGGAGATCAACGGTAAGCCCAAGCTGATGTGCATGACGCGGATGTCGGACTACGCGCCCGACGAGACGATCACCGTCACGCCGATGAAGGCGTTTCCGGTGATCAAGGACCTGGTGACCGACGTATCGTGGAATTACGAGGTGAACAAGCGGATCCCCGCGTTCCAGCCGCGCAAGGCGGACGCGCCGGACGGCACGTGGCGGATGTATCAGTACGAGGTCGAGCGCCCCCAGGAATTCCGCAAGTGCATCGAGTGCTTCCTGTGCCAGGACGTGTGCCACGTGCTGCGCACGCACGAGAAGCACGAGGCGTTCATGGGCCCCGCGATGCTGGTGCGCGCGGCGGTGTACGAGATGCATCCGCTCGATGAAGCGGACCGGCGCGATCACCTGCGCCACGAGGGCGGGATCGGGTACTGCAACATCACCAAGTGCTGTACCGAAGTGTGTCCCGAGTCGATCACGATCACGGACAACGCCATCATTCCGCTCAAGGAGCGCGTCGTGGACGCGAACTACGATCCGCTCGCGGTCCTATGGCGAAAACTCACGGGCTAGACAGCGCCGCCGCGCTGCTCAAGGCGTATGCCGCGAACGCGCGGGTCAATCAGTTTCTCGTCCAGCAGCTCCATCCCGCGGTGTGGCGGGCGCCCTCGCCGCTCCCCAGAGGCCGCACCATCGCCGCCCAGTTCGCGCACATCCACAATTGCGGCCTGCGCTACCTCGAGCGCACTGCTCCCGCGTATCCGGTCCCGAACGAGCTCGATCGTTTCCACGTCACGCCGGCCCAGGCGGCCAAGGCGCTGGGGGCCAAGCGCACAGCGGTCCTCGCGATTGTCGGCGCCGCGCTGCGCGACAACAGTCGCATCATCGGATTTCCGTTGAGCGCGGCGGAGTACCTCGCCTACTACATGGTCCACGACGGCCATCATCGCGGCCAGGTGGTGCTCCAGGCGCGCCTGCTCGGTCACCCGATCAATCTGAAGACGATGTCCGGCATGTGGGCGTGGAACCAGCGGGCCCGGGAGTGACGGCCCCACCCACCGTCGTGATCGTCGGGGGCGGGTTCGGCGGCCTCAACGCCGCCCGTGCGCTGCGCAACGCGCCCGCGAAGGTAGTCCTCCTCGACCAGAACAATTACCACCTCTTTCAACCGCTCCTCTATCAAGTCGCCACGGCGGGGCTCGAGCCGGAGCAAATCGCCAAACCGGTTCGCGCCATCCTGCGCGGACAAAAGAACTTCGACTTCCGCATGGTGGAGGTGCACCGGGCCGACTTCGCGCACCGCCGTCTCGAGACCAATGTCGGGTCGATCCCGTACGACTACCTCGTGCTGTCCCATGGCGGTGCGACGAATTTCTTCGGTCTCGATTCGATCATGCAATGTGGCCTGGGCCTGAAGGACATTCCCGACGCCGTAAAGATCCGCAACCACGTCCTCACCTGCTTCGAGCAGGCTATGCTCGAGGTCGATGCCGAGCGCCGCCGCGCCATGCTCACCTTCGTCGTGGTCGGCGGCGGACCGACGGGGGTCGAGATGGCAGGCGCGCTGTCGGAGTTGATCCGCCTGGTGCTGGTGAAGGACTACCCGCGGCTCAACATCAAGGACGTCCGGATCCTGTTGCTCGAGGCCACCGACAAGATCCTCGCTGCCATGCCGGAGCGATTGCGCGAGGCCGCCGTGAAGACTTTGTGGCGCAAGTGGATCGAAGTCCGCTTCAGCGCCGTCGTCGCCGACTTCGACGGTGAGCTCGTGCGGCTGAAGAGCGGCGAAGTGATTCCGGCCCACACCGTGATCTGGGCCGCCGGTGTCAAGGCGGCGTCACTCAGCGACCGACTGGGTTTAGCCGCCGGGCGGCAGGGACGGATCGCCGTCGAGCCCACGTTGCAGCTCCCCGGACATCCCGAAGTCTATATCATCGGCGACGCGGCCTGCCTCGAAGAGAACGGCGAGCCGCTGCCCATGGTGGCACCGGTCGCGATCCAGATGGGAAAGCACGCGGCGCTCAATATCACCAACATCCTGCGTGGAAGGTCGCTCGTGCCGTTCCGCTATCGCGATCAGGGCACGCTCGCGACGATCGGCCGCAATGCCGCCGTGTGCAACGTCTACGGGGTGCAGGCGCGCGGGTTCCCGGCGTGGGTGATGTGGCTGGGGATTCACATCGTCCAGCTCATCGGGTTCCGCAACAAGCTGTTCGTGCTGTTGAACTGGGCCTGGGACTACTTCTTTTACGAGCGCGCCGCGCGGTTGATCACGCGCGACTGAGGCTCGCGCACCACACCGCTCCAGCCGCAGTCCAGACACCATGCGTGCCTGACGATCGGTACCAGGATCCGCAGCGCCGGATGCCGGATGGTTGCGAGCGCCGTGCCGCATTGCGGGCAGGTCTTGGTAGGGGGCAGAATCAGGTAGACCACGGTGAGCACGATGCCGGCGCGCAGTAACACCGTCGCGAACAACACGACCACGATGAGCATCAGGCGGCTTTCTCGCGCACGAACGCCAGAATGCGCTGCTCCAGCTCGGCCAATTCAACGGGCTTGACCAGGATCCGATCACGCGGCACCTCGGCAAGGCCCGGGGCCGCCAGCTGAGTGATGTCGCCCGACAAAAAGATCACGCGCTCGGCGAGGGCAGGGCGCTGCTGCTGCAGGATCAGATAGAAGGCCGCGCCGTCCAGCCGGGGCATACGCAAGTCGGCGAGAATGACGTGAGGGTCGAAGCCGGCATGGAGGCGGGCGAGCGCCGCCTCGCCGTCGCCTGCCTCGCTGATCTCGGCGCCGACCCGGGTGAGGAAGCGACTCATCGGCCGCCGGACCAGATCCTCATCGTCCACCAGAAGCACTCGAATCCCCGCCAGACTCCCCTTGGTCCCAGCGTCGCTCGGCGCTGCCTGAGGCACCACGGAGGGCGCTGAGGGGACAGGTCGGCGCGTACTCGGCAGCCACATCAAGAACTGCGTTCCCGAGGTGGCACGCGGCACGAGGTCGAGCTCGCCCTCGGCCTCGCGCACGATCTGGCGCGAGGTGTAGAGTCCCAGCCCGGTCCCGCGGGGACCCTTGGTGCTCGCAAACGGCCGGAACAGCCGCTGGGCGATTTCGGGCGCCACGCCCGGGCCATTGTCGGTCACCGTCACGCAGACGCGCCCGCCGGTGTCGTCGCTGAACGAATCGACGATCAGGCGGCGCGGCGGCTGGACCGCGCCCAGGGCGTCCAACGCGTTGCTCAACAGATTGACGACCACCCGCTCGAGGCGGTTTGGATCTCCAATTACCGTCGGCAACGCCGGATCGAGCCTTCCTTCGAGCGTGATTTCGTCGAACAGAAAGCGGTAGGACACGAGGTCGATCGCACTGCGCACCACGTCGTTCAGGTTCACGGCGGCGGCGCGCTTTTCTCCGGCGCGGACGAAGCGCAGCAGGCCGCGCAGCAGCTTGGCCGCGCGCTGTGCCTGGCGCAGGATGGTCTGCATCTCATTGCGCTGCTCGGCCGGCAGGCCTGGATCGGCCAGCCGCAGCTCGGCGTGGCTGGCGATCGCCATCAGGGGATTGTTCACCTCGTGCGCCACGCCGCCCAGGAGCTCCCCCGCCGCCGCGAAGCGGCCCTGTTCCTCGGCGCGATCGTGCAACACCCGCGTCATCCGATTGAAGTGGGTCGTGACGTCGCCGAGCTCGTCGTCGCGCTGGACGACGACTTGCGTGGTGAGATCGCCGTCGGAGACTTGCTGGATACCGCGCCGCAGGGCCGTCAGCGGCTCCCACATCCTGCGGCGCACCAGCAGCCAGATGACGGGAAGCAGGGCAGCGCCGACGATCAGCACGACGATTGCGGTGACGGAGCCGAGGTTCCCGGTCACCGCCAGCGTTACCGCGGCACCGAAGACCATCGCAGCGAGCGCGACAACGATGATCAATACTCGCAGACTCTTCATTGACGAAGGACTCCGCGCGGTCTAATCTCTCCGTTCCTCAATACAATCCAAAGGCAGACCGATGCGTCCATTCAGCGTCCTACTCGGTTTCGGTGTCCTCGCGTGTTCGTCCGGCACCTCTGCGGCCCGCCAACAGCCGGTCCCGGCGCCTACCCGTCAAGATACGTCACGCACGGCGAACGGGGGCCAGGGGGCCCGGCAGACCCCCGCGGAGGGCCCGAAGCCGTACAACCAGGTTATCACCGCCGGCGCGGTCACCGATTCGGGTGTGTTCATCGTGCACCGGATCGGCGAGAAGCTGTTCTATGAGATCCCCAAGGGAATGTTCGGGCGCCAGTTCCTGCTGGTCGCAGACCAGCGCGGCACCATGCGGGGCATCCGCTACGCCGGGGAAGAAATCAGCAACCGCATCGTCGTGTGGGAGCGGATGGGGAACAAGGTGTTCCTGCGCATCGTGTCGTACGCCATGCGGGCCGACAGCACGCAGCCGGTGGCGCGCGCGGTGCGGCTGTCGAATATCGCGCCGATCATCATGAGCTTTGACGTCGCCGCCTGGCACACCCCCGACAGCAACGCCGTGGTCGAGACGACCCGGCTGTTCACCACGGACGTGCAGGAGCTGAACATTCGCCAGTCGGGCATTCGCGTCCGCCGGATGGATCCGGCCCGCTCGGTGGTGGACCGCGCGCGCTCGTTCCCGCGCAACATCGAAGTGAGCGCGCTTCAGACGTTCGAGGTGGATTCGCTGCCCGGCGCGCCCGGGGCGCAGACTCAGCGCTCGCTCAACTCGCTCACGATGCTGATGAACTACTCGATGGTCCTGCTGCCGGATCACCCGATGATGGCGCGGCTGTGCGACGACCGCGTGGGCTACTTCAACCTGTCATTCGAGAATTACAACGATGACCGGGTTGTGGGAGCGCGCCGCTGCTTCATCCAGCGCTACAGGCTCGAACCCAAGGATCCCACCGCCGCGGTGTCCGATCCGGTCACGCCGATCACCTGGTGGATCGATCCCGCGACGCCGGCCAAGTGGGTGCCCTGGCTGATCAAGGGCGTCGAGATGTGGGAGCCCGTGTTCCGCGCCGCCGGCTTCAGCCACGCCATCGTGGCCAAAGTGGCGCCGACCGACGATCCAGACTTCGACCTGGACGACGCGCAGAACTCCACGATCCGGTGGCTGCCGTCCGTCATCGAGAACGCGTACGGGCCGCGGCTCAGCGACCCCCGCTCGGGTGAGATCATGAACGCCAACATCGGGTTCTATCACAACATCACGAGCCTGGTCGAGGCGTGGTACTGGACGCAGGCGGGCGCGGCGGATCCGCGCGCCAAGGATCTGCCGTTCCCCGATTCGCTGATGGGACTCATGGTGGCGTACGTGGCGACGCATGAAGTGGGGCACAGCCTCGGCCTGCGCCACAACATGGTCGCCTCGACCTATTATCCGGTCGACTCGCTGCGCAGCCGTTCGTTCACCTGCAAGATGCAGGGCACCAGTCCGTCGATCATGGACTACGCGCGCTATAACTACGTCGCGCAGCCCGAGGACAACGCCTGCCTGATGCAGGGTATCGGACCGTACGACTTTTTCGCGATCGATTGGGGCTACCGGCGCATTCCGGCCGCCGCTTCACCCGATGCGGAGCGCCCGGTGCTCGATTCACTGGCCCGGTCGCAGGATGCCAACCCGTTCAACCGCTGGATCGGCGACGGCGATCCGGTCGATCCGCGCATCATCACCGAGGCGCTGGGCGACGATCCGGTGCGCGCGAGCGGCTACGGCGTGCGCAACATCAAACGGCTCGTCCCGATGCTGATTCCCGCCACGACGGAAGACCGGCTCGACAATTACGACCGGCTGAGCGACATGTACGGCGAGCTGATCGCCCAGTGGGCGCGCGAGATGAGCCACGTCGCCGTGGTCGTGGGCGGCGTGTACCAGTTCACCAAGTACGTGAGCCAGTCGGGCACGGTGTACCAGCCGGTGCCGCGCGCCAAGCAGGCCGAAGCGGTGCGATTCCTGAACGACAACGTGTTCACCACGCCGACGTACTTCTTCGATCCCGAGATCCTGCGACGCATCGAGCCGACCGGGTTCGTGGAGCGCGTGCGCGTGCGCCAGAACGCCGTGCTCAGTCTGCTGTTCCAGGACGCGCGGCTGTCCCGGCTCGCAGACCAGGGGCAGACGCAACCCGGGGCCTACACGATCGCGGATCTGTTCGGCGACGTGCGTCGTGGCGTTTTCAGCGAGCTGGCCGGGGCGGGGAGCGTGCGGGTGGACGCCTACCGGCGCAACCTCCAGCGCTCGTTCGTCGATCAGATGGAACGCCTGATCAGCACGCCGTTGGTGACGCCGCTGCCGCCCGGCTTCACGCCGTTCCCCGGGTTCAACGCACCGCCGCCGCGGCCCGCCGATGCGCGCGCGCAGGCGCGGCTCGAGCTGACGGACCTGCAAAGCACGCTGCGCGGGGCGCTGGCGCGCGCGGGCGATCGGATGACGCGCGCCCACATCGTCGATTTACAGGCGCGGATCACGCAGATCTTGAACCCACGTGGATGAATGAGGGAGCTATCGGCTATCAGCAATCGGCTCTTGGGTCCTCGCTTCGACAAGCGACCACCCGATAGCCAATACCCAATAGCCGATAGCCGATAGCCATGATCTCCACGTCCACAACCCACAAACGGACCCGCTTCCGCGACCACAGGCTGCTTCAGACTCTCGTGGCCTGGTACGCGGTCGTCTGGATCGTAACCGCGATCGCGCCGCTGGACCGCAAGGACTGGTTCCTGGAGAACCTCCTGGTCGTCGCGTTGGTCGCCATCCTGGCGGGGACCTATCGCGCGTTCCCACTCTCGGATCTTTCATACCTGCTGATCACCGCGTTCATGACCCTCCACGCCGTCGGTGCGCATTACACCTACTCCGAGGTCCCGCTCGGCTACTGGATCCAGCACGCGTTCGGCTTTTCGCGCAATCACTTCGACCGCATCGTGCACTGCTCGTTCGGGCTGCTCATGGCCTATCCGATTCGGGAAGTGTTTCTCCGGGTCGCGAATACGCGTGGGGTCTGGGCCTATTATCTCCCGCTCGACGTGACGCTGGCATTCAGCGCGCTGTACGAGATCATGGAGATGGTGGTCGCCACTATGGTCGCCCCGGGCACGGGGGACGCGTGGCTCGGCACACAAGGCGATGTCTGGGACCCGCAGAAAGACATGGGCCTGGCAGCGCTGGGGGCGTTACTGTGTATGTGCGTGACGGCTCTTATACGAAGGCTTCGAACACCACGACCGGTACTGTTGGCTGGGAGAGATCTGTGAACAATGAGAGAAGGCGGTTAGGCGGTCAGATGTCTAGCGGACTCGCCATGGCCATGATTCTGCTAACCGCCTATCCGCCTAACCGCCTAACCGCCCAGGCCGCCCAGACTTTTGAGCAGCGTCTCATCGCGATCCCCGACACCGCCAGCGTCAGACAAATGTCTCGGGATCTTTCCGCCGTGCCGCACATGGCGGGGACGCCGGCGCAGGCGACTACCCGCGACTACGTGCTCGACAAAATGAAGTCGTGGGGGATCGACGCGTGGAGCAAGGAATACACGATCTACTTGCCCCAGCCCGACACCGTGGCCGCGTGGATCATCAACGGAAAGCGCACCGAACGGCTGTCGCTGGGCGAGCCCGGCCGCGGGCCTCAGGTCCCGCCGTTCAACGGCTATAGCGGCGACGGCAACGTCACGGCTGAGGTCGTCTACGTCAACTTCGGGCTGATCGAAGACTACAAGACCCTCGACTCACTCGGCATCAGCGTGCGCGGCAAGATCGCGATCGCGCGCTACGGCCGTTCGTTCCGGGGCATCAAGGCCCGTGAAGCGCAGAAGCGCGGCGCGGTCGGCCTGATCGTGTATTCGGATCCGCAGCAGGACGGCTACTTCCAGGGCGAGGTCTATCCCAAGGGGCCGATGCGGAACGCCGACGGGATCCAGCGCGGCAGCATGATGAACGGCAACGGCGATCCGACCACGCCCAGCTGGCCGTCGGTGGAAGGCGCGCGGCGCGTGCCCGAGGATTCGCTCGACATCCCGAAGATTCCGATCATCCCGATGAGCTACGGCAACGCGCGCAGGCTGCTCGAGCCGCTCGTGGGTCCCTCGGTCCCGCAGAGCTGGCAGGGAGCCCTGCCGTTCCGCTATCACGTCGGCCCCGGTCCCGTGCGCGCGCGGCTGCACGTGAAGACCGAGCGCGGCGAGCGCGCGTATCACAAGATCTGGAACACGGTCGGCATGATCCGCGGCGCGAAGTGGCCCGACGAATGGGTCGTCGTCGGCGGTCATCGCGATTCGTGGAGTCCCGGCGCGCGCGACAATGTCAGCGGCACCGTTTCCGTGCTCGAAGCGGCGCGGGCATTTGCGACGCTGGCGCGCGAGGGGGTGGGGCAACGGCCCGCGCGTACCGTCGTGTTCGCGACCTGGGACGCCGAGGAATGGGGACTGATCGGCTCGACGGAGTGGGTGGAAGAGTTGGAGGACTCGTTGCGCAGCAAGGCGGTCGCGTACATCAATGAAGACGGGACGTTCTCGGGCACGAGCTTCAGCGGCGCGGGCTCGCCCTCGCTCAAACCGCTGTTTCGCGCCGCGGCGCGCGCCGTGCCCGACCCGGTGGGGCCGGGTTCCGTCTACGACGTGTGGCTCAAGAGCAAGAACGGCGACACCACGGCGCTGACGTTCGGCAATTTGGGCGGCGGCTCCGACTTCGCCGGCTTCTACCACCATCTCGGCATTCCATCGGGTGGGATCGGGTTCGACGGACCCGACGGCATCTATCACTCGATGTACGACTCGTATGACTGGATGACGCGGTTCGGCGATCCCGGCTACAAATCGCATCGCGCCGGCGCGCAGCTCGTCTCGGTCATCCTCGGCCGGCTCGCCAACAGCGAGATCCTGCCGTTCGACTACGCCAATTTCGGCGTCGAGATGAACGCGCTCGTCGCGCAGCTCGATTCCGGAATTGCAGCGAAGAAATGGAGCGGCGTGAGTACGCAATCGCTCAAGGACGCGCTCGACCGCTTTACCGCTGTCGCGCGCGCGTTCAATGCGGCTCGTGATACCGCCAAAACGAACGAGGACCGGGGCACGCGTGTCAATCACGCGCTGATGCAGGTCGAGCGGCGACTCACACGGCCGGAGGGTCTCGTGAGCCGCCCCTGGTTCCGGAGTCTCCAGTTTGCGTCCGACATCGACAACGGGTACGCCACTATGGCATTCCCGACGGTGAACGAGGCCATTCGCTACGCCGATGCCGCGACGGCGAATAAGGAGCTCGCCGATCTAGTATCGCGTGTCGATCAGGCGCGAGCGGCACTCGTGGAGGCAGCGGCAGCGTTGCGGTAGCTGGAGCGATTTCCTATGATGGGGCAGGAGGCCTCATGCCAGACAGTCGCAACCGGGTTGTCATTGCGTACGCCATCTGGGCCACGATCTGCGCGGTGCTGGCAGGTGTCGTGATGGCCTTCGTTCACACTCAATTTTTCAGCTACGTGCCTTCCCGCACGGCATTCATGAGCACGTTCCTGGGTGGGATCGCAACCACGAGCGCCATCGCCGCCGGGCAGGCGGCGGTGATTCTGGGAACCGGAAGCATCCTGGCGCAACGCGGATTCACATTGCAGGGAACGGTGCTGCTCGGGTTGTTGATCGGCGCGTTCGATTTCCTCATGAATCTCGTGCAGCTGCTGGTTCCGGCTCTTGAGCCTGGATGGAGCTGGGATCTCGCGATTATCGCCGTCGCGACGATCGGGATCACGATGCTTGGAGCTCGGCGGGCAACCGCGACGGTGTGAGCGACGAGCAGAAGGAAACCCTCGCAGCGCTCGAGCGCCGAGTCGCAACCCTCGAAAACATCATCCGCCGGCTCACGTCCGCTTCGAATACCGCTGACCGGCTGCCGCTGCCGACGTCACTCCCCCCCGTCCGCCCGGCCTCCCCCGCCTCCCCCGCCGAGCGTCAGCGTCCGGCGGCGCCGCCGGCGCGCGCGTCGCTGCCGACCAGACCGGCAGCGAACCCGGCAACCGATCTCGAGCAATGGTTTGGCCAGCGCGGCCTGCTGGCGGTGGGCGTGCTCGCGCTGCTCACGGCGGCCGCGTTTTTCCTGAAATACGCGTTCGACCGGGGCTGGGTCTCGCCGCTGTTTCGGGCGCTCGGCGCCATCGTCGCCGGCATCGCCGTCGCGGCGTGGGGACATGAGCGCATCCTGCGCGGCATGCGCACCTATGGCGCCGCGCTGATCGGGGCGGGTGGCGGGCTGACGTATCTCGGGCTGTGGGCGGCCGCCGGCCCGTATGCGCTGTTCGACCGCCAGCTGGGCATCCTGCTGCTCGCGGCAACCACGGTCGCGGTCACGATGCTCGCGCTGCATCATGAAATCGAAGGTCTCGCGATCTGGGCGCTGGGCGGCGCGTACCTCGCGCCCATCATTCTCGCGACCGCCCCCAATCCCCAGGGATTCCTGGCCTATCTCGAGGTGATCGGACTGGGTACGGGGATCCTCGCCTACACGATGTCGTGGCGCGCGACGTTCAACCTCGCTCTGTTTGGTTTCCTATTCCTGGCGATCGGAGGCGCAGCCGAGGCCCTGGGAACGTCCAGCGGCGCCTGGCTGATCGCCGCCGGCGGTGTGCTCGCCCTCCACGTCACCTACCGCCGGACGTGGGTTGAAGCACGGCTCGGCGTACTCCTGCTAACGTGGGCGGCGTTCGCTGTGGGAGCGGTGAATGGCCTCGACGGCATATCTGCGCGCTGGATTGCGCTCGCCGCTCTGGCAACGCTGTTCAGCCTGCTGTGGTATCAGCACCTGACACGCCATCCTTTCGCCACCGATCGCGTCACGGATACGGCTCCCGTCGAGCGTTTTCTGTTCGTCGCGAACCCGCTCACGCTGTGGGTGCTCGCCGCCGCGCTTGAGATCCCCGTGCTTGAGCGTTCCCCGCAGATCGTGCCGAGCGTCCTCGCGCTTGTGTATCTCGCCGCGGGCTGGCAGCGCCGGTGGGCTTCCTGGATCATCATGGGATTCGCGCTCGCCGCCGTGGCGATCGCGGCGGCCTGGGATGGGGTGCCGGTGGCGATTGCCTGGATGGTCCTCGCCCTGCTCGCTCTCGCCACCGAGCGCGACGCGGGCCGGCCGGGGGGCCGACACGCGGCGACGGGTCTCGCGACGATGGCGGGCGTCTGCCTGTTCACCACGGCGCTGGTGGACCGCGGCGACGGTCCGGCATTCACCGATACCTGGGCGCTGGCGCTGTATGTCTTGATAGCCGGCACCGCAGTTGCAGCGCGGTGGTGGGGCACTGAAACACGCCGGCCGCTGTGGACGCGCGGCGATGCGGAGTGGATGTGGATTCTGTGCGGGTCCGCCATCTTCACCGGCGGATCGATCGAGTTCAACCGCCATTTCGGGGCGATCGCGCCGCTGGCCGGAGATCTCGCGCTCAGTGTCTGGTGGCTGTTCTACGCCGGCGCGCTCGTCTTTGTGGGATTCCAGTTGGACCGCAAACAGGTCCGCTCGGCGGGACTGACGGTGGCCGGACTCGCCGGGCTCAAGATCGTGTTCTACGACCTCTCGAACCTGAACGCGTTGTACCGCGTGGGCTCATTCTTCGCCCTGGCGATCATCGCGTTGGCCGTGGCCTACGCGTACAACCGAAAGGCTAGAGCTTCGGCAGCGTGATGCCGCGCTGCGCCTGATATTTGCCCTTCTTGTCCTTGTAGCTCACTTCACACTCGTCACCCTCGTCAGCGGTAAAGAACAGCACCTGCGCGATCCCTTCGTTCGCGTAGATGCGGGCGGGCAGGGGGGTGGTGTTGCTGATTTCGAGTGTCACAAATCCTTCCCACTCGGGCTCGAACGGCGTCACGTTGACGATGATCCCGCAGCGCGCGTACGTGCTCTTCCCCACACAAATCGTCAGCACGTTGCGCGGAATGCGGAAATACTCGACCGAGCTGGCGAGCGCGAACGAGTTCGGTGGGACGATGCACACCTCGCCCGTGAATTCGACGAAGGATTTCGGGTCGAAACGCTTGGGATCGACCACGGCCGACAGCGCGTTGGTGAAGATCTTGAACTCGGGCGCCACGCGCATGTCGTAGCCGTACGAGGAGACGCCGTAGGAGATCACGCCTTCGCGCACCTGCCGGGGGGCGAACGGCTCGATCATGCCAAACTCTTTTGACATCTGTGTAATCCAGCGATCAGATTTGATTGACATGGGGGCGCAATGTAATGGCGCCAACTTGACTTACGCCACACCGCCGATAGCTTCCCATGCACCCTTAGTGAATTTTTTCACGAGCGATGCAGCCCTACATCCCATTCCTGATGTTGCTCGGTCTGGCAATCGTCATCGCGATCACCATGATCGTGGGGTCGCATTTTTTGGGGCCCCGCCGGCCTACCGACATCAAGGAACGGCCGTACGAAAGCGGCATGCCGCCCCTGGGCAGCGCGCACGAACGGTTTTCGGTCAAGTTTTATCTCGTCGCCGTGCTGTTCATCCTCTTCGACATCGAAACGGTCTTCCTCATCCCGTGGGCCGTGATCTTTATGGGCAATGGCACGCTCACGACCGGCTTCTTATTGGTAGAGATGCTGATATTTCTCGTGATCCTGTTCGTGGGATACATCTACGTCTGGAAGCGCGGGGCCTTTCAATGGGATTAAAGGCGTCAAACAGAATCGTCAAGCAGAGACGTCGAGCAACACCGTACGGTTTTGCTCGACGCCTTTGCTCGACGCCTTTGCTCGACGTATTTGAGGTACCATGAAACGAGTTGGAGAGCTCCAAAGCCAGAATTTCTTGTTGACCAAGTTCCAGGACCTCGTGGACTGGGTGGTGAACTCCTCGCGCGCCAATTCGCTGTGGCCCATGCCGTTCGGCACGGCGTGCTGCGCGATCGAATTCATGGCCACGGCCGCGAGCCGCTACGACTTTGCCCGCTTCGGGATGGAGCGCCAAGCGTTTTCGCCCCGCCAGGCCGACGTGCTGATCTGCGCGGGGCGGCTGCCCTTCAAGCTCGCGCCCGTCATTCGCCGCATCTACGATCAGATGCCGCAGCCCAAGTGGGTGATCTCGATGGGTGCATGCGCGTCCACCGGCGGCGTCTTCGACAACTACGCAATGGTGCAAGGCATCGACACGATCGTGCCCGTCGACGTCTACGTGCCCGGCTGCCCGCCCCGTCCCGAAGGGCTGCTCTACGGCATTCTGCTCCTCCATAAGAAGATCAAGGGTGAATCACTGTTCGACGCCGTGCGGCGCCGCGACGAGCAGCCGCTCGACGAGAAGGGGCTGCGCCTCGCGCCCGAGACGATCGACGAGATCTCCGAGCCGTTCGGCAACTCCGTCCACCAGTTCCGCTCGTCGTGACCGGGCTTCCCCCCATTCCGGGCGCGCTGCGCACGGCGGTCGCGCGCGACGGCGAGACCGTCGTGTACGTCGCCCGCCAGCAGCTGCGCGACGCCATGACGTGGCTGAAGACCACGCCGGGCCAGGACTTCAATTATCTGGTGGACGTGACGGCGGTCGAGTATCGCGACCGCGAACGGGCGCTCGAAGTCGTCTACTTCCTCCGCTCGCTCGAACGCCGTGCCGACATCCGAATCAAGGTCGAGCTGAATCCGGCCGACGATCTGGTCGTGGATTCCGTCTACCACCTGTGGCATGGCGCCGATTGGCTGGAGCGGGAGGTCTTCGACATGTTCGGCATCACCTTCCGCGGCCATCCCGATCTGCGCCGGATCCTGATGTGGGAGACCTACGCCGAGGGGTATCCACTCCGGAAGAGCTTCCCGCTGCGCGGCCGGTTCTCGCGCGCCGAGCAGGTGCGCCAGGCGCTGAACGCCAATCCCGAAGCGCACTACTCGATGGAGGAGCTGTCGATCGCCGAAGCGGGCGGCGACGTGCCCGACGACATGCGCGAGCGGCTGCGCCGGGGTGAGCGCGGCGTGATTCCGGAGCCGCCCAACCCATGAGCAAGCGCACGCTCGAGCTCGAGCTCGCCACGCCCGGCCTGGACGCCGAAGGGCGACCCGTCCGCGTGCCGCTGCAGGCCGCGGCCGAGCCTTCCCCCGGGCTGGGCGAAGAGCACATGCTCGTCAACATGGGTCCACAGCACCCGGCCACGCACGGGGTGCTGCGCCTGGTCGTCGAGTTGGACGGCGAGACCGTCGTGCGCTGCATTCCGCACCTGGGCTATCTGCACTCGGGCTTTGAGAAGCTGGGCGAGTACCGGCACTACAACCAGATCATCCCGCTGACGGACCGCACCGACTACCTGTCGCCGATGGCGAACAACGTCGGGTTCGCGCTCGCGACGGAGCAGTTGATGGGGATCGAGATCACGCCGCGCTGCACCGTGCTGCGGGTGATCGCGTGCGAGATGAGCCGCATCATCTCGCACATGGTGTGGCTCGGGACGACCTCGATCGACCTGGGCGCGTTCACGCCGTTCCTGTGGGCGTTCCAGCAGCGCGAGAAGATCTACGACCTGCAGGAGATGTGGACCGGCGCCCGGCTGACGACCAGTCTCACGCGCGTGGGCGGCCTGCTCGCCGACATTCCCGACGGATTCGTCGAAAGGCTGCGCGACTTTACCAGGACATTCCCGAAGACATTGGCCGAGATCGATCGCGTCCTGACCCGCAATGCCGTCTGGGCCGGCCGGACGCAGGGCGTGGGCGTGCTGACGGCGGAGGAAGCCATCAATCACTCGCTCTCGGGCCCGATGCTGCGCGCGAGCGGCGTGGCCTATGACGTCCGCAAGGACAAGCCGTACCTCGGCTACGAGACCTACGATTTCGACGTGATCGTCGGCGAGCACGGCGACGTGTTCGACCGCTACCTCGTGCGGCTCGAGGAGTGCCACCAGTCGAACCGCATTCTGGAGCAGGCGCTCGACCGCCTGCCCGACGGACCAATCAACGTGGACGATCCGCGCGTGATCCTGCCGCCCAAGACGCGCGCGATGACCGACATGGAAGCGATGATCTTCCACTTCAAGCAGGTGATGGAAGGCGTGAAGGCGCCGGTGGGCGAAGCGTACGTCGGGATCGAGAATCCCAAGGGTGAGCTGGGCAACTACCTCGTGTCCGACGGGACCGCCAAGCCGGTGCGCTGGCGCATCCGGCCACCGTCGTTCATCAACCTGTCGGCGCTGCCCAAAATGGCCGAGGGCCATCTGCTCTCGGACCTGATCGCCATCAATGCATCCGTCGACATCGTGATGGGCGAGGTGGATCGATGACCCAGGGAACCACGCATCCCGAGGAGTATCAGCCGGTGTTCGTGGGGAAGGTGCTGGAGGAGCTGCAGACCGTGCTGCACCGCTATCCCAACAAGCAGGCGGCGCTGCTGCCGGCGTTGTGGATCGCGCAGCGCGAGCACGGCTGGATCTCCGACCGCATCATGGCCGAGGTTGGCGAGGTGCTTGGTCTGACCCCGGCGTACGTGAAGGGGGTCGTGACGTTCTACACGATGTATCACCAGCACCCGGTGGGGAAAAACTTCGTCCAGGTCTGCACGACGTCCCCCTGCAACATCTGCGGCGCCGAGGGTGTGGTGAAGGCGCTGCTCAAGGAGACGGGGGCCGAAGATGCGGGTGCCACCAGTCCGGATGGAAAGTGGACGATCGTGGAGGTGGAGTGTCTCGGCGCCTGTGGTTTCGCGACGCCCGTTCTGATCAACGACGACTTCATCGAGAACGTCACACCTGAGAAGGTTCCGGAACTTGTGAGGAAGTACCGGTGACGAACGTGCGGCGTGCGGCGTGTGGCACCGCAGGGTCAGCCCGTGCGCCACGACGCTTCCCGTGCTGCGCCGCACGCCCCACGCCGCACGTGAGGTCTTGATGGGTTACCCACACAAACCGCATCCCCAAGAGACCGTCGTCCTCTCGCAATACTTCGGCGACGTCGAGGCGCGCAGCTACAAGGGCTGGACCAAGCGCGGCGGGTACGAGGCGCTCACCCAGGCGTTGAAGATGGATCCGGTGGCGGTCACCGAGACCGTGAAGGAATCCGGACTGCGCGGCCGCGGCGGGGCGGGGTTCCCCACCGGGCTCAAGTGGTCGTTCATGCCGAAAGAAAAGAAGAAGCCGCACTACCTGTGCGTGAACGCGGACGAATCGGAGCCGGGGACCTTCAAAGACCGCGAGATCATGCGCTGGACGCCGCATGCCCTGCTCGAGGGGACGGCGATCGCCGCGCACGCGATCCGCGCCGAAGTCGCCTACATCTATATCCGCGGCGAATTCACCGAACCGTGGACGATCATGGCGACCGCGCTCGAAGAAGCGAACGCGGCCGGCGTCTTCGGGAACATCAAGGTCCATCTGCACCGCGGCGCGGGAGCCTACATCTGCGGTGAAGAAACCGCGCTGATGAACTCGATCGAAGGCAAGCGGGGCAATCCGCGCATCAAGCCCCCGTTCCCGGCGGCCGCGGGGCTGTTCGGCCTGCCGACCACGATCAACAACGTCGAGACGCTGGCCGCGGTCCCGCACATCCTCAAGCGCGGCGCCGCGTGGTACAAAGGTCTGTGCCTGTCGAATCCGAAGAGCACCGGCACCAAGCTCTTCTCCGTGTGCGGCCACGTGCAGCGCCCCGGCAATTACGAAGTCACGATGGGCTTCCCGCTCAAAGGCCTGATCTACGACATGTGCGGGGGACCGCCCAAGGGGCGGACGCTCAAGGCCTGCATCCCGGGCGGCTCGTCGGTGCCGATCCTCACCCGTGAGGAGACCGAAGCGACGCTCCTCGACTACGAGGGCTGCGTGGCCGCGGGCACGATGCTCGGCTCGGGCGGCGTGATCGTGTTCGATGACTCCGCCGACATGGTCTATCAGATCATGCGGCTCGCGAGATTCTACGCGCACGAGTCGTGCGCGCAGTGCACCCAATGCCGCGAGGGCACCGCGTGGACCACGAAGATCATGGAACGGATCCTCGCGGGGCAGGGCAAGACCAAAGACCTCGATCTGCTGCTCGATCTCTCGGAAAACATGACCGGCAAAACGATTTGCGTGCTCTCCGACTCCTGCGCTGCTCCAATCGTGAGCGGCATCAAGAAATTCCGCGGCGAGTTCGAAGCCTATCTCGCCGGCAAGCGGCAACCGGTCATGGCAGGCTGACGGCTGATGGCTGATGGCATGATCACCCTGACGATTGATGGAGCACCGGTCACGGTGCCCGCGGGCACGCTCGTCATCGAAGCGGCCAAACAGGCCGGCGTCCTCGTCCCGCACTACTGCTACCATCCGGGGCTGCCGGTCGCGGGTGTGTGCCGCATGTGCCTCGTGGAAATCGAGAAGGCGCCCA
>JBLNGI010000139.1:0-19752 GCA_050264615.1 Gemmatimonadota bacterium
GGCCGAATTCGGCGACCGCAACCTGAAACCGGAAGTCGGTCGATGACGCGGCGCTGGTCCCGGCGAGCACGGCCTGTGTCAGCAGGCGACTCTGGTCCCCGTCGGGCTGCTTGTAGCGGACTTTGACGAACAGCAGCTCGGCGCCGGCGCTCGGTGTCGCCTGCGCCGTGCGTTGCTGATAGCGCAGGGAATCGGGCATCCGGATCGTCACGTCAGTTTCGACACCTACGGGTACCACTTCGTACAGCGCTGTGACCGAGTGTCCGGAGCCGACCTCTCCAGCGTCCTTCTTGTCGTCGGCAAAGTCTTCGTTGCGCAGCATGCGGTTCTCGTAGCCGATCAGGCGATAACCACGGACTCGAGCGGGATTCCACTCGACCTGGATCTTCACGTCCTTGGCGACCGTGTAGAGCGTCCCACCCAGCTCGTGCACGAGGACCTTCTGGGCCTCGGAAATCGTATCGAGGTAGGAGTAGTTGCCGTTTCCCTTGTCGGCGAGCTTCTCCATCTTGGCGGCCTGCAGATTCCCTTCGCCGACGCCGAGCACGGTGAGGAAAACGCCCGTCCGGCGCTTTTCCTCGATCAGCTGCACCATCTCGGCATCACTCGATGGGCCGACGTTGAAGTCGCCGTCGGTTGCGAGGATCACGCGATTGTTGCCGCCGCGGATGAAGTTGGCGACGGCCTGGTCGTAGGCGAGCCGAATGCCTGCGCCGCCCGCCGTGCTCCCGCCTGCCTGAAGCCGCTCGATCGCGTCGAGGATCTTCTCCTTCTGCGTGCCCGGCGTGGAGGGCAGCACCAACCCCGCCGCGCCCGCGTAGACGACGATCGCCACGCGGTCCTGGGCGCGCAGCTCTCTCACCAGCAGCCGCATGGCCGATTTCACGAGCGGCAACTTGTTGTCGGGTTGCATCGAGCCGGATACGTCGAGCAAGAACACGAAGTTCGAAGCCGGCAGGTTGTCGAGCTTCACGCGGCGTGCCTGCAATCCGATCCGTACGAGCTGGTGCTGGGTTTTCCAGGGCGCGGGTTGGACCTCCGTGTGAATGGCGATGGGCCCGTCGCCTTCAGGATCGCCGTATTCGTACGGGAAATAGTTGACCAACTCCTCGATGCGCACGGCGTCACGGGGCGGCAACTGGCCGCTCTGCATGATGAAGCGGCGCACGTTGCTGTAGGAGGCGCGGTCGACGTCGATCGAGAATGTCGACATCGGGTCCGCGGCAACCGCGATGAATGCGTTTTCGACGATCTCATCGTATTGCTCGCGGTCGACCGGGGGCCGCAGATAGCGCCACGCGTCGAGACTGTCCATTCCCTGACCGCCCACTCCGGAGCCATCGACTTCCATGTACGCGCTCGGCGCGTATTGCCGCCGCGCCGTGAATCCGAGAGCTCCTGTGACGGTGATCGCCTCCAGTGCCACTCTCGACGGTTGGAGTTTGAAGTCCTGTGTCACGACCGCGTTTGCCGTGACCCGGACCCCCGAAACCGTGACCGGCGCGTAGCCGATGAATCGCGCGGTCAATTGGTGGGTGCCGGTCGGGATCTGACGAATGACGTAGTAACCGCTGTCGTTCGTGATCGTGCCGAGTGAAGTCCCAACGACCACGACATTCGCGCCAACGACCGGGCTGCCTGAGATGGCGTCACGGACATGACCTGAAATGCGGCCGGTCTCGGTGACGGCCAGCGGTTTCGGCACGATGAGCACGCCCATGAGCACAGTGAGGAAGCGAACGGGATGGAGCAGCATGGTCCCTCCTGAGGTGTGTCCAGGAGAGACGATCAGACCTTCTGGAGCGACACAGCCTTTCCGTCCCCGCCTTCCCAAGGCGTCGGGACGCGCGTGGGCTCGGGCCAGGGGATCTCCGGGAAGCTCTCCGGTCCGTACCGGCCGGTTTCGCCCTTCTGCTTTTTCCGCAATGCTTTGAGCACTTTCTCGGGGGTGATCGGCACTTCATCCACGCGCACACCCACCGCGTCATACACGGCATTCGCCACGGCGGGCATCACCGGGAGCAGCGGGCCCTGGCCAACCTCCTTCGCGCCAAAGGGACCGTTGGGATCAGGGTCCTCGACCAGGTAGGTAATGACGTCGCACATCTCGAGCGTGGTCGGACTCTTGTATTCGAGCAGCGAAGGAATCTTGTGTACCACGTTGAGATCGCCGCGGTAGGTCATCTCCTCCATCAACACTTCACCCAGCCCCATGTAGATCGAGCCTTCGACCTGGCCGATCACGGTGGCGGCGTTGATCGAGCGCCCCACGTCATGCGCGATCCAGATCGTCGGCACGCGCACGATCCCCGTTTCGGGATCGACGTTCACCTCGGCAACGCAAGCACTGTACGAATAGGCGGGAGACGGTCCCACGCCCGCGCCACGATACTTCCCGGCGCTCCGCGGCGGCGTGTACGACCCCACGGTCCCGATCGTACCCTCGGCCGCCTCCGCGCACTGCACCGCCTCAGCGAAGGACAGGCCGCGCTTGGGGTCCTCCGCGTCGAACACGCGGCCTGCGGCGAAGGTGAGCCGCTCCCCCGGGACCTCCAGCTTCTTTCCGGCATGCAGGGCGATGATCTGGCGGGCGCGCTCAGCCGCTTGCAGGGCGGCATTCCCGCTCATCAGCGTGACCCGGCTCGAATAGCTGCCCAGATCCACCGGTGTGAGATCGGTGTCGGCCGTGACCACCGCGATGTCGAACGGATCCACGCCGAGCACCTCGGCCACGATGTAGGCGAGAATCGAGTCGGAGCCCTGGCCGATGTCGGTGGAGCCGCAGAACACGGTGACACCGCCGCCGCGGTCGCATTTCAGCTGCACGCCCGAGTGCGGCATGTTGTTCCAGTAGATCGGCAGTCCCGCGCCCGAGATGTAGCTCGAGCAGGCAAGGCCCACGCCGCGGCCCGGCGGCAGTTTCCGGAATTTCTCCTTCCATTGAGAGCCCTCGACCACCTTCTCGATGCACTGACCGAGACCCATCGAACCGACGCGCAGGTAGTTCGCAGTCAGCGAGTTCGGCGGCACGAGCGTCTTCAGGCGCAGGTCCGCCGGATCGAGGCCCAGCTGCTCGGCGATCTTGTCGATGTGCACTTCGAGCGCGAAGCGCGGCTGCGGGGTGCCGTGCCCGCGCTTGGGACCGCAGGGCGCCTTGTTCGTGAACGCCCGCGCCCCCTGGAAGTGATAGCGGGGGATGTGGTACGTCACCGTCTGGAGCGCGCCCGTGTAGTAGGTGCTCGCGACGCCGTAGGAGCCGTAAGCCCCACCGTCCAGCAGCGAGCGGAAGTGCATTCCCGTAATCGACCCATCCTGCTTCACGCCCGTCCGTACCCACATCAACGTGGGATGCCGGCCGCGATGGCAGTAGAACACCTCTTCCCGCGTCAGCGTGATCTTCACGGGCCTGCCCGTGATCATCGCGAGCTTCGCGACGGCGATTTCGTGACTGAAGGGATCGCTCTTGCCGCCGAAACCACCGCCGTTGGGCGTAGCGATGACCCGGATCCGCGCGGCGGGCAGCTCCAGCACCTTGGCGAGCGCGCGATGCACGTAGTGCGGCGTCTGGGTCGAGCTCCACAGCGTGAGCTTGCCGTCCGGTGACCACGTCGCGACGGCGGCATGCTGCTCCATCGGCAGGTGCGTATTGCCTTCGAAGAAGAAGAGATCTTCCCGGACGATATCTCCTTCGGCGATGCCTTCCGCGGCGTCGCCGAACTCGAGATCGATCAGCTTGTGGAGGTTGCCGGTATCACCGTAGTCGTGGATGCGTGGCTCGGGATGCTCGACTGCTTCTGCGGCGGAGGCGAATGCCTTGAGCGACTCGTAGACGACCTTGATGTGATCGAGTGCCGCCGTGGCCGATTCCTCGCTGGTCGCCGCGACGGCCGCTACCGGATCGCCGATGAAGCGCACCTTATCGACGCACAAGGTGTGCTCGTCTTGGGAGACGGGCAGAATCCCGAACGGGATCGGGAGATCGCGCCCCGTCAGGACGGCCTGAACGCCCGGCAGCTTCACCGCCGCGGATGCATCGATCGACACGATGCGCGCATGTGGCTGCGTGCTGCGCAGCAGCTTGCAGTAGAGCATCCGGGGGAATGCGAGATCGTCGGCGAATTTCGTCGCGCCCGTCACTTTGGCGACGGCGTCGACCTTGCGCAGCGCCTTGCCGATAACCTTGGACTGGTGGACGGTTGGAATGTTGGAAGGGGTTCTACCTTCCGACGTTCCAACAGTCCCCTGCTTACGAGTGGCCATACAACGATTCCCGCGATGGTTCGGCTGTTTCGCCACGCATCCGCGCGGCCGCCAGCTCGACGGCTTCGTAGATCTTGATGTAGCCCGTGCAGCGACAGAGGTTGCCCGCCAGCGCGTCCTTGATTTCGTCGCGTGTCGGTTTGGGATTCTCCGTCAGCAGCGCTTCGGCCGTGAGCAGGAAGGCGGGCGTACAGTAGCCGCATTGCGCGGCTCCCAGGTCGGCAAATGTCTCTTGAAGTGGATGGAGCTTACCGCCGTCGGCCAGCGCTTCGACCGTACGCACACTGCGCTCGGTGCAGGCAAGGCCGAGGACAAGGCACGAGAGCACCGGCGTTCCATCGAGCAGCACAGTGCAGGTGCCGCACTCGCCCAATTCGCAGCCGTGCTTGGTGCCCGTCAGGCCGAGGTCCTCGCGCAACACCTCGAGCAGCGTCTTGTGCGGCGCAAAGGCGACTTCGGTGCGCTCGCCGTTGATGATGAGCGCGATCTTGACTTTGGACTCGGCATTCTGGGTCACGTCGTAATCTTGATAAGAGGCAGGGGTGGCGCCAGCTTGTGGGCCATGATGAAAGCCCTTTCGCTGGTCGCGGCGCTGTGCGCGATCGCTCCCGCGTCACTCCCCGCGCAAGACTACCGCGCCCAGGCGGTGCGGATCCTGCGCAGCGTGCCACTCATCGATGGCCACAACGACATCCCGGACGCCATCCGGGAGCGCGGCGGCCTCGATTCGGTCAATCTCGCGGTGGATCAGCCTCGCTTGCATACCGACATTCGCCGCCTGCGCGCCGGCGGGGTCGGGGCGCAGTTCTGGGCCGCCTACGTCCCCGTCAGCACGATCCACGAAGGCGAGCATCCGGCGGTGTACGCGCTGGAGCAGATCGACCTCGTGTACCGGCTTTGCGCCAAGTACCCGGCGGCGTTCAACATGGCCCGCACCGCCGACGACATCGAGCGGAACTTCAAGACCGGGAAGATTTCGTGCCTGATCGGCATCGAGGGCGGGCACGCCATCGAGAATTCTCTCGGCGCGCTGCGCGGCTTCGCGCGGCTCGGCGTGCGCTATATGACGCTGACGCACTGGGAGACGCTGGACTGGGTCGATGCCGCGACCGATACGGCGACGCACGGGGGGCTCACGGCGTTCGGGGAAGACGTCGTGCGGGAAATGAATCGCCTGGGGATGCTGGTCGACCTGTCCCACGTATCGGACGGCACGATGCTCGATGCGCTCCGTGTCTCGCGCGCCCCCGTGATCTTCTCCCACTCCTCGGCGCGGGCGCTCGATAACCACGTGCGGAATGTGCCCGACTCGATTCTCAAGCTGGTCGCGCAAAACGGCGGAATCGTCATGACCAACTTCGCTCCGGACTACGTGTCGGAAGCGCTGCGCGTGTCCAGCGACTCGATCCAGAAGAAGAGCGCTCTGCTGCGCGCTGGTGGCGCCGACTCGCTGGCGGTGCGCGACTCGGTCGCGGCCTGGCGAGCCCTCGCGCCGAAGGCGACGCTCGCGCAAGTCGCCGATCACGTCGAGCATCTGCGCCGGCTCGCCGGCGTGGACCACGTCGGCATCGGTTCCGATTTCGACGGTATTTCGAGCGTGCCCGTGGGCCTGGAAGACGTGTCGAAGTTTCCTGATCTGCTTGCCGAGCTGCTCAGACGCGGTTGGACGGAAGCGGACGTGAAGAAAGTGGCCGGACTGAACATGCTGCGCGTGCTGCGGGAAGCGGAGCGGGTAGCCCGCGTGATGCAAACTCCGACTCCGGCTACGACGACCCGCGACTAAAAACCGCGCTCCAGACCCAGCGCGACACCGTTGCGCGACAGCACGGGCTGCGAATTGATGAATGTGGCGTCGAACCGAACGGTCATCCCGCTTCCGGCGTTGTAGCGCATCCCGAGTCCTATTGTTGCCGTCTCGAGCGTTTCCAGGGTGCCGCCAACGAGATAGGTCTCGCGGCCTCCGGCTCCCAACAGCGCGGCGGTCACACGCCGTGACAACGCGCGCGTGACACGCAACAAGGCGGCGGTATCCCAGCGCTCAGACGGGTTGCGGGACACGTAGACGCGGATCGTCCACGACATCTTGTTCGTCTCGGTCGTGAAGTGCGGCATCAGTATATCAACGGGGCCCTCGGCGTAATTCCAGCGACGATAGCCGAACCCAAGGGCCGACCCCTTCGCGATCAGCGCACTGGCATCGGCCTCCCACGTGTTGTGCGGAATGAACAGCGGTTCTTTTGACGTTCCGGCTTCGAGCGTGAACCACAGCCGGTCCGTGGGATGGAGCACGCCACCGATCCGTTCGGTGACGTCGGTTTCGCCGTAACGGCCCAGGACTTCCGCGGCTACCCAGCCGCCATTGCCGCGGGTCGAGCGCAGGGTGAGCTGCGCGCCCAGGCTCGTCCAATCCTCACTCTCGTCGACCGCTTCGTACGAGCTCCACGCGCTCAGGCGAAGATTCTGGCTCAGGCACGGCGTGGCCAGGCACAGCGCGAGCAGCGCGGCGACGCTCGCCTTGCCGAAACCCTTGCGCGTCATGTCGCCCCACACGTGCACCCCTCGCCACACATTCGCGAACGCCTTCAGCCGCCAGAATACCGTGAGCTGGCGGTACCCAAGGTTCTCGAGCGATGCGAATAGCAGCAGCCGGAACAGGTCGCCGAAGCGCCGGTAGCGCCGGAAGCTCACTTCCTCCAGGACGACGGCCCAGATCGAGAGCAGCATGCCGTATCCCCACGCGACCAACACGAACAGCAGCGCGAACGACAGGTTGACGAGTCCGAAGGCGAGCCCCAACCCCGTAATCAGGTAGCCGAGCAGCTCCACGACCGGCGCCAGCATTTCACCGAACGCGAAGAACGGCATTGCCAGGAAACCGATGCGGCCATAGCGCGGATTGAACAGCATCGTCTTGTACTGCCACATGGCGGCGATGAGCCCGCGCTGCCAGCGCTCGCGCTGGCGCGACAGGACCCGCAGCGATTCCGGGACCTCGGTCCACGCAACCGGGTCGGGGATGAACGGCATCTCGTATTTGATCTTGTGCTGCCGCAGGTAGCGGTGCAGGCGCACCACGAGGTCGAGGTCTTCGACGATGCTCGTCGTACGGTAGCCGTTGACGGCCATGACGTATTCTTTGCGGAAGAGCCCGAACGCACCCGAGATGATGAGATTGCCGCCCAGCCGGTTCCACCCCAGCCGCCCGAACAGGAACGCGCGCAAGTACTCGACGACCTGGATCCCCGGGATCACTCTGCCGGGCACGCGCGCGTCCGTTACGCGCCCGTCCGTGACCGTGCAGTTGTTCGCCACGCGCACCGTGCCGCCGACGGCTGCGATTTCGCGGCCGAGCAGAAACGGACGCGTGAGACGCAGGAGCGCGTCCGGCTCGATCAGCGTGTCGGCATCGACGGCGATCACCAGCGGGAACCGGGAGGCGTTGATCGCCGCATTGAGCGAATCCGCCTTGCCGCCATTTTCCTTGTCGAGCACCAGCAGGCGTGAGCGTGAGCGCGAGCGGTACAGCGCGCGGAGCGGCTGGGTGGCAAGTGTTTCCGGGTAGATGCGCGGAACCTCGTAGAGGTCGAAGGCGTGCCGCAACCGGTCCATCGTATCGTCCGTCGACCCGTCGTTCACGACGACGACTTCATAGTTGCGATATTCGAGCGTGAGAAGCGCCGTCACGCTCGCCTCGATCGTGGCGCTCTCGTTGTAGGCGGGCACGAGAATGGTGATCGGGGGCAGGGCGTCGCTCTGCATCAGCCGCTGGAAGTCCTCATCCTCGGCGAGCCGGGTCTGCTCCCAGATCTCGGGAATGGAGAAGATCAGCAAGAGCCCGTAAAACGAGTTCAGGACGAGGAAGTAGACGAGGATCCCGAGGTCGGTCGTGGCGACGAGCGTCGTAAGCGTGTTCAGGCCGCGAACTCCGCCAGCGCCTGCGCCGGCAGTCCCAGCACCATTTTGGCCACCGAGCTCGCGAACGGCTGCGGTCCGGTCTCCGCTTCGAGCAGCGCGTTGCGTCCGGCTCCCCCGAAGCGCATGAGCGCGAGCGCGGCCCGCAGCCGCACCCACCACACGGAGTCGTCCAGAGCGGTTTTCACGGCGGCCAACGTGCCCGCGTCGGCGATCATGCCCAGAGAGCGCACGGCCTGCGCGCGAACCGCCCAGGTCTCATCGGTGACCAGCCGCTTGAGCGCGGCCACCGAGTCTTTGTGCGGAAAGCTGCCCAGCGACCGGGCCGATTGAATGCGGACTTCGGGGTCGGCGTGATCAGCCAGGGCCGTCATTCGTTCGCGCAGGGCGGGCTCGCTGAGCCGTGCCGCGAACTCGGCAAACCGGGGCAGTCCGGGGTCCTCCACGCGCCGCAGCCGTTTCTGCAAATGATCGACGACCACCGGACGTGAGCGCAGCAGCATCGCCGCATAGTAGGCCTGAACGGTAGGCGCGAGACGCGGCAGCCGGTCGAGCGCGGTCAGTGTCAACGCGGCGTTCTCGATGCGCTCCAGGGATGCGACCGCGGCGACGTGCACAGCGGGATGCGGGTCGTTGACCAGCCGGGTGAGCCGGGCCACGTCGTGGGGCAATGCCGCGACGCTGAGAAACCGCGCGCTCTCGAGCCGCTTCCACCAGCGCGCCGAGGTGCTGTTGGTCCGGACGAGCCGCGCCCACCACGCCTGCTCGAGCGCGACGGCGAGCTGGCGCCAGCGCTCACCGGGCACGCGCGCGGACCACTTGACCAGTGCATCGATGGCGAGCGGAACCGGAAGCCGGCCCAGTCCGATCAGCACGCCGGCCAGCGGCGCCGTACCGGCGGCCCAGCGGCGCATCGACGCGTCGATCGCCTCGCGCCGTGGATTGAGCCGTGTGCTGCGCCGCAAGCGAAACCAGCGGTTCAGCACGATCAGCACAATCAGCGCCGCGAGCAGGCCGCCCTGTACGATCGCGACCACCATGAGAAAGCTGCGCGCGCTCATCGACCCACCCAGCGCCGAATCTTTTCGAGCGCCACGCGCAGGCTCATCGGTTTCACCATGTAGTCCATGGCGCCCGCTTCCAACCCCCGCAGCTGCTCCGTCTCACTTCCGTGCACAGTGGTGAAGACCACGCGAAACTTGCCGGGACACTCCTGTTGCAGCTCCTCGAAGATCGAGTAGCCGTCGAGCGCGGGTAGATCGACGTCGAGCAACAGCAGCGGGGGCTGCGTCGCGCCGGCCGTGTTCAGCGACTTGAGCATGTCGAGTGCTTCACGGCCGTTGCGGAAATGGCGAAACCGATATCCGCGCGCCTCGAGTCCGAACGTCAGCAACTCCGCCAGCGCGGGGTCGTCCTCGACGACGATGACTTCCGGGACATCGGCGGTAGCCGCAAGTGACGGCTCTGGAGCGGCGGAGGGCGGCGAAGGGGCGGCGCGGGGCGGCAACGGCTCGACGGCATGCGGTGCCGTGGCTTGTTTAGTGAAGAGCGCTGCCGCCAAGCGTCGCACGTAGCCGCGAGCCGCCGTGCCGCGATCACCCGCGCCATTGGCAGGATGCTCGAGCCACTGCTTGGCGGCCTCCTCGAGCTCGGCGGCCACCACCGAGGCCTGTGGAAAGCCGAACGAGCCGGCCGAGCCGCGCAGGCGATGGGCGTCGCGCCGCAGCGCCTCGAGCGCTTCCTGGTCGTCGCCGCTCGCGACCAGGCGCTCGGCGAGCTCGGCGATCACCCCAAGCTGCTCGCGGGCCCCTCGCAGGTAGTCGTCCCGGACACCGGGTGGAAGGCCGAAATCGTCTACCGGGTTGTCCGACCCGCGGTCCTCACCGCTCCTTCCCTGGCTCACGGGCACCAAGATAGTAACTAGCTTCTGTTTCGACCTAATGGCTGAGCACGAGGCGGGGCTCTGCGGGACATGCAAGTGGGTGCGGATCGTAAAAAGCCGCCGGGGGTCCGTCTTCTATCGGTGCCTGCGCGCCGAGTCGGATCCCCGGTTCGTGAAATACCCTCCGTTACCGGTGCTGCGCTGCCACGGGTACGACCGGCGTGATCCCGGTGACGACGCGCTGGCTGAACCCGAGCGCGATCGTGACGAGAGCTAGCACGTCCAGGACTTCGGCCACGATGTGCGCAAACAGGAAGTGCGTCAGGCCGGCGTGATAGGTGATGTAGGACAGCTCGGCGAGGACGAACAGAAGAAACCCGTTGTTCTTGGTCCGTCGGGACAGCCAGTACCCCACCACGATGAGTGCGCTGTGAATGATGATGAAGGCCCAGTGCGGCATCGCGTCCATGAAAGAGCCAAACGGGGCGGTGATGTCTTCGTCTTGCAGCAGCACGGCGGGGAAAAACATTGAACGATCCCGGGTGAGTGGCGCCACAACATAATTCACGCCCTCGGGAGGGGCGGCCCCCAGGACGCGCGGGCCGACCCCCTCCGATACTCTCCCCCCGAGCCACCCCGATGGCGAAAACCGTGCCGTAATCGTTATCGTGGGCGCGCAGGCGTGTTTACGGCGAGTGGAATCGTCATTTGTGACGGATCTCACTTGCAGATTGCCCACGCGTCAGTCACTTTGGTCGACCTTTACGGAAGGAATCTGTGTTGCAGCGACGACCGCTGGATCGCGCCAAGCAGTTCTTCTTCAGGAATTTCGAGCGCATCGTCGTCGTGTTGCTGGTCGCATCCCTGCTCGTCATCAATTCCCTGATCGAGCAGAAGGTCGCGTTTCTCAGCTTTTACTATCTGCCCATCATTCTCGCCGGCTTCTTTGGGGGCCGGCGCTTTGCTGTTGTGTCGGGTCTGTTCATCGCGTCCCTGGTGCTGTTCTTCCAGGCAACCCAGGGGCTCGGCATGGCCGAGGGGCTGACGCAGGACTCGTTGATGACGCTGATCCCCTGGGCGGGTTTTCTCATCCTCACGGGATATGTGGTCGGTGGTCTCGCCGAGCAGCGCGCCGCCCGTCTGACGGATCTCAAGAATGCGTACCTGGCGACGCTCGAGGTTCTCACTTTTCACATCGAATCAGCCGAGCGCCACCAGGAAGGCCATTCGACGCGGGTCGCGCAGTTGGCGGCCGACATGGGTGCCGAGCTGCGGCTGTCCGAAGGCGAGCTGGAGAATCTGAGAATCGCGGCGCTGCTGCACGAAGTCGGGACGGCCGACCAGCGCCTGCTACGCTTGCTGTCCCGCTCGGTGACGGACGAATCGCTGGCCGTGGCGCGCGCGCTGCGCGGAGCCGCCGAGATCATCGCCGAGTACTCGCACTACTACGAGATCGTGGGAGACGACTGGGACATCGAGGCGCTGCCCATGGCCGTCACGGTGAAGGTGCTGGCTGTGGCTGACGCGTTCGAAACGCTGCAGATGGCCACACCGGTCCGGCCGGCGTTTACGCGCTGGAGCGCGCTGGAAGAAGTCGAGAAAGGCGCGGGAAAGACGTTCGCGCGTGAAGCGGTGCGCGCGCTGCGGGTGATTGCCGGTCGACCGGAGGTAGCGACTCCGATCAAGAATCTGAAGGTGGGCTAGCCCTGCCGCTGGCGACGCCTCCGGCGACGCCGACCCCCAGCGCGAGCATCGTTCCAACCCCGACCGCCGGAAGGAGCGTCACCGGGAGCAAGGCCGCCGCGGCGACCGCACCCGCGATGACCGGTGCCGAGGGTCGCTGGATGGCGTCGACGTACCGCAACCGCCGGCGCACAAAGTTCTTCGTGAAGTAGTAACCGCCCACGAGCGCGGTGCCCGCGAGCACTAATCCCAGTGTGACAAACATGATGTGACTCCTTGAGGTACGGCCTCTACGCAACTTGCGTAGGGGTCGTTTCAGACGCAATTGTGGCTCCAATGGCCAAGGGGCCCCAGTACAGCGATCCGACAGACGCGCTGCGCCTGATGAAGGTGGTGGTGCTGTTCGGAACCTCCTGCTTCATTATCCTGAGTTTCCTGTGGTACTTCATGTTGGAGAAGGGGTGGATCTCGCCGCTCGCGTTCGTGCTCCTGCTGATTCTCAATCTCCCGATCACCGCCGTCGCCGTCGTCTTTGTGCACCGGACCGTCGGCAATGCCGCCGTGTTCATGGTGAAGACGATGTTTGCGGACGGGGACATCCCCCCGCCCCCGACCTACCCGCGGCAGGATGTCTTGATCGTGCAGGGGAAGTATGCGGAGGCGGCGGACTGGTTTCGCGACCATATCCGGATCGAGCCGGAGGATCATGAAGCGCGGTTACGGCTCGCGCTGTTGTTGGAGACGCACCTGAAGGGATACGACGAAGCCGAGCAGCTGCTGCTGAAGATCCGTAACGCCACGCCGCCCGGCGACACGCGCCAGCTGATGCAGGCCTCCAATCACCTCATCGATCTGTATCGGAAGACGGGCAGAACGGATCGGCTGATGGTCGAGTTGGCGCGGTTTGTCGATCGCTACCGCGGCTCACCGCAGGCGGCTGGCGCGGCACGCGAGCTCAAGGCGCTGAAGGAGCGCGGCGCCTGACTACCAGCGAATCGCGGCGCTGCCCCAGGTAAAGCCCGAACCAAACGCCGTCAGGACGAGCAGGTCGCCCTGCTTCAGGCGCCCTTCGGCGAGCGCCTCATCGAGCGCGATCGGAATCGACGCCGCCGTCGTGTTACCGTACTTCTGAATGTTGGCGTAGACCTGATCGTCGCGCAGTCCGGCGGCCTTTTGGACCATTTCGATGATGCGCAGGTTGGCCTGATGCGGCACGAGCAGTGTGATGTCGTTGGGCGTGAGGCGATTGGCTTTGAGCGCGATCCCAACCGATTCGGGCATCTTCACCGACGCAAACTTGAAGACGTCGCGGCCTTCCATGACCGCGCGATGCAGACCCTGCTCCAGCATCTCGACGCTGACGTACGGATCGTGCGCGAGGCCCGGCCCATCGACCCAGAGCTTCTCGGCATACCGCCCGTCGGCAAAAATGTGCGTGGAGAGCACGCCGCGGCCGTCGTCGTCGATCGGGCCGAGCACGGCGGCACCCGCACCGTCGCCGAACAGCACCGCGGTGTCACGTCCCCGCGTCGTCTTGTCGAGCCCGCGCGAATGCACCTCGGCGCCGACGAGCAGGATGTGCTTGTACTGGCCGGTGCGGATCCACGCATCGGCGATCGAGAGTCCGTAGATGAACCCGCTGCACTGGTTGCGCACATCGACCGCGGGAATGTCGGTGAGGCCGAGCTCGCGCTGCAGGAACACGCCGTTGCCCGGCTCGAAGTGATCGGGCGTGCAGGTGCAATAGACGATGCAGTCGATGTCGGCTGGCTCGAGACCGGCCTTTTCGATCGCTTTGCGCGACGCTTCGCGCGCGAGCCCTACGCCGGTGTCGCCCTTGTCCACCCAGTGGCGCGTTTTGATGCCGCTGCGCTGCACGATCCACTCGTCGGACGTGTCCATGATTTTCGCGAGATCGTCGTTCGTGACGACGCGCGCTGGAACGTGGAAACCGGTGGACAGGAATGCGGTGCGGGGCATCGACGCTCTGGGTTGCGAGTGACCACGAAGCTACCAAGATTAGCGCATGGACCTCACCGTGACCAGCCAACAGTACGACGCGGTGCGCAGCGCCAAACATCTGCCCGACGTGCTGAAGAACGTGCTCGATAACGCCGGCAAACACGCGCACGGCTACATCCTGCACCTCACCTACGAAGAAGCGACCGCGCTCAACGAGCTCGCCGCCTGGAACGTGCACACCGGCGTCGACGGCAACGTGACGGCGGAGTCGAAGCATTTCGACGATCTCGTGCGCGCCATCATCACACACCCGGACTATTGATGCGACTTGCACTCGTGCTGCTGCTCCTGCCGTCATGCCTGGTCGCCCAGAAACGCGCGATCACATTCGACGACTACATCGCGTTGAAGAGCGTGAGCGACCCGCAGCTGTCGCCTGACGGCAAATGGGTCGCGTACACGCTGTCCACGCCCTCGCTTCAGGACAATCGCAACGTCGCGCGCGTGTGGGTCGCCGAGGTAGCGACCGGGAAAACACGGCAGGTGACCAGTGGTCCGGGATCAGACCGGCAGCCGCGCTGGTCGCCGGACGGCAAGACGCTGGCGTTCATTTCGACGCGCGAGAACGGTGCGCAGGTCTGGCTCCTGCCGATCGCCGGCGGCGACGCGCGCAAAGTGTCGAGCCTTGCGGACGGCGCATCCGATCCCTTGTGGCTGCCGGACGGCTCGGGTTTGCTCGTGGTCAGCGACATCAAGTGGCCGGCGCTGCAGGAGATCGACGAACGCAACGGCTCGTTTCCGACGGAAGCGCGGATTTGGACGGGGTTGTTCTGGCGGCACTGGGATGATTTCCGCGCGGGGAAGCGCCAGCATCTGTTTCGGGTGGACGTCGCCACCGCGAAGGCGACCGATCTAACGCCGGTCGATCACGACGTCCCCACGATCGCGACGGGCGGGGACGGCGACGTAACGGTTTCGCCGGATGGGAAAGACATCCTCGTCGCCACGCACGGGGATTCGACGGTGGCCGACAACACGAACGTCGACATCTACGCCGTCGATGGACCGAATTTCCACCGCATCACAACGAACCAGGGAGCGGACCACACGCCGCGCTACTCGCCGGACAATCGCTGGGCCTCGTACTTGTCGATGGAGCGTGCAGGGTTCGAGGCGGATCGGGTGCGGCTGATGCTTGGCGATCGGCGCGGCAGCTCCCAGGCGCCGTTCGACGCCACGGCGGGCTGGAATCTCTCGGTGGGCTCGTACACGTGGTGTCCCAACTCGAAGTGCGTGTTCGCCGTGGTCGAAGAACGCGGGCGGGACAACATCTATCGGATCGACATCCCGGGCTTCAAGCGCACGCGCGTGGTGACCGGCGGCTTGAATACAAACGTCCAGGTGGCGCCGGACAATCGCACACTGGTCTATGTTCACCAAAGCAACACGCAGCCACCCGAGATCTGGGCCGGGGGCAAGGCGCTTACGCACCACAACGACTCGGCGCTTGCCACGCTCGACCTGCCGCCGCTCGAGGAATTCGGGTTCGTCGGCGCGCTGGGCGATTCGGTGTTCGGCTGGACGCAAAAGCCGCCCAACTTCGAGCCGTCCCGGAAGTACCCGCTCGTCTATCTGATTCATGGCGGGCCGCAGGGCGCGTGGACCGATTACTGGGGCGCGCGCTGGAACTATCAAATGTTCGCCGCGCGCGGCTGGGTCGTCGCCGCCGTGAACTTCCACGGGTCGACGGGTTACGGGCAAAAGTTCACCGACGCGATCTCACGGCACTGGGGTGACTACCCGTTCGAAGACCTGATGAAAGGGCTCGATGTCCTCGCGCGGCTGCCGTACGTCGACTCCACGCGCATGGGCGCGGCGGGTGCGTCCTACGGCGGCTACATGATCCTGTGGATCGCGGGGCACACGAACCGGTTCACAGTGCTGGTCGATCACGATGGCGTGTTCAATCCGGTGAGCATGGCCGGGTCCACGGAAGAGTTGTGGTTCACCGACTGGGAATTCGGGGGGCCGCTGTACGCCGATCGCGCGCTGTACGAGAAGTGGTCGCCGCTCAATCACGTGAACAACTGGAAGACGCCGCTGCTCGTCGTGCACGGACAACTCGACTACCGCGTCGACTTGTCGGAAGGCTATCAGGCGTTCACCGCGGCGAAGCGGATGGGGATCGACGCGAAGTTCCTGTACTTCCCCGACGAAGGACATTGGGTGCTGCGCCCGCGCAACCGGCGCATCTGGTGGGGCACCGTCCTCGACTGGCTGGAGGGATATCTCCGTGAGAGCGCTCACCCGTAACACGCTGCTCGCCATGCTGGTGGCGGTATTGGTCAGTCTGGCGCTGCCGTCGAGCTATGACTTTCTGGACGCCTTCACGATCGCTTTCAGTTTTTGCTACGTCGGTTACCTGGTCGAGAAGACGCTGCTCATGCTGCCGGGCATCGAGACGGGCGGCGGCAGGATCGTTCGCGTGCTGGGCTGGTTCGCCGGCGGGCTGTGGTGCTATGTGCTCGGGCGCTGGGCATTGGTCGCCTACGGCAAGGACACGAGCGCGCTGCCGTCGCTGATCTGGGGTGGGCTGTTTTTTGTCGGCCTGCAGTTTCTGGTGCACGGGATACTGCAAGCCACTGGGAAACCCAATTTCTACAGCGGCCAGCTGCAAGAGACCAGCTAAGGTCTTGCCCCTTGTGATTTGGACCAGGAATTGTTTTGCCGGCGCACGTCCGGAAAATTCTTGTCCGGATCGACCTCCACTTTGATCAATTCTTTTTCAAAAGCCCGCACGTACGTGAAGTGATTGCCCTCGAACCATATCTCGACGGGTAGCCGCGTGTTCTCGACGCTCGCGTCGGCAAAGGTGAGCCGCAGGTCGACCGGCATCGGTAGCCCGCCCGGACTCGACAGAAAAATGCCGGTGAGCGTCGTGCCCGATACAGAATCCCTGCGCGTGCGGACCGAGTCCGCCGCCTGATCGACGACGTCCGTGCGCAGGAACCAGCCGCGCCAGAAATAGGAGAGATCTTCGCCCACGCCGTCTTCAAACGATCGGAAGAAATCGGCGGGCGTGGGATGCTTGAACGCCCAGCGCGCGATGTAGGCGCGGAACGCCGTGTCGAAGCGCGTCGAGTCGAGCATAGCGTGGCGCAGGAGGTACAGCCCGGTCGCCGGCTTGTTGTAGGCGACCTGGCCCAGCAGCTCGGGGGTCACGCGATCGGCCGGCGTGATCCCCGGCTCGTCGATTCCGCGCGCGGCAAACTGCGCCCACTGCTCCGCCTGCCCGCGGGCACGCAGCCACGCCTGGTCGGGGAAGTACTCGCGGGCCGAGTAGATATTGATGAAGGTGTTGAATCCCTCGTCCATCCACGCATACAGCCGCTCGTTGTTTCCAACCACCATCGGAAACCATTCGTGGCCCAGCTCGTGCGTTGTCACGCCGAACAGCCCTTCGCGGCTGCGCCGGTTGGCGCAGAACACGAGCATCGGATATTCCATCCCGCCCACCGGCCCGTTCACGTTGATCGCCGTCGGATACGGGTACTGGAACCACTTCTCCGAGTAGTGCTTGATCGAGTGCCGGACCATGCGCGTCGATTCGCGCCAGATCGAATCGGCGACCGGCGGATAGAAGGACTGCATCAGAATGCCCTTCCAGCCGCTCGCGTCCCAGATGAAGTTGGGCGCGGCCGCCCAGGCGACATCGCGCACGTTTTGCGCCGAGAAGCGCCACGTGAGCGCTCCCGTGCCCGCCGGGCGGCTCGCGGGCTGGCCGACCTCGTTCTTGGCGATGATCGCGACGGTCGAGTCGGACTGCAGCGCCCGCGCCAGCCGGCCGCGCTGCTCCGCGGTGAGCACTTCGAGTGAATTCGTCAGCCGCCCCGTGCCCGCGACGATAAAGCCGCGCGGCACGGTGATCGCGAAATCGATATTGCCGTACTCGAGATAGAACTCCCCCTGGCCCAGGTACTGCTCGGTATTCCAGCCGCGCACGTCGTCGTAGACGGAGAGGCGCGGATACCACTGCGCGATCTCGTATAACCAGCCTTCCGGAAACTGCTCGCGCCCCATGCGGTCGGCGCCGTGCTCGGGAACCTGGAAAGAGAAACCGATCTCGAGCGAGACCACGCCGCCGCGCGGCGCGAGCGGGCGGTCCAGCTCGACGCGCATGAGTGTGCCGTTCTCGATCGTCTTGAGGTCCGTACGACCGGTGGCCGGACGGGCGGCCGGGCGGACGGCCCGCACGAACCCGATCTCGAACCCTCCCTGGAATCCCCGGGCGGCAAAGCGAGCATCCGGCGGCGTCAGTGCCGAACCCCGGCTGTCCTCGCGGAACAGATTCTGGTCGAGCTGCAGCCACAGGTAGCGCAGCGTGTCGGGAGAGTTGTTCGTGTATCGGATCGTTTCGCGGCCCGCGATCGTGTGCGTCACCGTGTCGAGTGAGACCGCGATCGTGTAATCGGCGCGCTGCTGCCAGTACTGGGGACCGGGACGGCCGGAGCCTTCGCGGATCAAGGTTGGCGTAGGCAGCTCGAGCCGGCGGAATGGCGAGGTGTCGGTACGGGCGAGGGGCAACGGTGGCAACGTTGGCTGTTGCAACGTCGCGAGCAGGATGGAAAGAGCGATCATGTAGGAAATGTACACGCGCGCCACATGTCAGTGCCTTGCGCCGGGCAACACGTAGATTCTCCGGCGAATGCTCAGGACTTCCTGCATCCGTCTGACCGTCACACTGGGCGCGCTCGCGGCGTGCGAGCACACCGCGCCGTTTCGTCCTGAAGAGGGTGGTACCGGTGGTCCGCTGATCCCGGGGTCGATGGCGCAGCTCACCTACAGTCCCGGCCAGGATCTCATCCCGGCGTGGCTCCCCGATGGAAGCGGGTTCGTGTTCACGGCGGAACGCCGCGACCGCGCCGACCACGACCGCTGCCTCGCCTTCATGCCTGATGGCGGCGGCACGATTTCGCGCTATGCGTGCAGCACGAGCGCGGCCGACGATACCATCAACGTGTTCGACGAAGCGGCGATGCTCGGCGACAGCATCGCGTACGTGCGTGCCGGCACCGAGCGATTCCTGCCCGGGCTCGGTCCCGATCGTCAGGCGCTCGTGATCGCGCCGCTCGCGGATCCCAACGCCGCGCGCGTGGTGCAGCAGATCCCGTTCACGACGCCGTGGGGCGAGACGTACGACGCAATCTCACACCTCGCCTGGCTCGGACCGGGCCGGCTGGCATTCATCGGCGAGCACGTAACGTATCCGCGCCCGTGTGGCGGCTGCGCCGCCGATACCGTGCGCGTGGGTGTGGGAATCGTGTTCGCCGACGTCGCGGCCGCGACGCCAGGGTACACGCGGATGCCCGACGGCGACAGCGCCTCATCGCTCGCCGTGAACGCGGGCGGCATCATCATCGTCTACTTCACACGGAACGGGAACACGCGCGTCTTTCGGCGCGCGGGGTCCCAAACGGACACGTTGTTCGATTTCGGCGCCGCCGGCGTCGTGCGGGACATTGCGGTGACCAGCGGGAAGCTCGCCGCCGTGGTCGGCGGCGCCGTGGGGAGCGCTACGTCGTCGGATCGCGGCGGCGCGTTGTTCCTGGTCGTGGCCGGGGTACCGGCACAAATCGGCGATCCGGCGTCGGTGTTCCGCCGCCCCGCGTTCTCCCCCGACGGAAATCGTCTCCTCGTGAGCGGCTGGAGCGGCGCTCCCAACGCCGACCTGTGGCTCTTTCAACTGCCATGAGAATCGTGCTTGCGGCGGTGTGTCTCCTGGTGCTGGTCTCGGCCGCGCCGGCAGTGGCGCAGACCAATGGTGCCATCACGGGCCACGTGCGCCAGCGCGATGGAGGGCTGGCCGTACTCGGCGCCGAAGTCGGTCTGGATGGCCGTTGGCTCGCGCAGACCGACAGCGCCGGTTTCTATCGCATTCGGGAAGTCCGCAGCGGCTGGCACGTGGTCACGATGCGGGCGATCGGATTCGATACCATGCGCCGTGACAGTGTGCTGGTGCGCGCCGGCCAGGTGACGGTGGTCAACTTCACCGT
>JBLNGI010000140.1:0-6970 GCA_050264615.1 Gemmatimonadota bacterium
GAGCCCGACATGTTCGCGCAGGATGCCGGCGTGCACCGTCACGTAGTCGACACCCTGCTGCGCCTGGTGCTCGATGTTGTCGAGCAGATCGTCGGCCGTGAGCTTGGTGACGTCGCCGGCGATTTCGATCGCCTGATAGATCGGCACTGTCCCGATCGGGACCGGCGAGGCATCGATGATCGCTTGGCGAATGGCGTCGATGTTTCCGCCGGTCGACAGATCCATGACCGTGTCGGCGCCGTAGTGCACCGCGTGGTGCAGCTTCTCGAGCTCGCCCTCGATATCCGACTCGACGGCCGAGTTGCCGATGTTGGCGTTGATCTTGACGCTCGCGACTTTGCCGATCGCCATCGGATCGAGCCGCTTGGCGAGGTGATTCACATTCGCCGGAATGATCAGCCGGCCGGTCGCGACTTCCTCACGGATCGTTTCCGGCGCCAGCGACTCCCGCTCGGCGACGCGCTGCATCTGTGGAGTGATGGCGCCCTGGCGGGCGAAGAACATCTGAGTGCGGCAGGTCATCCGAAGCTCCCTTCGCCGGTACGAACCGGATCAGGTTCTAAGGGTGTGATCTCAGCCCGCCACTCGGCGGGCACCCCTGCGATGATTTGAATGTAACTAGACGTCTACACCTCTGCGCGTCTCGACGTCTAGACTTCCCGCGGTCGTGGCGGTCCGTAACGCTCTTCCGGCTTGTGGTGCTTCTCCCATTCCGCGCGAAACGCGAAGGGATCCAGGCCGCTGGGCTGGTCCAACGCGAGAATGCCGTCGAGGTGGTCGAGCTCATGCTGAAGCAGCTCCGCCATCGGACCCTCCAGGTCCATCGTGTTCACCTTTCCCTTGAGATCGGTGTAGCGGAGCGTCGCGCGGTAGGCGCGATTAACGCGCACGAGCAGATTCGGAAACGAGAAGCAGTCGTCCCAGACGTGGAAGTCATCCGCCCCCACGTCGGTGATTTCCGGATTGATCATCGTGGCGCGGAACTTCGCAATCTCGACCAGGACTACGCGAACCGGGGCGCCGATCTGAGGCGCGGCGAGCGCGCGGCCCATGTTGTACTTCTTGCGCGCCGTCCGAAGCGTGTCCCGCAAATCGTCCGAAAGCAGCCGCACCGCCGGCGACTTAGGATCTTCGACGGGCGTGCAGCGGACCCGCAAGATCGGGTCACCGAGTTGGCGGATTTTTCGGGCAGCCATGGGCGCGCCTAATATTCCAGTTTCTATACGGCATGCAACCACCACTAGCCCTAAGGACGTATCGGCGCTTAATGTCTTAGCCCTTATGAGTTTAGCGGGTGTGGTCCTGGCGGCCGGCCGGTCGGCTCGGATGGGTTCACCCAAGGCCCTCTTGGACTTCCGCGGCTACCCCTTTGTCGTGCGCATCCTCGAGGCGCTCGAAGCGCTGGAAGTGAAAACGCGCGTCGTGGTCTTGGGCCCGGACGCCCCGCGCATTCAGCCCGTTTTGGCGGGTCACGATTGCATGATTGTGGAGAATCCAGAACCGGAAACGGGCCCAATTGCCTCGTTGCGCGGGGCGCTCCGCGCGCTTCAGCCGCTCCAACCCACCGCCGCGCTGGTCTGGCCGGTCGATCTGCCGCATGTCCGGGTCGCGACCGTCGAGCGAATCCTCGAGGCGCACAGTCGCACCAAAGGCTCGATCGTGGTGCCGACCCTGGCTGAGCGTCGCGGCCACCCCGTCATCTGGGGCGCCGCGCTATTCGACGAGTTGCTGGAGAGCCCGGACGCTGCCAGAGAGGGCGCCAGGGCGGTGCTGCACAGGCACGAAGCGAAGGTCGTGAACGTCCCGGTGGACGATCCGGCCATCGTCGACCAAGTCAACACACCCGACGATTACGAGCGGCTGATCAGGGAGTGGAATCGGGATATCTACTGACGTTCACCCCCGGGGAATCGCCTTTTCCGGATCAACGAACGGCCGTGCCACAACCTGTGCAGGCCGCTCACCATTGCCCGGCAGCGCCACGGCGAGCTTCGTACCGAGCGCCGACTGCGCCGTCGGCACGAAAGCGTAGCCGATGTTCTTGCGCAGACGCGGGGAGTAAACCGCCGACGTCACGTGCCCCACGACCTCGCCATCGGCGTTCACCGGCCACTTGGTCGGGTTGAGATCGAGCGGACCCCCGCCGATTTCGATGCCCACCAGCTTGCGCTGCACGCCGACCGCCTTGATCTGCTGCAACGCCCGTCGGCCGATGTAGTCCGCGCTCTTGTCCTCGTCCACTAGGCGCTCGAGCCCCACCTCGTAGGGGTTGTTATCCAGCGTGATGTCGGCACCCCAGTTGAGTATGCCCGCTTCGATGCGCCGGATGTCGGACGGCCCCGTCGGACGAATCTTGAAGGGCTTTCCCGCCTCCATGATGCGATCCCACAACTCCCCGCCTCGGCTGCCGTCGCGCAGGTAGATCTCGAAGCCGACTTCGCCGGTCCATCCGGTTCGTGTGACGACGACGGGAATGCCATCGAGGGCGGTCTCGACGAAGTAGTAATAGCGCAGCCCCGCCACGCGTTCGCCGAACAGCGCCTGCACGACGGGCTTTGCCTGGGGCCCCTGAATTTGGAGCGGCGCGACGTCGGGCTCCTCGATGCGGACGTCGAGCCCCGCGTCCAGCGCGACACCCCGCGCCCACAGGAGCACGTCCGAGTCGGCGAGGGCAAGCCAGAAGTGATTCTCGCCGAGGCGCAGCAGCACCGGATCGTTGATGATGCCCCCGTCACCGGCGGTGATCACCACGTATTTCCCCTGGCCCACGGTGCAGCGCGTCAGGTCCCGCGGCGTGAGCCGGTTCACGAACGCGAATGCGTCCCGGCCCGTGATCTCAACCTGTCGCTCCACCGCGACGTCCCAGACCGTCACATGCTTGATGAGGTGCCAGTATTCGGCCTCGAGGTCGTCGAAGCACACCGGGAAGAGCATGTGGTTGTACGCTGTGTATGCCCGGGCACCCCAGCGCTGCGTGGCTCCGAAGAAAGGGCTGCGGCGGAGCCGTGCTCCGCGTTGGAGCACGCGCATGTCGAATGAATCGGTTCTCGTCATGGTGTCACCACCCATCGGATGCCCTGGCCGCGGCGCAAGCGGTCGAGCCCTTCATTGATGTCCGTGAGCGGCAGGGTGCCGCTCACGATCGGGTCGAGGCGCAGGGTCCCGGCGCGCACGAGCGCCATGATCTCCGGGTACTCCCCGGCGCCGCAGCCAAGACTTCCTGCGACTTCCAGCTCGTAGTACATCAGCCGTGCCGCCGAGAGCGTCACCGGCTCGGCCGAGTAGCCCACCACACACAGCCGGCCGCCGCGTCGCAGCAGGCCGAACGCGAGCTCGATCGTTTTCGGGTTGCCGATCGCCTCGAACGCGACATCCACCCCGCCGTTGGTCAGCGAACGCACCGCCTTATCGACGCGGTCGACCGCGCCGGGGTTGATCGTCTCCGCGGCGCCGAGCACGCGCGCGGTGGCCAGCCGCTGGTCGTTGAGGTCGAGGGCGATAACGCGCGCCCCCGACACCACCGCGCATTGCACGAGGTTCAATCCGACGCCGCCGCAGCCCACCACGGCGACGGTATCGCCGACGCGCACCTTTCCCCGATTCTTGACGGCATGATAGGGCGTCGAGAGCGCGTCGGCTATGACACACGCCTGCTCGAGTGGTAGCTCGTCGGGCACCGGGACCAGCTCCGCCACGGGAACCACGACGTACTCCGCGTACCCGCCGTCGATGTTGTTGCCGAGCATCGTGAGGTTGGCGCACAGGTTTTCCCGACCTTGACGGCAGAAGCTGCAATGCCCGCACGAGAGCACGGACGGCACGAGGACGCGGTCCCCCACCGCGGTGCGGGACTTCCCGTTGGCGCTCGGTCCGAGCGCTGTCACGCTTCCCGCGATCTCGTGACCCAGAATGAGTGGCGGCTTCTTGAACGTCTCCACTCCATGGTCCACGTAGTGCAGGTCGGTGTGGCACAGGCCGCACCCTGCAACCTTGATGAGCGCCTGGCCCGCGCCGGGCACCGGCATGGGCACGTCGATCACGTCGAGCGGCCGATGCGCCGCGGTGAAAACGGCGGCCTTCATGATGTCTCTCCTTTGTGCCGCGTATACACGATGCGGAGCAGGCCCTGATGCACCAACGGGCACGGGGCGCACGATTCAGCAAAATCCTCGGGGATCGTCGTCACGACGCGCACCTCAAAGCCGGCGGCGGCGTACAGCTCGCTCAGCTCACGCGCCCGTTCGCGATCGACGACGAACCGGCGCTCCCACCCGGCCAGCGGATCACGCCCGGGCTGCATCGGTCTCCAGCTCCAGGCGCTGCAGTCGCCGCCGGCCGAGCAATGCGGCGCCGAACGCGGCGGTGAACTGCACGAGATCGCCGGCAGGGACCTGGACTTTCGTGTCCTTGCCGAGCGCGGCCTGCACGACGTCGATCATGCGGGAGAAGCGGAGGATGCCGCCGATCAGCGTGAACGGCGGCTCCATCCGAACGCGCTTCATCAGCTGAATCGAGCGGTCCACCAGGGATACGATCGCGCCGTGCATGATATCGGCAGGCGGCGCGCCCTCCGACAGCTGGTTGATGACCTCGGACTCAGCGAACACGGCGCACACGCCGGAGATCGTGACGGGCGTCTTGGACGTCGCGACCAGCGGCCCGATTTCCTCAGTCGTATAGCCCATGTAGCGCGCGGTCTTTTCGAGAAAGGCCCCCGTGCCGGCCGCGCACTTGTCGTTGAGACGGAAGCTCTGGACTTTGGCGTCCGGGCCGATGCGGCTTGCTTTCATCGTTTGACCGCCCACATCGAGGATCGTGCGAGTGCCGGGAAAGAGGTGGCACGCGCCGCGGGCGGCGGCGGTCAAGTCCGTCACCGCCACGTCACCCATGGCGGCCTGGTGTCGGCCGAACCCGGTGGTAACCAGATACGCGACGTCGGTGCGCGACGCGCCCGCCGCCTCGAGGGCGCGGCCCAGTGCGCGCTCGGCTGCCTGCGCGAGCTTGAATCCGGTCGGCTCCATCGCCCGACCCAGCATCTCCCCATCGGCACCGGCCACGACGGCCTTGGTATACGTCGAGCCGATATCCACACCGGCGGTGAGACTCATGAGGACCCCGCGCCGGCACCGGCCCCTCGGGCCGCCAGAATGCGGTCGAGCGCGAACAGCGCCGCGCCGATCGCCCCCATGTAGTGGGCCTCTTCTCCCACGTTCACTTGCAACTCGAGCCGGCGATTCAGCGTGTTCACCATCGCGGCGTTGCGGGTCACGCCGCCCGTGAAGGTGACTTCCGGCTCAATGCCCACCCGGCGCAGCAATCCGATGGAACGGGCCGCGATCGACTCGTGCACGCCGAGCAGGATGTCCTCGATCTTCTTTCCTTTGCCGAGCCACGACAGGACTTCGGACTCGGCAAACACCGTGCAGGTCGTGCTGATTTTGACGGGCCGCTCGCCGCGTAGCGCGGTCGGGCCAAGCTCGGCGAGAGGCAGATCGAGGGCGGCCGCCGCGGCGCCGAGGAAGCGTCCGGTGCCGGCCGCGCACTTGTCGTTCATGCAGAAGTCGACGATCTCACCCACGGGCGAGACGCGGATGGCCTTCGTGTCCTGCCCGCCCATGTCGAGCACGGTGCGGGTCAGCGGGAAGAGGTGCACGGCGCCGCGGGCGTGACAGCTGATCTCGGTGACCTGCGTGTTGCCGAACGTCACTTTGTAGCGGCCGTACCCGGTCCCGACGATGAATTCGACCTCTTCTTCCGGGATGCCGCTGTCCTCGAGGGCCATGTGAAACGCGTGCTCCGCCGCGCGCATGACGTTGGCGCCGGTATCGGTGAGCGCGCGTCCGATGATCCGCCGCGACTGGTCCAGAATCACGGCCTTTGTCTGTGTGGAGCCGACATCCACTCCCGCTGCGTACGCCATCCGCCCTCCTTACGCCGTCGCCGCGGCAGCCTGATGCCGCCGCGCGTCGAGCCCTTCGAAGAATGCGTCGATGCGGTTCTTCATCTGCGCCTCGGACACGACCCGCCGGTCCATGAGGTCCGACTCGATGAACAGGCTCGGGACGTCGCGCACCGCCATGAGGGCTCGACGCGTGTCGGCGAGGCCGGTGGAGACCGTGCGGCAGCTCTTGATGGGATGGAACACCACGCCGTCGGCGGCGTGGCCGTCGATCATCTCGACGAGCAGCGGCGTCTGGAAGAACATGCTGTCCATCGCGTCCCGCACGCCGAGCAGCACGCCCTCCGCGAGACTCTCGATGGGCCGCGCGAGGTCATACTCGAACCCCAGGTGCGCACCGCCCGAAGCAAACCGCAGGTACGTCGAGTGCACGAACACGCCGCCCCAGTCGCTGAACAGCTCGGAAAAGCGGCGGAAGATGGGGTAGCAGGGTACGCCGACGAAGATCAGCCGCCATTTCTCCTCGATGGGCGTGCCGATGCCATGGTCGGCCTTGTGGCGCAGTTCCTCGACCAGCTCCGTGAAATACGCCGCGCCTTCCGCGGTCCCGCGGAATCCGTTGGCGACGCCGAGGAAAACGGTGCCGTCGGAGAGCGCGTTGAAGACGGCGGGCCGGCTGCGATTGAGCTGCAGCGCCTCCTGCCATCCGGCGCTCAACGTGTTCGCGTGGCCCATGTGCTCGCGCAGGCGGTCGATGTCGAAGCGCTTGCCCGACACGCGCTCGCATAGCGTGATCAGCTCCCGCAGCTGCTCCTCCACATACCGGCGATCCAGCTCGAAGTCGTCGGACCCCGGCGCGGGCGAGAGGCCGGCAGCCCGCGAGCCGGGGATGTCGAGCGTGAACACGGGGATGCCGTACATCCGCTCCCAGATCTCGCCCCATTTCACGTAGGTGTTGCACGCGTTGGTCGCGACGGCGAGCGCCGGCTTGGGAATCCTCCCCATGGGGTGCGCGCCGCCGCGCAGCTGCACGGCGACGTCGGCCTTCACGTAGCCGCAGATGTCGGGGGA
>JBLNGI010000141.1:0-2769 GCA_050264615.1 Gemmatimonadota bacterium
ACCACCAACCACCGTGCGGCCATCGCATCTCCCTCGTAAACCAGGGGTTCACGGTGTAGCAGCTAATCCAGAGAACGTACAGCACCAGATGCCCGGCATAAACACTCGACCGCCTCAAAAAAAGCGGCCCCGGCGCTCGCCGGGGCCGTTCACACGTACTCGCTCGAGCACCGTTACTCGACGGTGATGGCGATCTTCATTCCCAGCGTTTGGTGCGGGGTGCAAAAGCCCTTGTACGTGCCTTTCGGCGCGTTCGCGAAGGACACGTCATAGGCCTCGTTGGCAGTCGTCAGGAACGGACCGGCGAGATTGTCGACGGTGTTCTTCATGTTGGCATTCAGCACGGCGGCGGCGCCGGAAGGAACTGAATCCCCCCAGAACGCGATGTTGTGCGGACCGCCCGACACGTTGATGAACCGGACCGTGGTGCCCGGCGCAATCGTGAGCGAGCTCGGCTCGTAGGCCGCGCGCGTGCTGCCGTTGCCGGTCATCTTCACTTCGACGACGGGACCGGACGCTGCATCGCCCGCCGCAGGCGCCGGCGGCGGCGCGCTCTGTTGGGCCTGATTCTGGTCGCCCTTGCCACAGGCGAGCGCGCCGATGGCGACGACGGTCGTGAGCAAAGCGAAGCGCATTGCTGGAATCCTCCGGACTGAGTACTGGGGGGTGGGAATAGTGTCGCTGTCGGTGTCGCTTGTGAACTGTTTCACAATGCCGGGGAATATAGACGCGGGTCCGCAAAACGGGAGGCCTCCAACGGCATTGCATTTTGAGGCCTTTCTTCAATATTGGGGCGCCTTTTTCAGGCGTCTCACTCTTGGAGGATTACCGTGCGTACAAGGTTCGTCCTGCTCGCATTGGTCGCGACGCTCGCGACGATTGCACAAGCGCAAAAGTCCTGGCAGACCGAGTTCGGGATTCAGGGTGGCTTTACGCGGCTGGTGCAAGCGGGCTCGGGTGGCGATCCAACTGACGTGATCAGTCTCCCTGGTCTCAATCTCGGGAATGCGCTCCCCTCCACGGCCGGCCTGTACGCGATTTTCCCATGGAGCGACAAGTTTGCGGTCGAGACGGACATCGCGGCCTCGCAGTTCTCTTCAGGGTTGACCGTCACGTTCATCGGCGTGGGCCTGCGTGGCGACTATGCGTTGACCAACAAGGTCTACGTCGCGGCTGGCGGCGCACTCGCCTATAACAACGGGCTCGCAAACGAAACGCAGCTAGGCGTCCAGGGCGCGCTCGGTTATCGTTTTCGCCTGACTCGCGCGCTCAGCGCCCGCCTTGAGGGCCGGACGACGTTCTTCGGCAAAGCCGATAACGCCGCGCCTGCCGATGTGTACTCGTTCCTGTTTGGCGTATCGACGGTGACCGGCCGCGGATCCACCGCGAGGCGCCCCGCACCCGCGGCCGCCAATCGTGCCTGGCGGCCGCAGATCGGCCTTGCCGGCGGGTACGTGGACGCTCACCTCATTGGTGCAGGCTCCGTGACGTCCCTGTCATTCCCCGGATACGGGGGAGGATTGGGAAACGCATTGGGCAGTCTCTCCCCGCTGTTTCGTGCTGTGGCCCTTCCCCCGACGGTGTTCGCGATCATTCCAGTCGGCGACAAAGTGGCCATCGAGCCGGGCCTCGACATTCACCGCCTGCAAACGAGCGGCCAGACCGATTTCTCAGGAAATCTGTCCGTTCGACTTGATTATGCTGTGCATGCCGGCTGGTACGGCGCGTTGGGTGGCAACCTCCACTACATCAAGACCTCTGGTGTCGATGCCGCGACACGTACCGGCGTGAATCTGGGGTGGGGTTATCGCTTCCCGCTGGTGTTGGGGCTGAGCGGCCGCGTTGAGGCGAACTACACATGGTTCGGGGAGAACACGGACTTGGGTCTGCCCCCCACGAACGTGTTCGGCATCATGTTCGGAGCGGCGATGCCCATCAAGTAAGGTCGTCGCAATCGACGATGCCCGGCCCCCAGCAACGGGGGCCGTTGCGTTTTAGACCGGTCGCGACGACACTAACTGCCTATGTCCCACAGCACGCTGCCGCAGATCCCCCCGCAGGAGCTGGCCGAGCGTCTCGACCGCGGGGAAGCGCTTCAGGTGCTCGACGTGCGCGCGCCGGAGAAAGTCGAACGCGGCCACATCGTGCTCGGGGCCGAGCTCGAGTTTCATGCCCAGCCGAATTCCAGGCTCTTCGCCATGTCGGACGTCAACGCGCTGCGGCTCGATGCGTCGCGGCCGATCGCCGTGGTGTGCAATCACGGGAACTCCAGCAAGAAGGCGACGGCGTTCTTGCGCGAGCGCGGTTACGAAGCGTATTCCGTCATTGGCGGGATGGCGGCGTGGGAGACCGTCTACGTCGCTCGGTCGCTGTCCCCTACTCCATCGCTGTCGCACGTGGTGCAGCTCGACCGCGTCGGGAAGGGGGCGCTCAGCTACGTCCTGGTGAGTGATGGCGATGCGGTGATTGTCGATCCCGGCCGGCACCTGGAACGCTATGACGACCTGCTCGTCGAGCTCGGCGCGAGGCCGGCCGCGGTCGTAGACACGCATGTGCACGCCGACTACGTGAGCGGTGCGCGCGCGGCCGCCGCTCGCTGGAAAGTCCCCTATTTCCTGCATCCCGACGACGCCGTTTCTCCATACGACTCGAGGCCCGGCAAGCTCGCCTATCAACCGCTGCGCCACGGCGACACGATCGCGTTCGGACACGCCACGGTGCGCGCGGAGCATGTCCCCGGACATACCCTGGGCAGCATCACGCTCATCG
>JBLNGI010000142.1:0-4290 GCA_050264615.1 Gemmatimonadota bacterium
CTCTGGTTGGGGACGCCGATCGGCAGGGCAGGGCCGGGGTTCGATGGGCGCCTCTCGCGCGCACAGGACACGCCGCTGCTCGATTTCATCAACGAAGTGCAGCGCCGCCAAAGCGGCGCGCAGCTCTCGGCGGCGGCGGCGTTCGACGTGCAGGTCAGCCTGCCGGAAGGTGAAATCCACCAGCGCGAGGTGTCCGGGATCTACCCGTACGAGAACACGCTGCGCGCCGTGAAGATTTCGGGCCAGCAGCTGCGCGAGTTCCTCGAGCACTCCGCGCGCTATTACCGCTCGTACGCTCCCGGCCAGCCGGTCGTCAACGACAGTGTCCCCGGGTACAGCTTCGACGTCGTGAGCGGGGTCGTGTACAACATCGACCTCTCGCGACCGGCGGGGCAGCGCATTCGGGGTCTCGCGTACGAAGGCAAGATCGTCCAGCCCGGCGACAGCTTCACGATGGCCGTGAACAGCTATCGGCAGGCCGGCAGTGGTGGGTACACGATGTTGTCGCGGGCGCCGGTCGTGTACGACAAGGGCGAGGACGTGCGTGATCTGCTGGTGAACGAGATCCGCCGCGCCGGCACGCTGCAGGCCTCGACCTATCTGCGGCCGAGCTGGGCCATCATCCCCGACTCGGCACGCGCGGCCGCGCGCGCGGCGTTCGCCGCCGTCGCGCCTCCCGCCGTCGTGGTCCGGACGCGCGACAGCACGTTGCTGCGGGTCCTGACGATCACCGATTTCCACGGGCAGCTCGAGCCGCGCGTCTGGGATTGGTCCGGCGGGCGGCAGGTCGGCGGTGTGCCCGCCCTGAAGCCCTGGCTCGACAGCCTCGCGCGCGTGTGCGGCTGCACCAGCGTCCGCCTCGATGCCGGCGACGAGATGCAGGGTACGGCGCTATCCAATGTCACGTTCGGTCGCACCACGGTCGCCGCGCTGAACGCGCTCGGGATCGACGCCGCGGCCATCGGCAATCACGAGTTCGACTGGTCGATCGACACCCTGCAGCAGCGCATGCGCGAAGCGAAGTATCCGTTCGTCTCGGCCAATATCACCACGCGGGACGGAAGCGCCCGGCCGGACTGGGCCACGCCCTGGACGTTGATCACCAAGTACGGCACGCGGATCGCGGTGATCGGCTTGACCACCACGGAGACGCCCACGGCGACGGCGCCGCGCAATGTGCAGGGCCTCGCGTTCGGCAACGGGGCCGCGGCGATCAAACGGTATCTCCCGGAGGCGCGGGCGCAGGCCGATTTCGTGATCGTCGTCGCACACGCGGGCGCGACGTGCGACTCCGGCATGGGAAGCGCCTGTCACGGCGAGATTCTCGACGTGGCGCGGCAGCTCGATTCCGGCTCTGTCGACCTGATCGTGGCCGGGCACAGCCATCAGCGCGTCAACACGGTCGTGAACGGGATTCCGATCGTGGAAGCGCAATCGAGCGCCCGGTCGATCGGCGTCGTGGACTTTGTGCGCACGGGCGGCCGGCGCGAAGTGCGCATCGATCTCGTGACGCCGTTCGTGGATCAAGTCCGGGCCGACGTCGCGCTCACCGAAGCGCTCGGCCGCCAGCAGCAGGCGGTTCGGAACATCACCGAGCGAACGGTGGGCCGACTCAAGGTTCCGTTGAAGCGCGAGGGCCAGGAGTACGGCCTCGGCCGCCTCATCGCCGAGGCGCAGCGCAGCGCGGGCCGCGCCGACGCCGCCATCATGAACAACGGCGGCATCCGCGCCGATCTTCCGTCCGGCCCGGTGACCTGGGGCATGGTCTATGAGGTGCAGCCGTTCCAGAACCGGCTTCAGCGGCTCACGGTAAAAGGCTCGGTCTTGCAGGAAGCGCTCGAGCAGTGTGTATCGGGCAACCCGGATCGCGTGCCCGATTGCCATATCGCCGGCGTCGAGGTCTGGTACGACGCGCGCAAGCCGGCGGGGAAGCGGATCGAGCGCGTGCGTTTCGACAATCGTCAGAATCTCGAGAAAGACCGCACCTACACGCTGGTCGTCAGCGACTTCATGGCGACGGGCGGCTCGGGTTTCCGGATGCTGGTCTCGGCCCCACGGGAGGATCTCGATGTCGTCGATGTCGACGCCCTGACCCGCTACCTCGCGGTGCTGCGTCCGCCGGTGGAAGCGCCGGCCGCGCCGCGGTTCCACTCAGCCGGTCGCTGATGCGCGTTTTCGTCAATGACAAAGCAGTCGACGTACCCCGCGGCGCGCGCGTGCGCGACGCGGTGGCGCAGGCGGACGACGGGCTCGCCAGGCTGCTGGGCAGCGCTGCCTATGTGACCGATGCCGCGGGGCGGCCGATCGACGCCGGCGATGCGGTCGGCGAAGCCGGCGCGGTATTCCGCGTCGTCGTATCGGCGAAGCGTGAGGGCAAGCCGCGGCTCAGCAAGGACGCGCTGCGGCGCTGGCCCAAGGCGGAGCTGCACGTGCATCTCGACGGCGCGCTGCGGCCCGCCACCATGCTCGAGCTCGCGCGCCAGCAACGAATCACTTTACCCGCCGACACGCCCGACGAGCTCGCCAAGGCGATGCTCGTCCGGGATGCCAGGAACCTCGAGGAATACCTCGAGAAGTACTCGATCACGCTCTCCGTCTTGCAGAGCGCCGCGGCGCTGGAGCGTGTGGCGTACGAGTTCGTCATCGACAAGGCGGCGGAAAACGTGCGCTACGTCGAGGTGCGGTACTCGCCGCTGCTGCACCGGCCCGCGCTCACGCTGGCACAGGCGATCGAGGCACCGCTCGCCGGCATCCGGCGCGCGTCGGCCGAAACCGGCACCAAGGTCGGGCTCATCGTGTGCGCGATGCGGACCAAGCCGCCGAGTGAATCGCTCGAGCTGGCGCAGGTGGCGGCGGAGTACCAGGCGGCGGGGGTCACCGCGTTCGACCTCGCGGGTGCGGAGCGCGGCCATCCGGCGCGCGACCATCGCGCGGCATTCGAATACGCGGCGGCGCACGGGATGGCCTGCACCTGCCATGCGGGTGAAGGCGACGGGCCGCACTCGATCCATCAGGCGCTGCACGAGGTCGGGGCGCAGCGCATCGGGCACGGCACGCGATTGGGAGAAGACCCCGCGCTGCTCGAAGAAGTGATCGCCCGAAAGATTCCGCTGGAGATGTGCCTCACGAGCAATGTGCACACACACGTCGTGTCGTCGATGGCGGAACATCCGTTCAAGCGCTATCTCCAGCAGGGCGTTGTCGTCACCCTCAATACCGACGGCCCGCTGACCGACGGCATCACCCTGACTGACGAGTATTTCCAGGCCCACGCGGCGCTTGGGCTGTCCTCCGAGGACTTGGCGCGTGTGGTCTTGAACACCTGCGAAAGCGCGTTTCTTCCGGAATTCGAAAAGGTGGCCCTGGTGTCCCGCGTGCAGAGCGAGCTCGAAGGAGGAATCCGCTGATGTCCTGGCGCCGGGTGGTGCTGTCGTTTGCGATCACGTTTGTGTGTGCGTTGATCGTGTTCACGTTGCCGCGCTTCGTGTTCAACACTGTGAGCGGCGCGGTCGTGCAGACGCCGGCGCAAGACACCGCGAAAGCACAACCGGCCCCACCCGCTCCACCGACTGAACAGACCCCGACCACCGCCACGCAGCAGCCCCCCCCCGTCGCCCGTTCCTTTGGATCCCGACTGACGGGAATCTTCGGGCTCATCGTGATTCTCGGGATTGCGATCGGGTTGTCCCGGAATCGGCGGGCGATCAGCTGGCGGGTCGTTGCCTGGGGCGTCGGGCTCCAGTTGGTGTTCGCGATCTTCGTGCTGCGCGTTCCAGTCGGGCAGGAAATCTTCAAGGGGCTTGGCAAAATCGTCACGACGATTCTGAATTTCTCGTACGCCGGCTCCGAGTTCGTGTTCGGCGAGATCGGCAAGCAGCACTCGAGCATCGGTGTGGTGTTCGCGTTTCAGATCATGCCGGCGATCATTTTCGTCTCGGCGCTCTTTGCCATTCTGTATTACCTCGGCGTCATGCAGGCCGTCGTGAAGGTGCTGGCGATCGCGATGAACAAGATCATGGGCGCGAGCGGGGCCGAGAGCCTCAACGTGGCGGCGTCGATCTTCATGGGCCAGACCGAGGCCCCACTCACGATCCGGCCGTTTCTGCCGCGCATGACCCGCTCGGAGCTGATGACGGTGATGACTGCGGGGATGGCCCACGTCTCCGGCTCGATCATGGCCGCCTACATTGCGTTTGGGATCGAGGCGCGCCATCTGCTGACGGCGGTGATCATGACGGCGCCTGGGACGATCATGATGGCGAAGATTATCGAGCCAGAGACCGAGGTACC
>JBLNGI010000143.1:0-3369 GCA_050264615.1 Gemmatimonadota bacterium
GCCAAGCGGGATTTCAATCTGTCGTCCTGTCTCACGCTGTACTACAAGTGGGACTCCGACCGCGCGCTCGCGACCGCCGACTCCGTCACCCGTGCGCGGCTTGGGCGCTAGGGCTGGCTGACGATTCGGAACACCGCTCCCGCGCCCTGATCGGACGTCACATACAGCGAGCCGTCTGGCCCCACCGCTAACCCCGTTGGCCGCGAGCGCGCGCCGGCCGGTGTGACCACGGCACCGGCAAACCCATCGGCAAACACTTCCGCCGGCCCCGTAGCGACCCCCCGCGCCATCGGTACGAACATCACCTTATAGCCCTGCTGGGGCCCCGGTGTGCGGTTCCAGGAGCCGTGAAAGGCGATGAACAGCCCGCCACGGTACTTCAGAGGATAGCTGCGGCTGTTGTAAAACGTCATTCCGTCCGGCGCCCAGTGTCCTGGAAACGCCACGACCGGTTTGGGTACCGACTCGCAGCGGGCGCCAACCGTCCGGCCGTCTCCGCCGTATTCAGGCTGCAGGACTTTCTGACGCCGGCGCCAGTCGTAGTAGCAGTACGGCCAGCCGTAGTCCCCTCCGGCCTCCAAGCGGAAGATTTCTTCGGCGGGCAACTCCGAGCTCGCCTCCTCCGTGTAGAGCTTCGGCCAGTTGGCCGCGAGCTGATCCCGGCCGTGCTGCGCCACGAACAACGACCCGGTGCCCGGATCTACCGCGAGCGCCACCGCGTTGCGGAGGCCCGTCGCATACCGCTGCCCCTCCGACTGCCGCTGGCCGCTGCGGCGTGGATCGAAGCGCCAGATGCCCCCCGCGCTGTCGAGCAACGGGCAGGGATCCTGGCCGGGAGACTCCGGCGCGCGGTCCTGTACCTGACAGGAATTCGACGGGGCGCCGATGTTCACATACAGCTGCCCGTCCGACCCGAGCGTGATGCTCTTGGCGGCGTGGCTGCGCTGCATCGTCAGACCGGTCACGACCGTGTCCGGTCCCGCGGGGGGCTCGAGTTGACCGATTTGCCAGTGCCAGCGGACGACCGTGTTGTTGGTCGCGAAGTAGAGATACTCTCCGGCGAACGCAATCCCGGTCCCGCCACCGATGCCGAACGAGCGGACGACGTCGGCCTTGCCGTCGCCGCTCGTGTCACGCAGCAGGCGCAAACCCCCGCGGGGTCCCGCCGCGGCGACGAGCACATCGCCATTCTCCAGAACCACCAGGTGGCGCGCCGGACCGATGGACTCGGCGACCATGAGCGCGCAGAACCCCGGCTGTAATGTCAGGCCGGCGTTGTCGGACGCGCAGAGCGGTTTGCCGGCTTGGGCCGCGAGCGGATGGGCGGCGATCAATGCCGCGGTGGCAACGACGACGGTACGAAGCATCGAGTACATCCTGCTGGACGTTTGTGGCGGGAATATACAGCTTTCCGGCTCACGGCAAGCCGAGGACGAAAGGAGCACTCCGTGCCGTCGCTCAACACACTCCTGATCGTTGTGCAGGCCGCAACATCCCCGCCGCAACTCTCCGCGTTCAAGCAGGAAGCGATGCGCGATGTGGCGAGTCGCGCGCAGTTCACGCAGCAGATGGTGGACCAGCTTTTCAGCTTCGCCGAGCTCGGGTTCCAGGAGACTGAGACGTCGCGCTATCTCATCGACATCCTCCGCAAGAACGGCTTCACCGTCCGTGAAGGCGTCGCGGGGATTCCCACCGCCTGGATCGCAAGCTGGGGTACGGGAAAGCCGGTCATCTCCCTCGGCTCCGACATCGACGACATCCCGCAGGCTTCCCAAAAGCCCGGGGTCGCCTGTCACGCGCCGATGATCGAGGGCGCTCCGGGGCACGGCGAGGGCCACAACTCGGGGCAGGCGGTGAACATCACCGCCGCGCTCGCCGTGAAAAAAATCATGGAGCGCGCGCGACTCCCGGGGACCATTCAGATCTGGCCCGGCGTCGCCGAAGAGCTCGTAGGCACCAAAGCGTACTTCGTGCGCGACGGCCTCTTCAAGGACGTGGACCTGGTGCTGTTCTCGCACGTGGACAACAACCTCGCGACCTCCTGGGGCGACGTCGCCGGAAACGGCCTCGTATCGGTACTGTTCAGCTTCCAGGGCAGGAGCGCGCACGCCGCCGGAGCGCCGTGGCGCGGCCGCAGCGCGCTCGACGCCGTAGAGCTGATGAATGTCGGCTGGAATTACCGCCGCGAGCATCTGCGACTCCAGCATCGCTCGCATTACGTCATCCCCGACGGCGGCGATCAGCCGAACGTCGTGCCGCCGACGGCGTCGGTATGGTACTACTTCCGCGAGCTGGACTATCCGCACATCCAGGAGCTCTTCGCGCTCGGCGACACGATCGCGCGCGCCGCGGCCGCGATGACGAGCACGACACTCCTGCCGCCGCGCATCCTCGGATCGGCCTGGCCCGGCCATTTCAATCGCGTGATCGCCGAGGCGATGTACGAGAATATCAAGCAAGTCGGGCTCCCCGAGTGGAGCGACGCGGATCAGCGTCTGGCCAAATCGTTGCAACGCGAGCTCGGCGTGCCCGATTCGGGCCTGGCGCTGAAGCTCGACACCCTGCGGCCCGCGCTCAAGCCTGAAGAGCGGCGCGGCGGCGGCTCCGACGACATCGGCGACGTCTCGTGGAACGTGCCGACCGTCACGCTGCGGTTTCCGTCCAACATTCCCGGCCTGCCGGGCCACAACTGGGCGAATGCGATTTCCATGGCGACGCCGATCGCCCACAAGGGCGCGACCGCCGGCGCCAAGGTCATGGCGATGACGATGCTCGACTTCCTGACGCGTCCCGAGCTGGTGTCCCAGGCGTGGGACTACTATCGCAACGTCCAGACCAAAGACGTGAAGTATCAGCCGCTGATTCGCCCGCAGGATCGCCCGGCGATCGAGCTGAATGGCGACGTGATGGCCCGCTACCGTCCGGCGATGCGCCGCTTCTACTATGATCCCACGAAGTACCGGACCTATCTGGAGCAGCTGGGCATCACCTATCCCACCGAGCGCGCCGCCGACGGGAGTTGCGCGGGGGGGGCGACGCCGTAACGGACGCCGGGCAGGGTTTCGCGAACTGACGCGTTTTGCTATAGTGGACACATGGTCCTTTTGCCTTGCGAGAAGGCATAACGGCTCCGCGTCCCGGCGTCGGCTCGGACCGGACCCTGCTGCTCGAGTGCCGGCTTGAGCAGCTGCGCGGCGCGCTCGACGAGGCGCGCGCCGAAGCAGATCAAGCCCGCGTCCGGCTCGCCCAGGCTGCGGCCCGTGAGGCCGGTGAAACCCGGCGCCTGAGCCTGCTGCAAGACGAGGTCGCGCGCGCGCGTGAGGAAGTCGCCGCGCTGCACCGGCGACTGGAACACTCCGAGGCGCTGCG
>JBLNGI010000144.1:0-11967 GCA_050264615.1 Gemmatimonadota bacterium
ATCCGTGCGCATCGTGTACTCGCCGCTCGACGCCCTCGAGCTCGCCCGCAGGACCCCCGATAAAGAGGTGGTGTTCTTCGCCGTCGGGTTCGAAACCACCGCCCCCGCGAACGCCATGGCCGTCTGGCGCGCGAAACAGCTGGGCGTCAAAAACTTCAGCGTGCTCGTATCGCACGTGACGGTGCCGCCGGCGATGACGGCGCTGCTCGAGTCGCCGGACAACCGCGTCCAAGGGTTTCTCGCGGCCGGTCACGTCTGCACGATCATGGGGTGGACCGAGTACGAGCCCATCGCGGCGAAATACAAGGTTCCCATCGTCGTGACGGGATTTGAGCCGCTCGACATACTCGAAGGGATGTTGCTCGCGGTGCGCCAGCTCGAAGAAGGGCGCCATGAGGTCGAGAATCAGTACGTGCGCTCGGTGCGGCGTGACGGCAACCAGCCGGCGCAGGACCTGGTGTCGCACGTCTTCGAGCTGGTGGACCGCAACTGGCGCGGCATCGGCCCCATTCCCAGGAGCGGCCTCGGCGTGCGTGCCGAGTTCGCCGAGTTCGATGCGGAGCGGCGCTTCGCCGTCGACGGGATTCACACCGCGGAACCTAGCATCTGCCGTGCCGGCGACGTGCTGCGCGGAGTCTTGAAACCGTTCGATTGTCCCGCCTTCGGGACGATGTGCACGCCGGAGCGTCCGCTCGGCGCTCCGATGGTGTCGTCCGAAGGCGCGTGCGCCGCCTACTACCACTACGGCCGGTTCCGGAGCGCCGTATGACGATCACCTGTCCGATTCCGATCGCAACGACGGAGCGGGTCCAGCTCGGCCACGGCTCGGGCGGCAAGATGAGCGCCGCCCTCATCCGCGAGCGATTCCTGCCACACCTCGCCAATGACATCCTGGCCCACCTCGGCGACGCCGCGATCGTCGAGGTCGCGGGACAAGCGCTGGCCATTTCCACCGATACGTTCGTCGTACAGCCGCTCGAGTTTCCGGGCGGCAATATCGGGTCGCTGGCGGTTCACGGTACGGTGAATGATCTGGCCATGATGGGCGCGCAGCCGTACTGGCTGTCGGCGGGGTTCGTGTTGGAAGAAGGACTGCCGCTCGATGTGCTCGATCGGGTCGTGCACGCCATGGCAGAGGCCGCGCGCACGGCCGGCGTGTTGCTCGTGGCCGGCGACACGAAGGTCGTCGAGCGCGGCAAGGCAGATGGAATCTTCATCAATACGACGGGCGTGGGCCTGCGCCCGGCCAACTTCGCACCCACTCCCGCGCGCGCCCAGCCAGGCGATGCGGTCATCGTCAGCGGGCCCATCGGTCGCCATGGCATCGCCATCATGACCGCCCGCGAAGGCCTGGCGTTCGAGGCCGAAGTGACGAGCGACAGCGCGGCGTTGACCCCGCTCGTTCAGGCGCTGCGCGAACGGGTGGGCGACGCCGTGCACACGCTGCGGGATCCGACGCGTGGGGGCGTGGCGAGCGCACTCAACGAGATCGCGGCCACGGCGGGAATCGGCATCGTGCTCGAGGAGCACCTCCTGCCGATCCCCGGCCCAGTGGCCGCCGCGTGCGAGATGTTGGGATTCGACCCGCTCTACGTCGCGAACGAGGGATTATTGGTGGCGTTCGTCCCCGAAGCGCAGGCGGACGAGGCCGTGAGCGCGTTGCGGAGCCATCCGCTCGGTCGGGCGGCGACGCGCATCGGGCGCTGCGTACGCCAGCATCCCGGGATGGTCGTACTCAGCACGGGCATCGGCGGCACCCGCGTCGTCGATATGCTGCCTGGTGATCAGTTACCGCGGATTTGCTGAAGGAGGCGAGGACAATGTTTGCGCTATTACTCGTTCACGCTGGTCAGATCCCTCACGTGCACCCGCACGAGACCGGCGTCGTCGTCTGCGTCGTGCTCGCGCTCATTGCCGGCGGCGCGCTCGCGATGCGGCGGGGCAAGCCGACGGCGTCGTAGGATCCGGCCACGTTCTACCGAGTTCACACCGGCACTGCGACCGGTGCGCTCTCGACTTCGACGTCCACCGCAATTCCTTCCCGGACGCTTTCCGTCACGAGACAGAAATCCTGAAAGAGGTCCAGGCAGCGTCCCATACGTTCGCGCTGCTCCGGCGTTGCTTCCGGTGCGAGACGAACGCGCAGGCCACCGATTCGGAGCCGCCCGCGATCGTTTCGCACAATGGTGCCCTCCACCGTCGTGCGCAGGTGGCCTACCTCGATGCGCGATTTTCTGAGACAGTAGAGCAGGCTCGCGCTGAGGCAGCTGCCCACTGCGGCGGCGAGCAGGCGCGCGGGGTTGGGGCCGTTCGCCTCGCCAAGTGGCGGCAGCTCGTCCACGACCAGGGACGCTCCTTCGCCTGCCGCGAAATCGACGGTGAAGGCGTAGCCGTCGCGCAGAGTCAGTGCGACCTCGAACCGTTCGCCGGCGGCGCTCATGCGGCGTCCGGCGTCCGGGAGCAGGTCGTAACGCCCAATACCGCGTACAGGGCACACCAGCCGACGATGCCCGTCAGGAGCGGCAGAAAGCCCACGATCTTGAGGATCGAGCCGACGGTGCCACCGACGACGCCGCCCCAGCCCAGGTACAGCAGTACGACGCCGAACACGATTCGCAGCGCGCGGTCCCAGCCGGCTTCATTGATGAAGGACTTCATGCTTGTCTCCGGTGAAGGTCTCCCTTCAAGAACGCCGGAGGCGGTGTGGTTAGTCTGATTTGGTTGTGAAGATTCGTTTACTGAGGCTGCGTGACCCCGGGAAGCGGCGTTGGCGCGGCAGTCCGGTGCTCGGGCCGAAGGCGGGGTTCGGCCCCCAACCAGTACAGACTATTCGCCATGATGCAGTACCCGGTCCCGGCGAACCACACCATCGCGACGCCTACGAATCCGGTGAAGGTCAGCCACCAGGGGCTGTGTACCAGAGACAACACCGACGCGATCGTGAGATTGATGCCGACCGCGAGATAGATCCGCCGCTCGAGGTACCAGCGATCGGTTTGCATGAAGTAGAGATTGCCCCGCCCCGGCTGTCCGAGCATCGGCGTGAAGCCGAGCCGGTAGAGGATGTTGCCGACGATGCAGAAGCCCGTCAGCGATACGCCGATCGATGCCCAGGCGGTCGCAATGGTCAATAGAATCCAGTACGGATTGACGAGTGCGGCGAGTGTGGTGCTCGTGAGCAGGAAAACACCCGCGATCAACCACACCGTCCGCTCGATGTACCAGCGGTGCGTCGGGACGATATAGACGCCGCGGCGGAACGCCATACGGCAATCTTACGGCGCCACCAAAAATCACGCTAGACGGCCGAGGTTCAGCCAGCGACAGCGAGCTCGTTGATCACGGCCACGACTCCCTCCACGTGCTCGGCTACGGCCTGCACGTGGAGCTTCGCGGGATCTGACGGAACCCACCCCGTGAGCGTGGCCACGAACTCGTCGACTTCCACGCTGACACCCTCGATCTCCTGCGCCGGCACCCGCCGCAGCTCGTCCCAGATCCTTCGTTGCAGATCGATTTGTGGTTGCACTTCCTCGGCATGCGACAACCACATTTGCACGTTCATGCCGCCTTCCAGCGACTGCTCCGTGCCATCGTCCCTCATGTCGCTCACCCTCCTCCCGCCTTCTAGCGCGTGGTACGTGGCGTGCCGCGAATCGCCTGCCGTATCCGCTCGGCCGTACTCGGACTGAAAACACGGAGGACCGTGTAGAACGCGTAACCCATCGCTGCGAGGACGAGGATGGAAACAGCCAGGCCGATGAGCACGCCCAATAGACCCAGCGCGACCTTGAGCACCAGCAGTGCGACGATTGCGACAACGGCGAAACCGAGAATCCTGCGTATCATGCGATCCCCCCGACCTCGACCGGCCGTTCCGATGCCAGGCCGGCGAAGTCCTCGGCGAAGTGGCGCAAATCGATCCAGTCGGTGTACTCATAATCCCGCGTCGTATCGACGTCACCGCCGGCCTCGGCGACGATCCGCTTCATCATTTTTCGCTTCAGCCAGCCATAACGGGTATACGGCAGGGCACCCGCGACCATTTTGGTGATCGTCGGCCGCCACCCACACCGCTCGAGGAAACGTTCCATAATGCTGATGATCTCCGAGCGAACCTGGGCCCGCCGTTCCAGCATCGCGAGCGACACGGAGAGAAACGCGCTGGGCACCGCACTGAGCGCCGCCGCATGCTGGCGCACCCAGCGCGCGACCGTTTTCTGATAGTCCCCAATGTGCACGGACGCGGCGACGATCACGCCGTGGTAGCCCTCCGGGCTCACACGCCGGACATTATCCGCGGCGTCCATGATATCGACGCTACACCGTTTGGCGCGGAGGTCTTCGGCCAGTACCTGAGCGATCTTGCGCGTGTGCCCGTCGGTCGTTCCGTAAACGATCAGGATGTGGCTCATGGGTAAAGATTCATTGCGCCTCGGCCAGGCGAAACCGCGCCCGTACCGGCTCGCGGCGCACCGGCGCCGGCACTGGAATCACGAGCACGGCGGCGGGCAGATCGTTCAGCAACTCCTCCGTGACGCTGCCGATCAACAGGCGATCGACCCATCCCTTCCCGTGCGAGCCGACGACGATCACATCCGCGCGCCACGCCGCCGCCTCCTGGGTGATCGTCGGCGTCGCGGGGCCGGGCCGGATCACCTTGTGGTGGTCCGGAATTGGCAGGAGCGGCCAAACGTCCCGCTCCATCCGCTCGCGCGACCAGCCTTCGTAATTGACCGGATCCGGAAGAAACGCGGCCTCGGGGACGGTCACCGCGGGCTCGATGACGTGGAGCGCGTGCAGCGGGCCGCCCAGGAGCTGCGCAAATGCGACCGCCCGATCGATGGTGATGTGTGCCGCGTAGGAGGCGTCGACCGCGACCATCACGCGCGCGCGGGGGGGGAGCTCCCCGGTCGTGACGAGCAACGGCACGCGCAGCCGCCGCACGACGTGCTGCACCGTGCTTCCGCCCAGCCAGCGGCCGAGGGTCGAGTGTTGCTTGCCCCCGAGCACGATCATCTGCGCGTTGGTTTCCGCGATCACGTCATCGAGGACCGCCGCGGCGCGCCCGCGACGAACGATCAGGTGCTGCGCGACACGGGACGGGACCCGGTCTCCGAGCGCCGCCAGCACCTCGTGGCGCGCGCGCGCCAGCATCGCGAGCTCGAGCGCCTCGACCGACACCCCGTTGCCGGCCGCCATGAAGGCGCTGCGGCCGTCACCGGCGGTATGGACCAGCCGACACTCGACGCCCGCGGTCTGCGCGAGCAACCACGCAGCGCTAGCGGCGACTCCACTCTCGGGCGAGCCGTCGACACCAACGACAATCGGTTGACTGTTCATGGCAACCTCCTCAGCGCGCGCTGGCCGCCAGCTGGCGTTTTGACCGTTTCGCGAGCGCCGCCGCCGCGACGCCCACCGGCGCCACCAGCAGCGAGGTTGGCAGATGATTGATGAGCTGCTCAGTGACGCTGCCCAGCAGCACCCGTTGCGCCCATCCCTTGCCATGCGACCCGACGACGAGGACATCCGCCTTCCAATCCGTGGCCTCGCGCAGCAGCGTGTCGACGACATTGCCGTGACGCACGAACTTCTCAATGCCCGGCGTCTTCACGAGCGGCCACACTTCCCGCTGCAGCGTCTGTTGCGCGAGCCCGAAGTACTCGGTCGCATCCACCGGTGGGATGCCGGGCAGATCCGGAAGGGGCTCGAACACCGTCAGGACGCGCAGTTCAGCGCCTACCAGCTTCGCAAACCGCTCCGCGAGACCGATGGTGGGACCCGCAGCTTTCGACAGGTCAGCCGCAACCAGCACGCGCCGGAACGCCGTCGGCGCGCCCGCGGTGACGAGCACGGGGACCTCGGCCGCGCGCACCATGTGCAGGCTCGTGCTGCCACCCAGCCAGCGCTCCAGCACGGAGTGGTGCTTGCCGCCGAGCACCACGAGTCCCGGGCGCTCGTCTTTCGTGACCTGCTGCAGCACGACCGCGGCGGGCCCGAAGAAGACGTCCAACTTGCGGCGGGTGAAGTCGGAGACGCTGGGGCCGAGCAGCTCGTTCACGTGATGGCGCGCGACCGCGAGCTGCAGCTGCTGCATGTCCACGACCTGTGGATCGGCGCTCACCGCGACGAGCGGTGCCCAGACATCGCGCACCGCATGAACCACATGGCAAGGGACGTTCGCGAGACGGGCCAGGCGCTCCCCAACGACTGCGGCGCCTCTGGCTTCCGGCGAGACATCAACGCCAACTACGATCGGTCCCCAAGTCATTGCCGGCTCCTCGCAAGGGTACACTTGCAAGGTGCCCTGTTTTTTGTGAAGGAATCCTGAGGAAGACGCGAAGGTTCTGCTACGGGGCGAACGCCAGCCGGCGATCCTGATGCGCGTCAATCCGCTTTGCCGGGATGCCGACGTACGTCGCTCCACCGGACAGCCGGGAGTGTTTTGGCACGAGACTGAGCGCACCGACCTGCGTATCGGTGCCGACGACGACATCGATGTCGATCACACTACCGACGCCGATCGTGACGTTGCGGCCCAACGTCACAGCCCCCGTCTTCAGGAACCCACCTTCGACCGTATGGCCCGAGAGATGCGCGCCCGCGCCGATCACAACGCCGTCCGCGAAGTCGAGCAGATTATGATCCATGACCTCGAGACTGTTGATGTAGACGCGCCGACCGATCCGGGCACCGTTAAGGCGCACATACATCGTCCACAGGGGCGTGGCGCGCAGGACGGCGCCGGCGACGAGACGCACGAGATGCGCGGACGCCAGATAGCGTGCCCAGTCGAGCAGCGGCCACTCCAGCCGTGCGATACGCAGTGTGGCGTTGTCGGGCGTGCGCCAGCCGAGTACCCGCATGGCAAGTGCCGAAACCACCATGAAGCACAGGGCGAACAGAACGTAGGCCGGTCCGAACACGCACAGGAGGACCACGGCGCGAGCTGATCCCGCCGTGGAGCGCGCCACCCACTGGAGGAGAAGAACAGAAGGCACGGCGGCGAGCGCGAGCAGTGTGCTTTCCACGACGAAGACGGACAAGCAGGCCCATCCCACGCGCAGCGCGCGCCGCATGTCAGAACCCCGTTGGCCGCGCTCCCCGCCTGCGGACCAGCCGACCGACCAGGAGCCCCAGGGCGGCGCTGATGGCGGCGACCCAGGCGAACCGCTTGGTCTGTCCGAAGGCGAGGAACTTCGTTTCCGCCGCGCTGACCTCTACGACGCCGATCGGCCGGGCCGCGACTCCAACGGCATCCTTTGCCGCCACCTTCGCAACCGGGATCAACGTCCGTCCGTCTACCCGAACCGGCTCACCGAACACTGCTTTCATGCTGGCGTTGGTGCGCGCATGCTCGAGCGCGGAATCGATCAGTCCCTTGGTCGTCATGTGCCGCCTCTCTGTACTCGCCCCTGTAAAGAAACCGTGCGTGCCTGAAGCGGTTGTGAGTTGCGTGTGAGCGGTCATGCGGGAGAGCGAATCTTCACCCGAGGTTGCGCCTGATCTCAGACTCCCGGGCTGATCTTGTTCGCATGTACAAGCCGGAGGTCCGCCTCGCGGGCGCGGGCCCGTTGCTGGTGTTGGTGCCTGGGATGGACGGCACGGGCGAGCTGTTTTACCGGCAGGTGCCGTCGCTGGCGCGCCGCTACCGGGTCGCGACGTACGCGTTACGCGAAGTCGCGGCGATGGAGGATCTGGTCGCAGACCTGGCGGACGTGATCAGCACGACGGGGACCAACCAGCGTGCGACGGTCGTCGGAGAGTCATTCGGCGGCGCGATTGCCTTGAGCTTCGCGCTCGCGCATCCGGCGATGCTCGATCGCCTCGTCGTTCTCAATTCGTTCCCGCGCTTCCTGCCGCAGGGGCGTCTCACCCTCGCCGTCGCGCTCCTCGGAGGGGTGCCGTTCCCCTGGCAAGTGATGAGCGTCGTCCGGCGCCTGACGGCGTTCCGCCTTCATTCGCGCCACACGCACGCCCGGGAGATCAGACGCTTTCTCGACCTGACCGCGCGCACGACGCGCCGCGGGTATCTCCAGCGCTTGCGGGTCTTGCGTCAGTACGATGTGCGCGAGCGCTTGGGGGAGATTCGGGCGCCGACGCTGTTTCTGGCCAGCGACCGGGATCACCTCGTGCCGGCTGTCCAGCAGGCGCGGTACATGGCGGAGCGAGTATCCGGCGCGACACTACAGGTGCTACGCGGTCACGGCCACATCTGCCTCATCGCGCCGGATCTCGACCTCGGCCAGATCCTCGAAACGTGGACCGCAGCCAGTAACTAGATCCTGGCGGTGGCGACCGCCGCGACGATGTCCGTCTGCGAAATCACGCCCACCAGCCGGCCGCCGTGGTCCTCGACAAAGAGTCGATGCACGTCGAGGTCCAGCATCTGGCGCGCCGCTTGGAGGACATCCGCCTCCGGTGCGATCACGCGCGACCGCGCCGTCATCAGCTCGCGCACCGGCGTTTCGTCGAACAGCCGCTCGCGGGGCTCCGGCTCCGTGGTTTCCGACAGCGCGCAGAGGATGTCGGTCGTGGACAGCACCCCCACGACCTTGCCATGCGCGTCCGTGACCGGCAGCGCGGATACGTGCACGTCCGCCAGCGTCGTGACCGCGTCCGCCACGGTCGCATCGAGGTCCACCGTCTTGACGTCCGTCCGCATGATGTCGGCGACTTTCATATGACCACCGTTCCTTTCCGGTGGCGCGCCTGAGGAGGTCGCGTCACCGCGGGCTTGTTGATGGGCACGATCAACAGCGATGTCGGTAGGCGGTTCAGCAGCCGCTCGGTCGTGCTGCCGATGAGCAGGCGATCAACCCACCCTTTGCCGTGCGAGCCCACGACCACGAGGTCCGCCCGCCAGGCGGCTACTTCCTCAGCGATCTCTTCGTCGGGGCGGCCGCGGCGTATCACCCGGTCGTCCGGGGGCACGCGCGACAGCTCCGACTCCACCAGCCGCTCGAACTCCGCCCGCGACCGCGCCTCGAATTCGCCCTCGTCGAGCGAGAGTGGCACGACCGTTGGGTACTTGGCGGACTCGACGACGTGCACGACGCGGAGCCGTGCGTCCAGCAGGTCGGCATAGCGCCCCGCGATCGAGAGCGTCGGGCCCGCGGCGGCGAACAAGTCCGTCGCGACCAGGATCCGCTGCGTCAGCCGGCCCGGTGCCGCGACGACCAGCACCGGCGCGGGCGAGGTACGAACGAGATGATGGGCGGTGCTGCCCCCGAGCCCGCGTACGAGCGCGCCGTGCTGCCGCCCACCCACGACGACGAGCGACGCGCCATACTCACGGACGATCTCGTCCAGCACCACGCCGGGGCGCCCCGGCCGGGCGACGAGCGCCTGGCGAACCGCCTCGGGGACCTCGGCCCCAACCTCGCGGGCGAGCTGCTCCCGGAGGTCCGAGACGAGCCGCTCAAACATATCCGGCGAATTGACGAGCGGAGCCATGCCACCCGGCGCCCATACTTCCGGAACGGCGTACACCAGCACGCAGCGCGCGTCGGCCGCGCGGGCGATGCGCCAGGCGAGCGACGCCGCCCGGAACGATTCGGGCGATCCGTCCACACCGGCGACGATCGGTTGCCATGTCATGAGAACTCCTCGTTGTGGTCTCTAAGAGCAAAGCTGCGGGAAGTGCGTGAAGTGGATTTGAAGTTGTTCTCAAACTGCCTTCATGCGGCAACACCCAGTTTTGGTCGGAACGGAGTCATCCATGGCACACCAACACCTGACTTTTTCGGACGCCGTCCGGGTCGACCTTGACCGAGATACCGCGGGGAAGCCCGCGTCGCCGCAACAACCCGTGGAGGTGATGTGAGCCGCGTGGTGGTCGTAGTCCTCGAGCGTGCCCGCGCGCGCTTCTTCGACGTCGGCCCGGAGGAGGCGGTCGAGCTATCGTGCCTGCATTCCCCGGGCATGCGGGGCGGCAGGTTTCACAGCGACCGCGAAGACGCTCCGGGCCGTGGCGAGAGCGCCTATCACGGCCGCATCCGTGAAGAAGCGCGGCGCCACATCGCCGCCGTCGCAGCACGGCTCGTCGCGCTGGATCACGGCCAATCGCTGGAGCTCGTCTTGGCGGGGCCGGACGACCTGACCCGCGCATTGCGGCGGGCGCTCCCGCAGTCGTTCGACGCACGTGTCATCGGAACTGCACAGCTCGATCGCAAGCATATCACGCCGGCGATCATCCGGCGCGAGGCGCGTCGTCTGCAGGCCGAGTGGACGCAGCTCATTCCTGAGAGCGCGCGCGGCGACGCCCGTGGTGACGGGGTCAGGTAGTCTCCGCGACCCGCCGCCGTAGTGCGCGCGCTCCCGCCCGGACTCCGATCACAGCTGCGGTTGCCGCCCCCGCGAACGCCACTGTCTTCGCCACGCTCTTGAGCACCGCCTTCCGGGCGCGTTGGCGTTGCCGGGCGCGCGCCGCCTTCCCCTGCGCGACGAGCGCGGCATCCGCCGCCTCGATCAACCGCTGTTTCGCCTGCTTCGTCGCAGTCGCGAGCTTCTGCTTCGTGGTCATGGTCGTGCTCCTCCTAGAGGGATGATCGAAGATGACGTCGTACCAGTAAAGAGCGGTTGAGATCCGATGGAAGATCGGATCAGGGATGTTCGGTAACTCGCACCCCTTCGGCAATGCGATCACTGGGATGGCGAATGACGATCTCGTCCGCAGCGAGGCCGCGCTCGATCTCCGCTTCGAAGGCCGTGCGGTGTCCGACGACGACATCCCGCTGCCGCGCTCGACCGCGCTCGACCACGAATACGCGCCAACCATCCCCGTGGCGGAACAGGGCGCTGGCTGGAACGGTCAGGATGCTGTCACCCTGCCAGAGAATGATGCGGATCTCCACGCGATAGCGGTCGCCCAGCGTACCGGGCGGATCGACCAAGTCGCCGATGACGTTCACCCGCTGCTCCTCGACACCGAGCGCCGAGACTTTCGTGAACGCCGAGGGCTCGACGAGCCGCACGCGGCCGCGCAATGTCTTCCCGCCCCAGCCTTCGACGAGCAGCGGCGCGCTGCGAGCCACGTTCACGGCATCCGTCGAGAGGAAGTCTGCGACGATTTCCAGGCGGGAGGGATCGCCGATTTCGAGGAGGGGAGTCCCGGCCGTGACCACGCGCTCGCTGGGCGCGGGGACGCGGAGCACGCGGCCGGCGACGGGCGAGCGGATCACCAGCTCCTGTCCGGCGGCGAGCGCCGCGCGCGCGACCTCCGTGTCGTGCGCCGCCGCCTGCGCCCGAAATTCGGCCGACTCGAGCTCGCGGGCCCGCAGCGCCTCATCGAGCTCCGCCTGCTCGCGATCCGCGGGCGAAATCCCCTTGTCGGCCGCCAGCTGCTGCGCGCGCTCCCTGGCACGATGCGCCTGCTCGTGGGCTACCCGGGCCTGGGCCACCGCCGCGCTCGCAGCACTCTGCGCATCCTCAGCGGCGTCGAGCCGCGCCGCTGCTTCATTGCGCGACCGCGGATCGAGCGGCGTAGGCGACATGCGCGCGAGCACGGTGCCGGCCCGCACCGAATCCCCTTCCCGCAGCGTAATCCGCGCGATGCGTCCCGCCACCGGCGCGGCGACGACGAAGCGGTCCCGCACGCGCGTTTCCCCTTCCTCGTCCACCGTCACTTGGAGGGGACGACGCGTGGCGCGGGCCGTTTCGACCGGCACGGGACCGGACCGCACCAACGCAAAGGCGCCGTATGCGACGATTGCCGCACCCACCGCCAGTCCCACGTGCTTTGCCGTGATCCTCATGCTGTCCTCATTCGCGGGTCTTGAGCACGGCGACGAGATCGAGCCGGTTGAGCCGGCGCCGCACGAGCAGTCCTGATCCCGCCGCCGCCGCGATGATGACCGCAACGGCGAAGACGTACGTCCGGCCACTGAGCACCAGCGGAATCCGAAAGACCTCCCACTGATAGAGGCCGGCCAGCAAGGCGCACAGCGCATAGCCGATGCCGAGGCC
>JBLNGI010000145.1:0-4000 GCA_050264615.1 Gemmatimonadota bacterium
ATCCGGGCGACCTGGCGATCGTGCCCGTTCCCGGCTACGCCGTCTATCACGGGGGCACCGTGCTCGCCGACGGTGAGCCGTACCTCTACGATCTCACCCCGCGAACCGACTTCCTGCTCGAGCTGGATGAGATTCCCGCCGAAGCGTTACAGCGCGCCAAACTCGTCTACCTGAACTATCCGAACAATCCGACGGCCGCCGTTGCGCCGCGTGAATACCTCGAGCGCACGATCGCGGCCTGCCGCACGCACGACATCGTGCTCGCGTACGACAATCCGTACTGCGAGATCACGTTCGACGGTTACGTCGCGCCGTCGATCTTCGAAATCCCAGGCGCGATGGACGTCGCGGTCGAGTTCCATTCGTTGTCCAAGAGTTTCTGCATGACGGGATGGCGGCTGGGATGGGCGGTCGGCCGGCCCGACCGGATCGCGGCGCTCGCCCGCGTGAAGAACTACGTAGACACCGGCGCGTTCCTGGCGGTACAGGCGGCGGGCGCCGAGGTCTTGAAGCAGGCGGAGCGGATCGCGTCCGGATACACGGCGCAGTTCAAGGAGCGGCGCGATGCAATGCTGCCGGCGCTGCGCGCCAATGGGTTCGAGGTCGAGGCGCCGCGGGCGACGATGTATTTGTGGATTCCGCTTCCCGAAGGTCTGCCTTCGGCCGCATTTCAGAAGCGCGCGCTCGAGGATGTCGGCGTCGTCACGTTGCCCGGGAGCGCATTTGGCGCGAGCGCGGATGGGTTCTTCCGCATCGCGCTCACGGTGCCAACGCCGCGCTTGATCGAAGCGTCGGAGCGTCTGGGAAAGGTGCTTGCCACTGTTTGACCATCCGGCAGAGCGCCAGCCCGTCGGGACCGCGTGGCTGCTCGCCGCGGCGCTTCACATCGCGGCGGTGATTCTGTTCTTCACCGTGCCGTTGCAGGCGCCGTGGCGCAAACCGAGCGACGTGCGGCAACAGCCGGAGCCGGCCGGTGACACGGTCATGTTCGTGCTCGGCTCGCGCGAGCTGCATGCCAGAGGTCCCACGATTCAGACGACACCGCGCGACAGCGCTTCCCCCCGTCCCCAACGTTTGACGGAGCCACCGCCGGGATCCGCGGGTGCGGCGGCAACCGCGGCCGCCGCGGCGCGGCCACCCGACGCAGAAGCCACGCCGACGCCGGCGATCGCGGTGGTGCCGCCGCCCGCCGCGCCACCGGCCGTCGCGCCCGCCGTCGCCGCGGCGCCAGCGGTGCGCGATAGCACCCCGACGATGCCTGCCTACGATCCGAATGCGAGCCGCGTCCCGCTGGCTCCACAGGTCGGCGATGGACGACTCTGGGTGAGCCCGCGGCCTGGACTGCCCGCGGCCGTTGCCCAGGCGCTCTACGGAGATACGGCGGGACGGAATTCGGCAGCGATCGCCCGGCTCAAGGCGATGGTCGATTCGCTCAATCAGGTGCTCGATCAGATCCAGCGTGAGAACCGGCGCCCCGCGTGGGTGGTGGGAGGCACGCCCGACAAACCAACCTGGGGCCTCGACTCGCAGTTCATTCACATCGCGGGGATCAAGATTCCCACTCCCGCGCTGGCTTTGCTCGGACAGTTCCTCCCGCAGGGCAACTACGATGAGGGCCTACGCGCGCGCCAGCTGGACTACATGCGGCAGGACTTGCTGCAGGCCGCCGAGCGGGCGCAGTCATTCCAGCAATTCCGCTCCTACGTGCGTGAGCTGCGGCAGCGCAAACAGGCGGAGCGCGACGCCGAGCAACGGCGCCGGGCCCAGGATACGGTGAAAGCTGTTCCGTAACGCGTTGAAAATTCTGCTCCTCGCGGTGATGTACCTCGCCGTGGCTCGACTGGGTCTCCAACTCGACCCCGTGAGCCGCTTTGCCACGTTTGTGTGGCCACCCACGGGACTGTCCCTGGCCGCGCTGCTGTTGTTCGGCCGGAGCGTGTGGCCCGGCGTCGCCCTCGGCGCGCTCGTGGCCAACGTCTGGAACGGCGCTCCCATCCCCCTGGGGGCCGGCATCGCGCTTGGGAATACGCTGGAAGCGGTGGTCGGCGCGTACGCGCTGAGCCGCATTCCCGGCTTCCGGCTGGGCGTCGACCGGCTCGTCGACGCCCTCGGTCTCGTCGGCGTGGCGTTGACCAGCACGGTGGTGAGTGCGACGATCGGCGTGACCAGCCTGTACGCGGCCGGAGTCATGCCCGGGACCCAGTACTTCGCGACGTGGCTCGTCTGGTGGCAGGGGGACATGCTCGGGGATCTCGTGGTTGCACCGTTTCTCCTGACCTGGGTGGCGGCGCCGTGGTATCGGAGCTCCAGACCGCGCGCGGCCGAGGCGGCGGCCCTGGGCGCGACGCTGATCGGCGCGAGCCTGCTGTTACTCGGCGGCGATTCCACCGACATGACGGGCCTGTCCGCGTTCCGGCAGCCGACGACATTGCTGCCGCTGCTCATCTGGGCCGCGCTGCGCTTCGGGACCCAGGGCGCAACCGCCGCGACGCTCCTCGTCTCCAGCGTCGCGGTGTGGAGCACGACGATCGGTCGCGGCCCGTTCATCCGCCCGGAGCTGCACCAGAGCCTCGCGGTACTCCAGGGGTTCATGAGCGTGGTGGCAGTGACGTTTCTGGTGCTGGGGGCTTTGACCGCGGAGCGCCGGCGCGTCGAGCGGGAGCGGACGGAGCTGTTCCACCGTGAGCGGCTCGCCCGGGCATACGCTGAGGAGATGCGGCAGCGCTACGGGTAGAAAGGTCTGCGGCAGCGAATTCAGCGCGTAAGAAGGGGCGCGACGTCAGATTCAGCGGCGCCGCGCCCAGGATACCGTCAAAGCCGTTCCTTTAGGTTACTGCCTTACGAGGTTCCCCCGAATCTCTCCACCCCCGTTTGCTCTGGTGTGGATGTTTACGTAGGCTCTCCCGTCGCGGATAATGTCGAAGATCGAATCGACTGGTGTCGCCGAGCCGATAGTCGCGGTCCCGGTGAAGTCCAAACCGCGCGCTGGTGGCGCGAAGTTGACTACGACGCCACCGAATCCGGTATCGCGATTAAAGCGATGGATGTGCCCCAGCGTAAGGCTGTCGATCGGCGAATCGATGATGACCTCCCAGCTGATCAGGGAGTCGCCGAGGATCGTCACGACAGCGTGCCCGGTGGCCGTCGTGTTGACCGGCGACGGGAGCTCGTTCGCGCCATTCAGATTGGCCGTAAACACTTCCAGCCCTGCAGGAATACCGGTTGCATCATCCCCGCATGCCACGCCGAGCAGCGCGACGGACGCGAGGAGGGTAAACACGCGCGAAGCGCGCATATCAGGCCTCCTTGGTCAGCACTTCAGTGAGACCGCACGAGAACGAACCGGTGTTCGGCCCTCCTTTCACAGGCTGGTGTTATTCGACGACGACTTTGCCCAGCATAAATGGATGCGGCTCGCAGTGATACGGAAATGATCCCTGGCCCGGGAAGGTATGAGAGAACCGTGTACCAACGCTTAGTTCCGGCGAATTCCAGGCCCCACCGTCGGCTGTGGTCGTGTGCGGTTCCACTCCGACCTCGCAGTTCACCCACGTGACCGTCGCCCCCGGCGGCACGCTGATTGAATCCGGTTGGAACGCGAGGTCACGAATCGCCACGAGGAAATGCATCGAGTCGATCACAGAAACGGGTACCGAGCATTCGGCAGTCGGGTTCGGCGCGGGTCCCGCGCCGCGCTCAGAGAAGCAGGCAATGGCGATCAGGCCGCCGATCGCCGCTCCAAACACCGCGATGCGGGTTTTCATGGCTGCCTCACGACGATGACGGCCTTCATGAACGGATGCGGTGTACAATGCACCGCGTACTCGCCCGGCTGCGTGAACGTGCGGCTGAACGTCTTGCCGGGCTCAATCGGTCCTGAATCCCACGAGCCGTCGTCCGCGGTGACCGAGTGTGCGAGCGGATCGTTGTTAGTCCAGGTAACCGTCGCGCCGGCCGCGACCTCAATCCGACTGGGCAAGAAGGCGACCCCTTTCATTTC
>JBLNGI010000146.1:0-5921 GCA_050264615.1 Gemmatimonadota bacterium
CGCTCGCCCACGCTCCACTCCGACGGGCCGCGCATCACGGCCTGCGTCCAGGCGCTCATCGGCCCGCCCCAGAGCTCCGGCCGGTACATGAGCGTTTTCACGACGTCGGGAACGCGGCGCCGGCTCAGCAGCCGGATCAGGATGAGCTTCAGCTTCTCCGCAAATCGGTGACGGTGCTCGACCGCGGGGACGCGCATCAGTCGGGTTCCACGCCGCACAGGGCCGCCATCCCGCGATCGAGCCGATGGAGCGCCGCGCCCACGGCCGCGGCTACGGTAATCTCGAACAGGCTGTCGTCAGAGTGACCCGCGCGTCGGAGTTGGGCCACTTCGGCATCGGTGATCTTGTAAGCCTGCCGGGCGACGTTGGAAACGTACGGCCCGAGCGAGCCTGGCGCCGCCCCGCGCTCTAGGGCGGTACGGCGCATCTCGGGGGTCGTGTCCCCCGGCGTTTGCAGCACCGCAGCGACGAGGCGCCGGCGGAAATCTTCATAGCGCATTCATGGAAATTTACCCCGGCGCCTTTGCTGCGCGAGTCTTGACACCCTCGCTTTCGAGTCGCCTCTTGAACTGCGCCAACTCACACGCGTCTCCCGTCACAGCCTGAGAGGTCGTATGCGTTTTCATCATGTCATGTGTGCGCTCCTCGCGCTGGCCTGGACCGCACCCCTCGCCCTGGCGGCACAGCAACCCACCACCACCGTTCGAGGTCGCGTCACCGACAATGCGACACAGGCCGGGATCTCCGGGGCTAGTGTCTCGGTCGGCGGCAGGAGCGCCCTGACGCAGGCGGATGGTCGCTACTCGATCTCCGGCGTGCCTGCCGGCAGTCACCTGTTGCGCGCGCGGGTCATTGGGTACACGGAGACGACACAACCCGTGCTGCTCGCGGGTGGTGATACGGTCGTCGTGGATGTCGCGCTCACCGGCCAAGCCATCACGCTGTCGGAGGTCGTGGTGACGGGTTACGGCGAGCAGCGCCTTGGCGCCGTCACCGGCGCCGTGTCATCGGTGAGCGACTCGCAGTTCAACACGGGCCGCATCATCAACCCGGCTCAACTCATCGGTAGCAAAGCGCCCGGCGTTCAGGTGATTGAGAACTCGAACGAGCCTGGCGGCGGCATGTCCATCCGGATCCGCGGGACCACATCCGTCAGCGCGGCCAGCGATCCGCTGTACGTGATCGACGGGATGCCGATGGGCACCGGCGCCGGCGGCGGGCTCTCGGTGGGCCGAGACGCGCTCAATTCGATCAATCCCGACGACATCGAGAACATCACCGTGCTGCGGGACGCTTCCGCGGCCGCGATCTACGGATCGAACGCCGCAAACGGCGTCGTGCTCATCACGACGAAGCGGGGGCAGAGCGGGCTGCATGTCGAGTACACCGGCAACCTGTCCGCATCGTCGGTAGACCGCCTCCCCGAGATGCTCAGTGCAGCGCAATTCCGTGCCGCCGTCCAGCAGCACGGCACGTCGGGCCAGCTGTCGCAGCTCGGGAACACGACGACCGACTGGTTCGGCCTGGTGGACCGAATGGGAAAGGGCCAGGAGCACAATCTTTCCGCATCGAACGCGACCGCAACCAACAACTGGCGGCTGTCGATGGGGTATCTCGACCAGGACGGCATCCTCCTGGGCACGTCACTCAAGCGCGTGACGCTCGGCGCGAATTACGAGCAGCATCTGTTCGACGATCGCCTCAGGGTGCGCAGCAATGTTCGCGGTTCTCGACAGCAGGACGTGTTCACGCCGGGCGGTGTGCTCGCGAACGCGGCGCAGATGGGCCCGACCCAGCCGGTCTACGATTCGACAAGCGCGACGGGCTACTACAACTGGCCCGGCGCAACGCTGAACTCGGCGGACAACCCTCTCGAGATTACCTCGCTGGCGCAGGACCGGGCAACGACGTATCGCGCGACAGGGAACGTCCGCGGCGAGTATGAGTTGCCCTGGGTTTCCAACCTGCGGCTCAACGCCAATCTCGGCTTCGACGTGGTCGCCGCGAATCGCGACCAGTTCCGACCCAACAACCTCCACGACCAGTACAAGGGTACGGCACAGTTCGGATTCCAGAACCGCTCCAACCCCAGCCAGCAGAATGCTGTGTTCGAGACGTACGCGAACTACGCGGCGCCGCTCGGGATCGCGGCGGGCACGATCGACGTGACGGGGGGCTACTCGTACCAGACCGAGCACGGTGAGTATCCCTATTTCCAGGCCACGCACCTTCCCAGCACGGCGTCGCCTGACCGGATCATCCTGATCCCCGATTCCTCTCAGGTCCTCAACACGCTGTTCATCGAGGACTACAAGCTGATCTCGTTCTTTGGGCGCGCGAATTACAACCTCGACGACCGTTACCTGGCGGCGGTGACGCTGCGCCGGGATGGCTCTTCGCGGTTCGGGCCGGACAACGCGTGGGCGACGTTCCCATCGGTTGCCGTCGCCTGGCGCATCTCCGACGAGTCATTCCTCAGCGGGAGCCGCGGCTGGCTGTCGGACCTCAAGCTGCGCTACTCGTGGGCGAAGACGGGGAACCAGGCCTTCGGCAACTATCTGTGGTCGTCCACCTATACGTTCAGCACCGAGTCCGCGTGTCCGCAGTTCGGAGCGCAGTTCGTGTGCACGATTCGGCCCAGCGCCGTCGACCGCAACATCAAGTGGGAGACGACCCGTTCGAATAACTTCGGCCTCGACTTCGGCCTCTGGACCCAGCGCCTCACAGGCTCGCTCGACTACTACGTCAAGAACACGGATGATCTCATTTTCGACGTGCCGGTATGCGGCGCGTGCAACCTGTCGAACCACGTCGTGACGAACATCGGCAGCATGAAGAACAACGGCGTCGAGCTGGGCCTCAACTACCGCGTGGCGGAAGGCCCGAACCGCGGGCTCGGCTGGAACGTGAGCTTCAACGTCAGCCACAACACCAACGAGCTGACGCGGATCAACCCCTACGCCGACACCTTGACGCCGACGCGGATCCCCACTGGCGGCATTTCCGGCGGCGTGGGCAACACGGTCCAAATCTTCCAGCCGGGTTCCCCGGTGAACTCGTTCTTCCTCTGCAGACAAGCGTACGACAATGCCGGCAAGCCGATCGAGAACACCTACTATACCCTGAAACAGAACGCGGCCGGGGACAGCACGACCACGGGATGCAGCACCGACCGCGACGCCCGGGCCTTCCACGACCCGATGCCGAAGTGGATTTTGGGACTGTCGAACTACATGACTTACGGCGGCTGGGATTTGAGCTTCACGCTGCGGGCCCACCTCGGCAACTACGTGTACAACAACGTAGCGTCCAATCAGGGCACGTATCAGGCGATCACCGCCAATGACTCGCCGCGCAACATGCACAGGTCGGTGCTCGAGACGGGCTTCACGCAGGAGAACGTCCTGTCGGACTACTACGTAGAAGACGCGTCATTCCTGCGGCTGGATAACATCACGCTCGGCTTCAACACGCAGCTCGGCGGCCAGGCGTTCCGCTTCTTCGCCACGGGCCAAAACCTGCTCACGATCACCGGCTACAGCGGGGTGGATCCGACCGCCGTGACCGCCGGCGGCAACGGGAACGGAATCGGGATCGACAACAACATCTACCCGCGGGCGCGCACGTTCGTGACGGGCGTCACCCTGCAGCTGAGGTAGACACGACCATGACACCGACGACACGAATGGGCGGAATCATGAACTTCAGAACCTGCAAGACTCTCATTGCCGGCGCCGCCGCCCTCCTGTTCATGGCCGCGGCGAGCTGCACAGACACGACCGTGGAGCCGAAGAGCACCGTCAGCGACGACAATATCTTCAACGACCCATCGGCGTACACCGCGTTCATCGCGAAGCTGTACGCCGGGCTGGCGGTCACGGGGCAGATTGGACCGCACGGGAACACCGACATCCAGACGCCGGACGAAGGATTCAACCAGTACGTGCGCGTCCTCTGGTACTCGCAGGAAATACCGACCGATGAAGCGGTGCTCGGCTGGGGAGACCCTGGCGTGCCCGAACTCAATCGCTGGACCTGGGGCCCGAGCAACTACTTCATCCAGACGATGTACTACCGGGTGTACTACCAGGTCCAGCTGGCCAACGAGTTCTTGCGTCAGACCACTGACGGGAAGCTCGCTGAACGCGGCCACACCGATGCCTCGCTGATGGCGCTGGTTCACCAGTACCGGGCGGAGGCGCGGTTCCTCCGTGCTCTCAGCTACTGGCACGGGATCGACGCCTTTGGTGACATTCCCCTGGTGACCGATGCCCAACCGCTCTCAGCTACGCCGCCGCCGCAGAACACGCGCACGGAGGTCTACGACTTCGTCGTGAGCGAGCTGACCGACATCATCGCCGGGACCGACCTGCCCGCGCCGGGTCCGGCCACATATGGTCGCACCAACAGGTGGGCGGCGGAAATGTTGTTGGCCAACGTGTACCTCAATGCCGAGACGTACACCGGCACAGCGCATTACGACCTGGCGCTGACCGCGGCCCAGAACGTGATCACCTCCGGCGCGTACGCCCTGGACACGAACATCACGTTCATCGTCGCCACGCCGAATCCCCCGGTGGATGGCGCGAATGCGGCGCACATGGACACGGTCATTGCGCCGCGCGTCTTCCTCGCGGACAACGACCAGTCCAGCGAGATGATCTTCCCAGTAACGTCGGACGGCACTCATACGCAGACTTGGGGCGGCACGACTTTCCTGATCCACGCGGCCTGCGGCGGGTTGATGGACACTCGAGTCTACGGCACTAACGGCTGCTGGGGTGGACTGCGGTTGAAGCCGCAGACCTACAGCCGCTACACCGCGAACGATCTGCGAGCCTCGGGTTGGATCAACCAGCCGTGGAACCACGACACCCTGCAGAGCTTGAGTGTCAGCAACGTGGGGTCGTTCAGTTCGGGAAAGGGGGGACCGAAGTTCTACAACCGGCGGGCTAATGGCACGGCAGGTTCGAATTTGACCCACCCGGACACCGACTACCCGATGTTCCGTCTCACCGAGGCATACCTCATCTACGCCGAGGCCAACGCGCGCGGAGGCGGCGGCGACGCGGGAACGGCGCTCGGTTATGTCAACGCCATCCGCGTCCGTGCCGGGCTCACCGCTTGGGGATCGGCTCCGTTGGACTCGGTTTTCGCCGAGCGCAGCCGTGAGCTCCGGTGGGAGGGCAAGCGCCGCACGGACCTGATCCGGTTCGGTCTGTTCACCGGCGGGTCCTACGTTTGGGACTGGAAGGGAAACGCGCAGGCCGGGACCACAACCGATGCGCACTTCAACCTGTACCCGATTCCGTCGAACGAGCTGATCGCCAACCCGAACATGCGGCAGAATACGGGCTACTGATTCTCAGCAGGAGACCAGCCTCCCCTGGAATCAACCTCACGATTCCAAGGGAGGCTGCGTCTTGTCCGGGAGAGGTGCGTGCACCGTCGACTCTGCCTCCTGACGCTTGGGTTGATGCTGCTGGGCGGCTCCGGCTGCAGCCGCCGCAGGCAGCAGGAGAGTTCCGCGCCCGCCGGCGCTCCGGTCCGCATCGTCGTGACCAACCATTACACTGCGCCGATGGAGATTGTTGCCGTCGCCTCGAACATCAGCCACCGCCTGGGTATCGTTCATCCTGGCATGGTCGGCGAATTCGTCCTGCCGCCGGCCATGGTCGGCGGCGGAACGGTGGAACTATTCGCTGCCGACGGCCATGGCCCTCCGGCCCGATCCGGGCCGCTGCTGCTCTCGCCGGGAGGGGTCGTGGATTTCGCTATCAGAAACCCGCTCTTCAACAGCACAGCCAGCGTGCGGCCGTAGCGAGGCTCGCTTGAGCTGCACAGTTCGTCGCGTCACCGCCGCCCTGATCCTCGCGAGCGCGCCAGCAGCCTGCGACGAGGGTGCTCCGCCTGCCCCCCCC
>JBLNGI010000147.1:0-5944 GCA_050264615.1 Gemmatimonadota bacterium
GGACAGAACGCAACCGCGAGCAGCCGTTCGTCCTGCGTGATCCTCGTGAAGAACTCTTGGATGCGCCGGCGATTCCCCGCTTTCAGCAGGTTCTGGAGCGGCTCCTGGACCGTATTCGCAAAGAGGTTCGAGCGGACTTCGAGGTCGCGGCTGAACCAGCGCAGCATCAGCCTGTCCGCAAGCGGCAGCGCGGCGTAGGCGAAGACGCCGAGGGCCACGAGGAGTGGGATCACGAATCGTAGGGATAAACGCATCGGGTCTTACATACCCATGTGTCGCAATGAGTTCCTCTTGTCGGGGGTCCGGCGAGCACAGCATCTGGCACAACTCACCACTAGCAGCGAGCGTTGCGGCCCGTGAGCACTGAGCTGAAACGGTCGCTTCGTGTTTTCGACGGTCTCGCGATGATCGTCGGGATCATGATCGGCTCCGGCATTTTCCGCACGCCGGGGCTCGTGGCGCGCGAGCTGGGCCGGCCGTGGCTCACGTTCGTCGCCTGGCTCCTGGGCGGCGTGCTCGCGTTGTTGGGCTCGCTCGTTGTCGCCGAGCTCGCCACGCGCTATCCGCGTGCGGGCGGCAAATACGTGTACGCGCGCGAGGCATTCGGCGCGCGGGCCGGGTTCGTCGTCGGCTGGGTCGAGGGCCTCGCGATCTACACTGCCGCGATTGCGGCGATCGGCGTGGCCGGCGCCGAGTTTATTGCGCGGATCGCGGGCTGGCCACCGGAGAGCGTGCGCTGGGTCGCGGTCGCGCTCGTCGGCGGGTTTACGGGGATCAATCTGCTTGGTGTGAGCTCGGGCCGGTGGGCGCAGAACGTCATCACGGCGGCTAAGGTGCTCGCACTCACGGCGGTCGTGGTGATCGCGTTCACCGCCGGGACCGGTGCGGGGTGGCATGGAGCGCTGCCCGGCGCGCCCACGGGCGGCGCGCTGTTCGCGGCGCTCGCCCTCGCCGCGCCATCGGTGATTTGGTCCTATTACGGCGCGGTGGATGCCGCCAAGATCGCCGAGGAAGTCGTCGATCCCACTCGTACGCTGCCGCGCATTTTTCTGATCGGGATCGCCATCGTGACGGCGTTGTACTTGCTTCTGAATGCGGCGTTCCTGCACGTACTGCCGTTCGAGCAGATCGCCGCGTCGAATCTCGTGGCCGGCGACGTCGCGGCGGCGGTGTTCGGCTCGAGCGGCGGCGTGATCATCGCGGTGCTGGCGCTGCTGGTCGTGCTCGCATCGCTCAACGGCAATGTGTTTGTGACACCGCGGGTGATCTTTGGCCTTGCTCGCGATGGGCTCGGCCCCGCCGTGCTGACGCGCGTGAACGCCGGTGCGACGCCATGGACGGCGATGGTGTTGATCGGCGTCGTGTCGATGGCATTGGCGGCGAGCGGCACGTTCACGCAGTTGCTGGCACTGGCGGTTGCCTTGATCCTGATGATCGACGGGCTCACTGCGGCGTCGTTGTTCGTACTCCGCGCCCGCCAACCCGACGCGCCGTTTCGAGTGCCGCTGTATCCGCTCGTGCCTGCCTTGTTCATCCTGGTGTACCTCGCGCTGCTGGTTGGAACCGCGCTGGCAACGGCCAGGATCGTCGCTATCGGCATTGCCGTACTCGGCGCCACGTGGTTGGTGAGCCTTTCTGACGTGACGGTGACACGTACTACGAAGGGGCTGTAGGCGTTTCCCTCTTGACGCTCACTTGCGCCCTTTCTACTACTATCGCGCGCCGTAGACCGACCATCGGCCGGCGATGAAGCGCCTCCTCCGCAACGCCTCCTGCAGACGCTACGAAGGGACGTTCGTTGACCGGGAAGCTCCTTCACCAAGGAGGCCCTCATGCTCGCGCGATTTTCCCGCCTTCTCACCTTGACCGCGACGGCGGCGCTCGCGCTCGCGTCCTGCACGCCCGAAGCGCCCGTGCAGCCGATCCGCGCGGACGTCGTGGCGGACACGGGCGGTCCGCCACCGTTCAACGACAACCGTGACAGCGCCCGATTCATTCCGTTCGTGCCGTTCTTCGACAGCACCGATGTCACCAACGCCACGGTCGAAGCGGGCGAGCCGAGCACGTTCTGTCATGACTCGATCGCGCCGCCCACGCGGACGGTTTGGTATCTCTACGTGTCGCATGCCTCGGGCACGGTGCAGCTGACCGCTCAGCTGTTTGGCCCCGCGCCGGGCATCCTGTCGGTGTACTTCGACAGTTCGGGCGCGGGTCTGCTTCCGGTTGGATGCAACTCGAGCTTTGGAGCGGTGACGTTCAGCGCCGATTCCGGCTTGGTGTTCTTCTTCCAGGTCTCGGATTCAGCGGGCGCGGCTGGTCCGACGGTCTTCACGCTGCAGCAGGACACGATTATCCCCCCGCCGCCGCCTCCGCCTCCCGGGTCGGGGAACGACAACTTCGCGGATGCTCGGATCATCCCGGGCGTCCCCTACGGCGACAGTGCCGACTTTACGTTCGCCACCCGCGAGCCGCTCGAGCCGGCGTTCTGCAGTTTCCAGCAGCGGACCGTGTGGTACGCATTCACGCCCACCACGACGCAGGTGGTCAGCGCGAGCATGCAGTCCCAATTCTTCGGTACACTGACCGTGTTTACCGGGAATTCGCTCGACAGCCTGTCGTTCGTGGGCTGCACCGGCAGCTTCAACCAGTTCACGTTCACCGCGGCGGCCGGGACGACGTACTACTTCCAGCTACAGAACGATTTCCCGGGCGTCGCGACGTTCCAGCTGCTACCGCCGCCGCCTCCGCACGCATTCTTCTTTGCCCAGCCATTCGATCCGTCGACGTTCGATAACGTTCAGTTCTTCGATCAATCTTTCGATCCGGCGGGAATCGGGATCCAGACGCGGAGCTGGACTTTTGGGGATGGAGCGAGCGCGACGGGACCCAATCCGACGCACCGGTACGCGGCGGACGGGGACTACCTGGTGACGCTGACGGTAACGACGTTTGACGGTCGCAGCGGGTCCACGTCGCAGACCCTGCAGGTTCGGACTCGCGACGTCGCGATCACGAGGTTCCAGACGCCTCAGACGGGGATAGTCGGTAAGGCCAGCCGGATCACGGTGGACATCCAGAGCAATCGGTATCCGGAGACCGTCGAGGTGCAGCTCTTCAGGAGCGTCCCCGGCGGCTCTCAGCTCGTCGCGACGTCGACCCAAACACTGCCGGTACGGGATCGGGTCAGCACCGTACTGTTCAGCTATACGTTCGCCCCCGACGACGCCGTCATCGGCAAAGTGACGTTCCGGGCAGTGGCAGTTATCCCAAGCGGCCGCGACGCGTTGCCCGCCGACAACGTGGCGATCGGAGATCCGACGAAGGTTATTCGCTGAGAACGGGCGGTAGAAGGCGGTAGGGGGCGGCAAAGGGCGGTACCGCCCCTACCGCCTCCTACCGCCGTATCTTTCCAGCATGTCGCACATCCGGATCGCTCTGTCCCAATTCAGGCCCACCAAAGGTGAGTACGCCGAGAACGTCGCGCGGATCGCCGCGGTCGTAAGTCAGGCGGCGCGGCTCGACGCAAAGCCCGACCTCGTCGTCTTTCCCGAGACCGCGACGTCGGGCTATTTCGTCGAAGGCGGGGTGACGGAGCTGGCGGTCACCGCCGGCACGCTCGCGCGCGACCTCGCCACGGCCTACACCGGCCCTGCGATCGACGTCGCGGTCGGGTTCTACGAGCGCTTCCAAAACCACATCTACAATTCCGGACTGTACGTGACCCTGGCGGGGGGCAACAAACCCGACGTGCGTCACGTGCACCGCAAAGTCTTCCTCCCCACCTACGGCGTGTTCGATGAGGAGCGGTTCGTCGATCGCGGGCAGGACGGCGTGCGCTCGTTCGAAACGGGGTGGGGCGGCAAGGCGGCGATCCTGATCTGCGAAGACGCGTGGCATTCGCTCGCCGCGACGGTCGCGGCGCTCGAAGGGGCGCAGCTCCTGCTGGTCCCCAGTGCGTCGCCGGCCCGCGGGCTGGGTGAGGACGCCGACTGTAAGGACGAGACCCTGCCGGCCTCGGTCGTGCGCTGGGAACGGATCGTGCGTGGCATCGCGGAGGAGCACGGCGTCTTCGTGGCGCTCGCCAATCTCGTCGGCTTCGAGGGCGGCAAAGGATTTCCCGGTGCCTCCGTCGTCATCGCTCCTACTGGGCGCATCATCGCGCGCGGGCCGCTGTTCGAGGAGGCATTGCTCACGGCCGAGCTGGACCTCGATTCGCTCACCACGGCGCGCTCGGACTCGCCGCTCTTGTCCGATCTCCAAAGTGCGCTGCCGGTGCTGACGAAGAGCCTGAGCGGCGACAAGCATTCGCAAAGAGTGAAGTTCGATCCCGCGCTCAACGGCAGCCCCACACCCCACGCCTCGTCACGCAGTTCCACGCCGTTGCACGCCTCAAGGCTCGACGAGGCAGATCCGCTCCGAATCGACCCGGAGCTGACCCGGCGTTGGTTAGTGAGTTTTCTCAAGGACGAGGTGGTGCGGCGCCGCGGCTTCAAGAAAGGTCTGGTGGGACTGTCCGGCGGCGTCGACTCGGCGCTCACCGCGTTTCTCGCCGTCGAGGCGCTCGGCAAGGAGAACGTGGTCGGCGTGCGCATGCCGTACCGCACGTCGAGCCCCGAGAGCCTGGAGCACGCACAGCTCGTCGTCGATCAGCTCGGCATTCCGTCGACGACGATCGACATCTCGGGGGCCGTCGATGGCTACCTGAAACAGATCGGAGCGGCCGACCCACACCGGCTCGGCAACATCATGGCGCGCGAGCGCATGATCGTGCTGTTCGATCTCTCCGCCATGCACAAGGCGCTGCCACTGGGCACGAGCAACAAGTCGGAGCGCCTGCTCGGCTACTTCACCTGGCACGGCGATGATGCGCCGCCCGTGAATCCGCTGGGCGATCTCTTCAAGACTCAGGTGTGGGAACTGGCGCGCCACGTGGGGGTGCCGGAGGAAATCGTCGGCAAACCGGCAACGGCGGACCTGATCAAAGGCCAGACCGACGAAGGCGACCTCGGTGTGTCGTACGCGGTCGCCGACCGCGTTCTCTACCACCTGATCCGCGGGGAGGAGCCGAAGGAGGGGGGCTTCAGTGAGAAAGACGTCGAGATCGTGCGCCGGCGGCTCGATTCCACCCACTGGAAGCGGCGGCTGCCCACGGTTGCGGTCGTGTCCCAGACGGCGATTGGGGAGTTCTATTTGAGACCGGTGGACTATTGATGGCACCACAGGGCCGGCACCCGCGCGAATCAGAAACGGCGCTCACCGAGCTGATGATGCCCCATCACGCGAACGTCATGGGCAACGTGTTCGGCGGCCACATCCTGGCACTGGTGGACCGCGTCGCGGCCGTGGCGGCGATCCGGCATTCGCATCGCGCGTGCGTCACGGTCTCGGTGGACAAGGTCGACTTCCGCGAGCCGATCCACGTGGGCGAGCTGGTGAGCGCGCTGGCGCGCGTCAATTTCGCCGGCCGGACGTCGATGGAAGTCGGCGTGAAAGTGATGGCGGAAAACGTGCTCTCCGGTGACCGGCGCCATACGAATTCCTGCTACGTCACGTACGTCGCGCTCGATGAGAACGGCCGCCCCACCGACGTCCCTCCAATCGTACCCGAGACGCCCGACGAGAAGCGGCGCTACGAGCGCGCGGCGAAACGCCGCGCCAACCGGGTGATGGAACGCCGCTACGACCAGGGGAAGGGTGAGTAAAGTCGTCCTGGTGTTGTCGGGTGGTGGCGCCAAAGCCATCGCCCACGCCGGCGCCTTCCATGCGCTCGAGCAGGCCGATCTCGTCCCCAGTCACATCGTGGCGACATCGATGGGGTCGGTCATCGGCGCGGCCCTCGCCTCCGGGGTGCCGTTCGACGAGGTGCGGCAGCGCGCGATGGGGCTGCGCCAAAAAGACATCGCGCCGTTCGACCCGAAGCTGCTCGTCCTCGGCCTGTTTGCCC
>JBLNGI010000148.1:0-6737 GCA_050264615.1 Gemmatimonadota bacterium
GGGAACGGCGGTGCCCGCCGGGCCCGACGGCCGCGAGCCGTCGTACATCGAGCTCCTCGCGCGCTCCGAAACGCGGCGCCGCATTCGCGCGAGCGGCTCGAGCACGTACCTGGGCGAGATGATCGCCGAAAGCGGCGATTCGATGCTGCGCCGCTGGGAAAACCGCCAGACCAACGCGATCCGCGTGTGGTTCGCGCCGACGCACGCCGCGAACTTCAAACCGGCGTTTCTCGATGCCATCCAGGCCGCGTTCGGTGAATGGACCAAGGCGGGCGTGCCGGTGCGGTTCGAGTTCGGCGGGGACTCGAGCGATGCCGAGGTCACCGTGAAATGGCGCATCCAGTTCGAGATCGAGCGGACCGGCCAAACCGACGTGACCTGGGACCAGAACGGCCTGATTCAGTCGGCCGTCGTCACGCTCGCGACGTTCGATCCCAAAGGCCGCCCGATGGAGTCCGACGACATCCGTGTCGTGGCCACGCACGAGGTCGGGCACCTGCTGGGCCTCGATCACTCGAAGGATTCGACCGACATCATGTTTCCGACCGCCAAAGTGCGGGAGCTGTCGGACCGCGACGCGAGGACGGTCATGCTGCTGTACCAGCTGACACCGGGGAGTTTGCGCTGACGCCACGCAGTATCACGTCGTTCCTGACCCACAGCGCTCCGCAGGCACCGCTGGCGCAGGTGCTCGACACCCGCGTGCGCGAAGCCGAGTTGATCGAGAAGCTCGAGGGCGGCGCGGTGCGCTGCTTTGCGTGCGGCCACCGCTGCCTGGTGAAGCCGGGGCGCCGCGGCATCTGCAAGGTGCGCTTCAATAAGGAAGGGACGCTGCTCGCGCCGGCGGGGTACATCGCGGCGCTGCAGTGCGATCCCACGGAGAAAAAGCCGTTCTTCCACTGCCTGCCGGGGAGCGACACCCTCACGTTCGGAATGCTGGGCTGCGATTTCCACTGCGGGTACTGCCAGAACTGGCTCACCTCCCAGGCGTTGCGCGATGACAGCGCTGGTGTGATGCCGACCGACGTGACGCCGGATGAGCTCGTGGCGCTCGCGCGGCGGCAGGGAGCGCGCGTCGTCGGGTCGTCGTACAACGAGCCGCTGATCACGGCCGAGTGGGCCGTCGACGTCTTCAAGGCCGCGCGTCCCTCGGGATTCAAGACGGCGTTCATCTCCAACGGGAACGCAACCCCGGAGGTCCTGGATTACATCCGGCCCTGGACCGACTGCTACAAGATCGATCTCAAGGCGATGGACGACCGGCGCTATCGGGAGCTCGGCGGCGTGCTCCAGCATGTCCTCGATGCGATGCGGATGGTGCACGAACGGGGCTTCTGGCTCGAAATCGTCACGCTGATCGTCCCCGGCTTCAACGACGATGACGCCCAACTCACCCGGGCGGCCGGGGCGATCGCGGCGATCTCGCCCGAGATTCCGTGGCACGTCACGGCATTTCACAAGGACTACAGGATGACCGATCCCGACAACACCCCGGCCGCGACGCTGTTGCGGGCATGTGAGATCGGGACGCGGGCTGGACTCAAGTTCGTATACGCGGGCAATCTCCCGGGACGGGTCGGCCGCTGGGAGCACACCTATTGCCCCGATTGTGGAGACCTGCTCATCGAGCGCTATGGCTACGTGATCAAGCAGCAGCGCATCGGTGCGGACGGCCGCTGCCCCTCCTGCAGCCGGCGGATCCCGGGCATTTGGTCGTAACGCTCCTGTTGGTGCTGGCGCAGGGCTCAGCGGGGGCCGCGCTGGACTCGACTCCGTTCGATACTGCCGTGCGCGAGGGGATCCTGGAGCGCGTGTATCCCGGAGCGGCGCTCGTCGTCGGGACGCGCGACGCCATCTTGTTCTCCAAAGCCTACGGCCGGTTCACGTGGTCGGCCGCCAGCGCGCGTCCCAGCCTCGACAGCACCTTCTGGGACCTCGCATCGTTGACGAAAGTGGTCGCCACGACACCCGCGCTGATGCTGCTGGTCCAGCGCGGCCGTGTCGCCCTCGACGCACCGGTGGTTCGCTACGTTCCCGAGTTCAACAGCCCCGGCACCGGCGTCATCACGGTGCGTCACCTGCTGACGCACACCTCCGGGCTCCGCGGCACGCTGCCGCTCAAGGACGCTCCGGACAGCGCGACCGCGCTGAACATGGTGCTCACCACGGTGCCGATCGCGCCCCCCGGGTCACGGATGGTGTACTCCGATCTCAACGCGATTCTACTGGGCGAGATCGTGCGTCGCGTCAGCGGCCTGCCACTGGACGAGTTCGTCAGGCGCGAAGTGTTTGCGCCCCTCGGGCTGGAGCGCCAGATGGTGTTCCGCCCGCCCAGGCGACTCGAACGGTACACCGTGCCCACGGGCATCTGGCGCGGTCATGCCATCGCGGGTGTCGTCAACGATCCCAACGCCGCCCGGCTGGGGGGCGTCGCCGGACACGCGGGACTCTTTACGACGGCGAGCGGCCTGGCGCGCTTTGCACAGTTCATGCTCGCGGACGGCGCGCCGATTCTGCACCCGGAGACCGTGCGTCAGTTCACGAAAATCGCCGTGCCGGCTCGACGCGGCTCGAGCGCGCGCACGCTCGGGTGGGAAGCCGTTCCCACCGGGGAAGACGTCTCGAGCGCCGGCACGCTGCTCGGTCCGCACACGTACGGTCACACCGGATGGACGGGCACTTCGTTGTGGATCGATCCCGACCGGGGGCTGTTCGTGCTTCTTTTGACGAATCGATCGTACGCGCAGGCCGGCGGCGCGCGCGGGACGTTCACCGCGCTCAAGGGAGTCCGTGGTCGAGTCGCCGACACCGCCGCGCGCGCGTTCGATGCCCGCTGACCGGACGCACCCGACGCTCATTTACGACGGAGCATGCGGGATCTGCCAGCGAGCCGTCCACATCCTCAAGCGCTGGGACCGGGAACACATCCTCCAATACGTGCCGTTCCAGGACGGAGCCGCCGTGGCGCGTTTTGGAATAGCGTTGCCGGCGCTCGCGGCGGCGATGCATCTGATTCTCCCGGGTGGACGCGTCTATCCCGGCGCCGACGCGATCCCCGAACTGCTGGGCTTGTTCCCGGGCAAACGCTGGCTGGCGCCGCTGTTTCGAATCCCCGGTGTGCTCCCGGTCGCCAGGAGGATCTACGCCTGGATCGCACGGCGGCGGCATTGTCTGGTGCGGGGTTTGGAGGGTCGCTAGGTTGCCTCAGATGACGACTGCTGTGCTCACCGCGGATGCCGTCCGCCAGGCCCTGCGTCAGGTCAAGGATCCCGAGCTCGACATGAACATCGTGGATCTGGGCCTGGTCTATGACGTCGAGGTCGATGAGGGCGGGGGGGGGCTGGTGCGGATCAACATGACGTTGACCTCGCCGGGATGCCCGGCGGGGCCGATGATCACCAACGACATTTACAAAGTCGTGCGCGCGCTCGAAGGCGTGAAAGACGTCGACATCGACATCGTGTGGGAACCGTACTGGACGCCCGAGCGCATCGACCCAAAGATCCGCGCGATGATGGGGTTCTAGCGCAGCGCGTCGAGGAGCGCAGCGCCGAGCGCGCCCACCTGCCAGCGCCGCAGCTCGGCCACGCGCTCCAGCGCTGCGCGATCGACGGGCCGGGCGCGCGCCACCGCTTCCAACGTCGTCCGGCCGCACAATACGCCAGCCTCCAGCCCCAGCTCTGTGGCGACGCGATTGCGCGCCTCTTTCAGTTTTTCCACCCGCGCGTCGAAGCCCGCGTCCTTGTGCGGCCGCGCGCGCCGCTCGAGCCGCGGCAGCTCGCGGTCCGGGAGCGCTTTGGCGCGCGCGACGGCATCGAGCAGCGCGGCGCCATGGCGGCGCGCGAGCGAAGACGGCAGCTCGCGAATCCGGCTGAGATCGGGGAGCGATGCGGGCAAGGCGCGAGCGACGCCGAGCAGCGCATCGTTGCCGATGATGCGGAACGGCGCCTTGTCTTCGCTCGCGGCGACCGTTTCGCGCCAGCGATGCAGCAGGCGCAGCGCCGCGAGATTGCGCGGCTGCAACGCCTTCGCCCCCTTGACCCGCAGGTAGCTCTCTGCATCACCTTCGGCTGAACCGGTCCACCGCAGCGCCTCGAGCAGCTTGAACTCCTCCTGGGCCCACGCGAGGCGGCCCAATTGCTCGAGCCGCTGCTCCAACGCATCGCGCAACGTGAGCAGATGCTGCGTATCCGCCGCCGCGTAGGCCAGCATGGGCTGCGTCAGGGGCCGCAGCGACCAGTCGGCTTTCTGGTGCTCCTTATCCAGCTTGACCCCGGTGTATTTCTCGAGCAGTGCGGCGAGTCCGATCGCGGGCTCGGCGGCGAACTGTGCGGCGATGCGGGTGTCGAACAGCCGTGCGGCTCGAAAGCCGTAGTCCCGGTCCAGGACCCGCAGGTCGTAGTCGGCGTCGTGGAAGACCTTTTCGATGCGCGCATCTCCGAGCAGCGCGCCCACCGGTGCGAGATCGGTGACGGCGAGCGGATCGATGAGCGCCGTCTGCCCGGCGCTCGAGACCTGCAGGAGATAGATGCGATCGCGGTAGCGGTGGAAGCTGGCGGCTTCCGTGTCGACACCCAGGCGCGGCTCGCGGCTGAGCGCAGCACTGAGCGCCGCGAGCTTTTGCGGCGTGTCGACGTAAGACCAGGAAGCCGTCACTCCGGCTTCCCTAGCGCCTCCAGGCCGGCCGCGATTTCTTCCAGTGCCTTGGCCAGCGTCTTGTAGAATTCCGGATCGGGAGCGCTTTGGGGCGCTCCACCAAACGGATCGCCCGCATACTTGCGGGCGGCTCGGGCAGCATGACGGATGTAATCGGTGGCAACTCGCATGGATCGCTCCGCGGCGTTCGCGACAAAGATACGCACGGTGTTTGCATCGTGCAGTCTCGGTGCATGGCCCACGCCGCTCGAGGCACAGCCGGCGCTCGCCCGCGCGCTCGGGCTCGAGGCGTTGTGGCTGAAGCGCGAGGATCTGGCCGGCGGCAACAAGGTGCGGGGACTCGAGTTCCTGTTGACTGGGGCGCCGCCGGGCTCGGTGTTCGTCACGATCGGCGGTGCTGGATCGAGTCACGCGCTCGCGACGGCACGCGCGGCCAAGACGCAGGGCTATCGCACGGCGGTCGCGCTGTTCGCGCAACCCGAAACCGATGCGAGCAGGACCGTCGCGGCGGCGACCGCGAGCGGCGCGGACCTCGTCGTCCGCGCATCCAGCGTGCTGACGCTGCCCTGGGCGGCCCTGCGTGCATGGCGGGCGGCGCATCAGCTGGGTCGCCGCAGGCCCTACTGGATTCCGGGCGGCGGGGCGGATCCGCGTGCCGTGATCGGTCACCTTCTCGCCACGCTCGAGCTGCCGGGAGGGGGACAACTCGACGCTCCGCCCGACGCGATCGTCGTGCCGCTCGGAACGGGCGGCACGGCGGCCGGGATCGCGCTCGGCATCGCCTGGCTCGGATGGTCGACCCGCGTCATCGGGGTGCGGGTCGCGCCGCGGCTCGTTGCCAATCGGTGGCGCACGTTGCGGTTCGCGCGCAAGGCGGCGTCGCTGATCCGGCAGGCGGGGATCGAGTTCAGTGTGCCGCGATCGTCCATTCGTGTCGACGTCGTCGATGGAATGGGACAGGGCTATGGTTACCCAACCGCGCACGGTGAGTTGGCGCGCTCACTGGCCCTGGAGCATGGACTGCGCCTTGACCCCACGTACGGAGCGAAGGCCTTCAGCTTTTTCTTGCAGCGGGCAGCTGGCACCATGCGACGCGCCGTGTTCTGGCACACCTTCGCGTGGCCATGACAACGGTCTTGTTCATTCACGGATTCCCGTTCGATCATTCGCAATGGCGGCATCAAGTCGGCGCCGTGCCAGGGTGGCGCTGTATCGCGCCCGACTTGCCGGGGGCGGGCGTGACCCGCGGGTTCGATTCTACCGACGACTATTCGGTCGCGAGCTACGCGACACACCTGATCGGGATTCTGGATCAGGCCGAGGTCGGCCAGGCGGTGATCTGCGGATTGTCGATGGGCGGTTACATCGCGTTTGAGCTGTTGCGTCGAGTTCCGGACCGGGTGCGGGCGGCAGTTCTCAGTAATACAAAAGCGACGCCCGATACGGCGGAGGCAAAGCGTGGGCGGGACCTGCTGGCCGCGAAGGCGCAGAAGGAGGGTGCGCCCGCTGTAGCCAAGGAGTTGGTGCCGAAGCTCGTGGTGCAGCCGGAAGTCGTGGGCGAGGTGACGGCGATGATCGAACGCCAGCCCGTGGCAGGAATCGTCGGCGCCTTGCGCGCGCTGCGGGAGCGGCCCGACTCTACGCCGCTTCTCGCCACGCTGCGTATTCCTGTATTAGTCGTCGCTGGTGCGGATGACCGGATTGCGCCGGCGGAAGGAATGCAACAGATGGCTCACGCGATTCCAGGTGCCCGGTTCGTCGTCATTCCTCGATCAGGGCACCTGACGCCTCTCGAACAGCCCCGCGCGTTTAATGCCGAGCTCGGCGCCTTCTTATGAGCCCTTGCGCTGCGGCTTGCCGGGCGGGTTATCGCTCTGGAATACGTCCCGGTTCTTCGCGATGTAGTCCTTCCACTGCGGCGGCGTGTCCTCTTCGGGGAAAATCGCTGTTACGGGGCACTCAGGCTCGCAAGCACCGCAATCGATGCACTCATCCGGATGGATGTAGAGCATGTCCGGACCTTCGTAGATGCAATCCACCGGACAAACGTCAACGCAGGAGCGGTCTTTGACGTTGATGCA
>JBLNGI010000149.1:0-8362 GCA_050264615.1 Gemmatimonadota bacterium
CAGCGACACGAAGCCGAGACCAAGCGCACCCTTCTTGTTCGACTTGCGATTGGACTCGATCAAGTGGTTGAACACCCATCTCCTCCAGGCTGTAGGGGGTTACTGGCTACCAGTAATAGTACCCGCCGCGATGAACCCGCTAGTAGCCCAATGATTACAAAACGATGACAGCCAAATGACCCTTCGCCGCCGGCCTCACCATGCACGCTCCGGGCCGCCTCGAATCGAGAAGGCAAAGGGCACGCGCACCAGCGTGGATACCGCCCTGCCGTTGACTCGTGCCGGGCGAAACAGGGTGGCAATCAGCGCCTGTCGCGCCGGTTCCACAAACCCCGGATGGGTCGCCGAAACCACGGAAATCGAGGCCCGCCGCACCCGACCGGTCGAGTCTACGCGCGCTTCGAGAATCACCCGTCCTTCGATTCCTGCCTGCCTGAACAATTCCGGGTAGACCGGCAGTGGACCGGACAGAACCTCGGGCCCGGTCGTCCCGACCATCGCCGGGCCCGAACCATCCAGCGGCATACCTTCGCCTGGCCCGGCGCGGGGCGCCCAGTCCGTGGGAAGGAACGAACGCATTATCGCTTCACGTTGAAGCGCGTCACCCGGAAGCGGTAGAGAGCTAAGCTCTAGCGGCGGAATGTCCGGGACCGTCGCGTGGACACCAGAACCTGATCCGGCCCGTCCATTCGTGGGCTCGGGGAATACCAGAGGTAGGGGGGAGGAAGCCACGATCGGGCTGGGGCGCGCCGATTTCGTGGGTCCGAGCAAAAACGCGGCGGCCACCGCCGCGTGAATCGAGATCGATGCCGCCGAGCTGATCGCGCGCATGATGTCACTCCACGTAAATGTCGAAGTAGACGGAAACGGTCACCCAGCATTCCGTTGGATTTCCCGCGGCGGTCGCTGGAACAAACTCGGCCCTGAGGAGTGCCTCTCGCACCGGCTGGACGAATGCCCCCTGAGCCGCCTGAATCACGGCACCCGACCACCGGACGTGACCCTCCCGATCCACTCTCACCTTCACGACGACGTACCCTTCCCGTTCAGCCTCGAGCATCTCGGCCGGATAGCGAGGCAGCGGCATCCACAAGAGACGCGGCGGCACGTCTGCGATTGACGCGTCGGCGGAGCGCGTGGCACCGAGCATCAGCGGCCACGTGTGCCCATGAAGTCGTGGAGCGACCTCACGCGAGAAAACGGGCGGTGGGGCGATCGCCAGCGACAGGAGCACCGACGGGATCACGACGTTCAACGTCAGCTGTTCGAGGAGGCTGGATCGCTGAGTTCGGGCGAGGTCATCGTACATAGGCGGCCCTCTGAGAGTGACTCACCCAGAGAATACCCACGGGCCCTGTCCAGGATCTTGCGGCAGGATGACGGAACTATGACAACGTGATGTGGTTAGACGGTCAGCGCGGCTTGTCCTCGGTGCGGGGTAATCCGACGGTGAAGGTCGTGCCCCGTCCCGGCCGGCTCTGCACGTCGATCGTCCCCCCGTGCGCTTCGGCGATCCATTTGCAGATGGCGAGGCCGAGCCCTGTCCCGGCCCGCTCGCTGGTGCGCGTGCGCGCCGAGTCGGCGCGCCAGAAGCGATCGAACACGTGGGGGAGATCGCCCGGGGCGATGCCGATGCCCGTGTCCGCGACCGAGAACACCACGCGGCCATCGTTCCCCGCGAGCTCCACCGAGACCTGGCCGCCACGTGGCGTGTATTTCACCGCGTTCTCGATGAGGTTCAGGGCGAGCTGCCGCATGCGGCTGCGGTCGAGGGGCAGGACGACCGGCTCGGGGGGCAGGCGGATCTCGATGCCGACCCCGGCATGCTCGGCGAGCAGCTCCCCGGTCTCGCCGGCCTCTTCGATGATCTCGCGCAGATCCACCGGCTCGCGATGCAGCTCGGCACGGCCCTCATCGGCGCGGGCCAGCGTCAGCAGGGAGTCGAGCAGCTCCGTCATGCGGTTCACTTCCTGCAGCGTCTCCTCGAGCGGCGCGAGCGCCTCCTGCGGCATCCCGGGGCGCGTGATCGCACGCTCGACCCCCGCGCGCACGACGGTGAGGGGCGTTTTCAGCTCGTGGCTCGCGTCCGCGGTGAAGCGTCGCAGCGCCGCGAAGCTGCGCTCCAGTCGGGTCATCATCTGATTCAGCGTCTCGGCGAGCCGGCTCAGCTCGTCCCGTGTCATCGGCAGCGCGAGGCGCCGGTGCAGGCTGCGGCCGTCCGTGATCTCGCGCACCTCGGTGATGATGCGATCGACGGGCTCGAGGGCCCGGGCCGCGAGCCAGCCACCCACGAGGATGGCCGGCAAAACTCCCACGAAGAATGCGATCACGATGGTGAGCAGCAGCTGCTCGAGGCGGAGCTCGGCGGATCTGGTGTCGGCACCGGCGAAGATCGCGCCGAACTGATCTCCCGCGTCCGGGACCGCCCGCACGATGTAGTGCAGCGTTGGTCCGGTGGGCCCGACGCGATAGCGCCCGGTCGTGTGCGACCCCTGCGCCGGGGGAGGGCGGGTGATCGCGTTCAGCTGCTCGAACTCGCCGAACGTGAGGGCACGCGCGTCGGGTGAGGCGAACAGCAGACGGCCGTCGCGGCTCGTCACGAGGAGAAAGTCGGGCACGACTTCCAGCACCGCCGCCACCTCCGCCGTCAGCAGCGGCCGGCCGCCCGTGTCTTTCTCGACCAGCGAGCCACGTGCGCGGTAACTCTCCGCGAGAATCCCCGCGGTGAGGTCCGCCTCGGACTGGATGCGTTGCTCGAGATCCTGGTAGGTGGCGCTGCGGCGCGCGAAGTAGAGGACGACGGCGAAGATCGCGATGCTGAGGATCAGGGCGGTGGCGTACCACAGCGTCAGCCGCCCGCGGATACTCTCCACCGCTACGTCCGAACCACGTAGCCCACGCCGCGCACCGTGTGAATCAGCTTGGGTTCCTTGGCCTGATCGATCTTCTTGCGGAGGCGCGTGATCACGACGTCCACGATGTTGGTTCCCGGATCGAAATGGTAGTCCCAGGCGTACTCGGTGATCAGCGTGCGCGACATGACGCGCCCCTGATGACGCATGAGATACTCGAGGACGGCGTATTCCTTGGGCGTCAACTCGATCCGCTTGCCGTCCCGCGTCACTTCACGGCTGCCCGTGTCGAGCACGAGCCCGTTTACCTTCAGCGTCGGCGGCGCGATCGCCTTGGGCCGGCGGCCGAGCGCTTCCACGCGCGCCAGCAGCTCCTCAAACGCGAACGGCTTGGTCACGTAATCGTCGGCGCCCATCCGCAGCGCCTGCACCTTGAAGTCCACCGAGTCCTGGGCGGTGAGCACGAGCACGGGCAAGCCGACGCCCCGGTCCCGCAGCGTGCGTAACACATCGATCCCCGACATTCTCGGCAACCGCAGATCGAGCACCATGATGTCGTAGCTCGAGCCCTTGCCGCTCGCCCGCCGCAGACCCTCGTCGCCGTCGCCCACGAGGTCCACATGGTAGCCAGCCTCGTCCAGCCCGCGACGCACGTACTCGCCTACGGTCTTGTCGTCTTCGATGACCAGGATTTTCATTAGATCGGGAGGAACACCTTGAAGTTCGTTCCCACCCCCAGCTGCGATTCGACCTCGATCCTGCCGCGATGCTCCTCGACGATGCCGTAGGCGACCGACAGGCCCAGGCCCGTGCCGCGCCCTTGCGGCTTGGTGGTGAAAAACGGCTCGAAGATTTTGGGCAGATCCTCCTGTCGAATACCCGTCCCGGTATCGATGAACTCGGCCAGCAGCTCGTCGGACCGGAGCGGATTCAGGCGCGTCCGGACCGTCAGCAACCCGCGCGAGTTCATGGCGTCCATGGCATTGAGCATCAGCGCCATGAAGCACTGCACCACCCGTTCGGCATCGGCCTGGAACGCCGGGAGGCCCGTCTGCAGCTGCCGCTCGATCCCGAGCCACTTGAAGCGGTCGTGGTGCTTGAGCAGAAACAGCGTCTGCTCGATGATCGCGTTGATGTCGCACGCCGCCTTGTGCCCGGACTTCTTGGGCCGTGAAAAGTCGAGCAACCCCTCGACGATGCGGCGACAGCGCTGGACCTCCGTGTCCATGATGCGGAGGTATTCCTCGTACGCCTTCCGTTCGCCTTCGGGAAGCTCGGCCACCCGGAGACCAAGCGCCTCGCTGCACGCGAGGATGGTGGCCAGCGGATTGTTGATTTCGTGCATCACGCCGGCCGCCAGCTGGCCGATCGCGGCGAGCTTCTCGCTCTGCGCCAGACGCTGCTGCGCCTGGCGCCACCCCGTCACATCTTCGCCGATCGTGATGACGTGCGAGATGTCTTCCCCGTCCAGCCGCATCGGAATCTTCGTGATCCGGTAGTGGCGCGCTTCGCCGGTGGCCTGTGAATCCATTTCGACCTGCTGGATCTCGCCCGTTTCGAACACGCGATCGAACTCGAGCTTGAGCAGCTCGCGCGGCTGGCGATCCAGGACTTCGAAGACCTCGCGGCCCACCGCTTCCTCGCGCGACACCCCCTGCGTGCCCGCTTCGCGCTTGCGGTTCCACGCGCGGATCCGGTAGGCGCGATCGATTACGTACAGTCCCACCGGCAGCGAATCGATGATACGGGCGGCGAAATTGTGCTGCGCTTGCAGCTCGCGGGTGCGCAGCGCGACCTCGGACGCGAGGTCCTGCGACAGCTCGGCCGCCGCGAGAACGGGACCGAGCATCTGCGCCACGACCACCAGCACGTCGTTCGCCATGCGCTCCTGGCGCCCCTCGGGGATGACCGCCTCGACACAGCCGAGCGCTTCCTCTTCATGAACCAGGGGCAGGCGCACGAGCGTGCCGCCGTTCACGCGTTCGCGGTGCGGCCCCTGCTCGACCCAGGCGGCCACCGGAGCGTTGAAGCGGGCGAGCGGCGTTTCATCTTCGGGACTGGCGATGAGGAGAAACTGGGCCCCGTCGGAGGAGCGGAGCCAGAGATGACACCGGCGCAGGCTGAGCCCGCGCCGCAACACGCCGACCACGCCGGCGAGCCCCTCTTCCACGGAGCCGCCCCGGCCAGCGGCCAGCACCTTTGCTACTTCGGCCAGAACCTCGAGCCCAGGATGGTCCGAGGTCAGCGTCGGCGCGACCATAAGGTCGCTAACCTAGGGAACGCGCTCCCGGCGCGCCAGCGGCGCCTCACCACGGAATGCCAGCAGACCACGCGCGGCGGGCTTGCCGTCACCCAGAAACAGCGTGGGCCCGATCACAATGCCGAAACGCGGCGAATCCCCCGAGCCGATGCTGAGCGCGGGGAGCAGCGAGATCGCGAGCCACTGCGTGCGCGGAAGCGGCGATCCTGACGAGGTGTATCCCGTCACCTCGAGCGTCACATCGGCGCCGATCGCCGTTCCCTGGTCCTCCTCCCCGAACTGCGCAAACGACTTCATCCGCGTGCGAGCCCCAATGGTCCCGCCGAACGCAATCCCCTTGCTTCCGCCGAGCATGGTGCTCTCGTTGATGAACGAGGCGATGCGCGTCGAGACCGACAGCGCGGCGAGCCCGCGTCGCATCCGGCGCACGTAGGCGACTTCGACGCCTTCCATCTGCCAATTGGCACCCAGCGTCGCGACGAACCCGAACCCGATCGCATGGGGCCGTGGCTTGTAGACGGGCCGGGTTTCGGACTCGGTCCGTGGGGGTGGGGACGGGGGGGGGCTACCGGATTGCGCGGTGAGGGTCGCCGGCCAGGCGCCCAAGACCACGGGGAACAACAGCAAGGACCAGCGCACGTCGCTCTCCTGACTCGGCGATTGTCGGAGAGCCTTTGCAACTACTGAGCCACGGGCCTAAAGACGCACGCGCGCTCCCGTGAGCCGGGCGCCCTGCAGCACATAGCGCTGCGCCAGCAAGCACACCACGAGCACAGGCACGGTCACCAGCACGGCGGCGGCCATCTGGTAGGGCGCGTTGGCCGCGTACGTCACGTGGAAGCGCGCCAGGGCGACCTCACTGACAGCCATTTGCGGCGAGTTTGTAGCAACGAGCGGCCATAGGAAATTGCGGCACTGGTCCATGAACGCGAGCACCCCCAGCACGAGCACGGCGGGCCGCGCGAGCGGCAGCGTCACGCGCCAGAACAGCGTCCACTCCCCGGCTCCATCCAACCGGGCGGCCTCTTCCACATCGCGTGGAAGCATGAGAAACGTCTGACGCATCAGGATGATGCCCCAGATCGACACCAGCTCGGTCGAAATGAGTCCCGGGTAGGTATCGATCAGGCCAACGGCATTCAGGAGGAGATAGCGCGGGACCAACAACAGCGCCGAGGGGATGGTGAGCAGCGCCACGGTTCCCGCGTACAGGGGGGCACGCGCAGGAAACCGGATGCGGGCGAACGCGTAGCCGGCGGCCGCGCTGGTGATCACCTGCCCTGCCATGACACAACCGGCGAGAATCGCTGTGTTCAGCAGGACACGCGGATACGGCAACGCTGCATAGGCGGCGATGTAGTTGCCCATCGTGGGTGTCCTCGGGATGAGCGCCGGTGGCCAGCGCAACAGCTCGGCCTCTCCCATGAACGACACGGAGATCATATAGAAGAAAGGCAGCACCAGGATCAGGGCGAGCACACCCAGCGGCCAGCTACGCCTGGCCACGGGACACCTGCCTCCCCAGCTGCTTGAGCTGCGGCCACCGCAGCACCAGCCACGCCACAAAGATCAACAGCGCGAGCGCGCTCGCCGCGCCAAACGCGTGAGCACCGAACGCCGTCTGGTACACACCGTGCACGAGCACGTGGGTGGCCAGTTGTGGCCCGCCCTGGGTGAGAACCGATACGAGCGTGAACACCTGGAATGCGCTCAGCAGCCCGGTCACCACCACGAGTCCCAGGATCGGGCGGAGCAAGGGCAACGTGATGCGGCGAAACCGCCGCCACGCTCCGGCGCCATCGACCCGGGCCGCATCGAGGAAGGCCTGCGGAATGCGTTGGAGTGCTGCGAGGAACACGAGCATTTGGCCACCGGCGTGTGCCCAGATCGAGATCAGCATCAAAGCGGGCAGCGCCGTGGCGGGATTGCTCAGCCAATCCATCCTGCCGAGGCCCAGCGATCCCGCGCGAACAATTACTTGTGCCAACAAACCAATAGCGACCACCGACGCGGCATAGGGCAGGAGCAGCGCGGCACTGAGCAGCCGGGAGCCCCAGCGGTGCCGGTAGCGATGCACGGCGAGCGCCGCCGCGAGGGCGAGCCCGACGGAGACCGGCACGTAAAGCGCGTACAGGGCGGTATTGCGGAACGCGATCCATGTCAGAGGGTCGCGTTGCAGAGCCGTCAGGGGCGCGGTGCTCGCCAGGTAGATCGCGTACAGCGCTGGTCCGATCGTGAACACGGCGAGGTGGAGGCCGGCAGGCGCCAGGAAACCCCACGCCATGGTGGTCTCGCGGCGGCGCCGAGTGGGCGAGCGCTCCGCCCAGCGCAAGAGTAGAATCGCGCATGGACCGATCAGCGCGCACGGCAGCAGCAGGATGAGCCAGCGCGGCGCCTCGAGCTCGGCAGGTGGCGAGCGCAGATCGACCCAACGGCCTGAGCCGATCAGCACGGCGACAACGGCCCGCTCGGCGCCATCGACGTGCTCGCGCCGGGGGGCGGATTCCGCCGGCTCACCGACGACGACCTCCCCACCCGCGTCCCGCACCAGCGCGGCCAAATCGCTCACCGCCACGCGCGTGCGCGGTGCCGGCAAGCGCGTCGCCGCATCCTGCAGCAAGCGGCGGGTGTCCACCAGCCACCGGTCCGTGCTGTGTTTCGCGGCGGTTCGCACATCGATGTAACAGGCAAGCGCGAACAGCAGCGCGGCACCGACGTAGCGGCCACCGCCGAACGACCGCACACGGAACGCGCTCGCCGCGGCCGCGCCAACGGCGATGATCGCGGCGGGAAACGCAAAGCCTAGTCCACCTGGGAGAGGGCCGTGGGGCATCGGTCGAGGTCGCAGCGCGACGGCGCCCACGACCTCGCGGGCGTCGCGACTCCTGAGGGGAACGAGCACCGCTGCATCCCGCCACTGGGTGCCCGTGCTGTCCAGGCGATTCAGGTCGTCCGGAGAAAGGGGCTCCGCTGTAGCGTCCACCAACGGAGCCGTGCCGAAGTAGACCTCCACAACCGACGACCATCCCGGCATCGTGCGCAGTGCCTTGGCTTGTGTCAGCAGCGAGGGCAGGTGGTAGCTGCGGGCAGCGCGCGTCAGGGGTGGCGGTGGCAGTTGTGGCGGCGGGGGCGGCGGGGGCGGGGGGGGCCGGCGTGCAGACGGTCTCCTCCCGCGCGCAGACCGCGGTGCTCGCGGCGGCGGCGGTGGCGGCGGGGGCGGTGGGGGGGGCGTTACCGCCGCAATGAACAC
>JBLNGI010000150.1:0-5633 GCA_050264615.1 Gemmatimonadota bacterium
AGACGCCCTTCGAATCCCAGACCCACCGGCGCGGTGTTGGGGAGAATCCGGGCGACGCCGTGGTATCTCAGCCGCGCCGGGCCTCCGAACACAAACGCATCGCCCGACTCGAGCAGGACGGTCTCGACCGGCTCGCGGCGCCGCAGACCGCCAAAGAGAAACTTCGCCGTGTCGCCGAGCGAGAGCGACACGACCGGCGCGCCGCTCTCCAGCGAGGCGTCGCTTTCGTCCTTGTCCTGGTGCAGGCCCATGCGGCTTCCGGCGCGGTACCAGTTCACGATGCAGATGTCCGGCCGGACGGGAAATCCCGCGTCGAGCGCTGTCCGCCGCGCGAGCGATTCGAAATCGGCCGGCAGCGGTGGAGCCGGCTGGCCGTCCACGTCCGATCGAATGTCCTCGTAGTCGTAGCTCGTCGCGTTCCAGTGCCGGCCGAGGCACAGCATGCGCACGCTCATCGGATAGCGGCCGCGGACGATCGGCGTGTAGAAGCCGGCGGCCGCCTCGCCCAGCTCGAGGCATCGCGCGGCAAGGTGGATCTGCTCGTCAGGAGAAAGGTAGTGCTTCAGGTAGATCGCGCCGGGACAAAGCTCCAGCAGCGTCATCCTGCCATCTTGTCAGATCTTCAAGTCCAGATGAGGGACCTCATCTCACGCTCGCGCGGGTGAGAATCGAGTGGCGGCGGAACATATGTCCGCCGCCACGTGCATGCCGGCCGCAGGGAGCCACGTCCGACAGGCAACGTTCACGATCGAAGAGATGTCCGGCGAATGGTCGCTGCCGCCAGGCGATCCACCCACAGCCTTCGGCGAACCGTCAGGAAGGCAAGGCCGCTCAGCAACAACACGATCGACGCCGGTTCCGGATTGGCGACCGCCGGCGTCGTGGTGCTGTACTCGACGACGAAGTTGGTGGAGACGAAGCCGAGCCAGTCGTTCCAGAGGCCGACGCCGCCGTAGTTGGCGACCGCGACGTTTTCCGGGAGGATCCCGCCGTTGTTCGGCTCGCCTGATTTCCAGTTGGTGTACGTCAGCAGCGTTCCATTCTCGGGTCCGGCCGCCCATCGCCACGTGCCCTCGACCGCGCCGTCGCTCGCGGAAATCCAGTAGAGCCCCAAGTTCCCGAAGTTCTGATTGAGGAAGGCCTGCTCCTGGGCCGAGGTAATGGTGACGAGGTAGCCCGTCATCGCCGCCGCTCCACCCGCGCCATCGGCATCGAACGTCAGCTGATTGGCGCGCGTGAGCGCACTCGACCACGTACGGCTCTCCTGCACGAAGTCGTAATAGTGGCCGTTGCCCGACCAGTAGATCGGGGTCGCGTAGCTCGTGCTGCTGAAGATAGCGATGAACACGACGCCGATCACAAAACTGCGCATCTTGAATTCCTCCACCAACACTTTCGTGTGACGCACTTCGGTGAGCGTCGCGGGATACGCAGAGCAACGCGCGTGCCTGAATCAGCGTTGCGTTTGGATCATGATCTTTCCGAATGAAATCTCATCGGCGGTCTGCGAAGTCCGACTGAGCCGCGACTTCAGTCACGCGGCTCGCGGATCCCGCGCCGCGCCGTGTTTCGTCGCGTGAATTCCCCGGTGCTGGATTGCTGTCACTTTTGAAATTCGCCTGCGACGCTCGCCGCGGCAGGTCTCCATGTGAGCGCGAATGACACGCGCGCGGCTTTGCCTAAGAATGCGCGGCGACCGACATGACGGGAAAGTACGACGACGCGAAGCCCTCACGCGGAGACTCGGGCAGCGCAGACTCGATCTCTCGGGTGGGCATCAGTCGGTACGAGGGGTACGGCGGGTCCGCGGAACCTGATTCTTGTCAGCCTTTTTTAGTTGTGAGCGAGCCCGGCGTTCACGCTCGAACTCCTCGACGTTTCGGACGCCCCTCACAGACACCTGACAGCGCACGGTGCGTGCCTCGTGCAAAACCTCCTGTCAGGCTGGGATCCGCGACTGGGCTGCAAATTGTGCGTACCAGGACCACGTCGGATCTCGCAAGAACCTGAGCGTCACCCTTAAGAGAGGTGACGGGCATCAGGTTCCGCGGACCTGCCGTACCCGTCGTACCGACGCGTGGGCGCGAGTGCTCTTGAGCCGCGCCCAAACATCCCTCGAACTTCGCCGCATCACATCCGGCGACTTTCTGGGCAAAGTCCACGCGCGGTACGCAGATTCTGCTTCGTCGTTCCGGCGCGAGTACCCAGTTTTTGGAACGCGCCTCATCGCGATACGCCGAAATTCCTGGCGCAGATCTGGCCCCACCGTTGCACAACAGCCCCCGCATGAGCACATCCGATAGTTCCGGCACACCGGCACGATCGCCTCACCCGAAATTCATCGCGGGCATCTACAACTACTGCGACCGCTGGTGTGAACGCTGCCGCTTTCAGTCCCGGTGCCGGCTCTATCGCGACATGCGCCGCATCGAGCGCGTCACCGATGGGTTGCTCGACAAGGCCGATCTCGAGGCGCTGCAGTCCGACGAAGAGTTCGAGATCGAGGACGAGTGCACGGTCTCCCCGCGCGAGCGGGCGGAGTTTCTGCAGTTCGTCTCCGAGGCCAACGTCGGGCCCTCCGCGGACGAAGCGGCACGAATGGACGCGGCCTTCGAGCGCCGGAGCCGCGAGCAGAACGCCCATCCGTTGACGCGCGAGTCGAAGGAGTACGCCGACACGGCGCGCAGGCTGATTGGCGTCCTCGATCCGCTGCTCCGCGACGGCGGCGATCCCCTCGCGCTCGAGAGCCTCGAAACGATCAACCGCTTTGCGCTCTTCATCGCCGTGAAAACGCATCGGGCGGTGATTGGGCTGCTGCCTCCCTGTGAGGAGCTGGGAGATGACGATGAGTTCCGGACGTCGGATGCGAACGGGTGCGCCAAGCTGGTGCGCCTGGTCGTCGCCGAGTCGCGCGAGGCGTGGCGGCTCCTGGCGCAGCTGCCCTCGGTGGCGGCTGACGGCGTGCCGTCGGCGATGATCGCGCGGCTCGACGATCTGGACGCGCATCTGGCAGACGCGTTCCCCAGGGCCATGGCCTTCGTGCGGGCGGGATTCGACGAAATGGAGGGTGGCACGGCATAGCGAACGACATCGGCCCCAACCGCGGGCTCCACTACAATGTCTGCTCCTACTCACTCACGGGGGCACGGCAATGGGATTGATGGACTTCATCAAGGGCGAGCTGATTGACGTCATCGAGTGGACCGACGACTCCCGCGACACGCTGTCGTACCGGTTCCCGGATGACGACAAGGCGATCAAGAACGGCGCGCAGCTCATCGTGCGCGAATCGCAGACGGTGCAGTTCGTCTACCTCGGCGAGTTCGGTGACACGTTCGGTCCGGGCAAGCACACGCTCACGACGGACAACATCCCGATCCTGACGAAGCTCAAGTCGTGGAAGTACGGCTTCAACTCGCCGTTCAAGGCGGACGTGTACTACGTGATGACACGGCTCTTCACCGGCAACAAGTGGGGCACGTCGAATCCCATCATGCTCCGCGACCACGACTTCGGCGTCGTCCGCGCGCGGGCCTTCGGCACGTACGACTTCAAGATCACCGACGTGAAGACGTTCCTGCGCGAGGTGGCGGGCTCCGATCACAACTTCCGCACCGACGAGTTCGCCGACACGATGCGCTCGAGGATCGTCAGCATCTTCACCGATGCGCTGGCGACGGCGAAGGTCCCGGTACTCGACGTGGCCGCGCGCTACACCGAGCTCGGCGAGGCGCTGCTCCCGCTGATCAATCCCGCAGTGACCTCCAAGTACGGCCTCGAGCTCTCGAGTTTCATCGTCGAGAACGTGAGCGTGCCGCCCGAGGTCGAGCAGGCGATCGACAAGCGGTCGAGCATGGCGGCGATCGGCAACCTGAACGACTTCGTGAAGTACCAGATGGGAAAGGGGTTCGAACAGGGCGGCGGCGCCGGCGCCGCGGGGACCGCCGCCGAGCTGGCGGTGGGGTTCGGCCTGGCGCAGCAGATGATGCAGCAGGGCTTCGCCGGCGGCAGCGCCACGCCGACGGTCGCTCCCGCGGCACCGTCGCTCGATCTGGTGAGCCCGCAGGATGCCGCGAAGGCGCTCGGCGTCGCCGAGACCGACGTGCTGGCCATTCTCGAATCCGGCGAGCTCAAGGGCAAGAAGATCGGCAGCGCCTGGCGCATCCGCCGCGCCGCGATCGACGAGTACCTCGCGAAGTAATCACGCGGCAAGACCAGCCGCATGACCGACATCTCGACGCTCGACACGCACGCCTGCCCGGCCTGTGGCGCCCAGGCGGAATGGAATCCCGGCAAGCAGAAGCTCGTGTGCCCGTACTGCGGGACCGAGTCGCCGTACGTCATCGATCGCGAGACCGGCAAGGCGGTCGAGAGCGATCTCGTCAAGGCGCTGCGCGAGCTTCCCGAGGAGCAGCGCGGGTGGGACACCGAGCGGCGAAGCGTCCAGTGCAAGAGCTGCCGCGCGGTGATGGTCTTCGACCCGTCGCGCGTGGGCCAGAACTGCGAGTTCTGCGGCTCGCCCGCGCTCGTGGCGTACACCGAGCTCAAGGCGCCGATTCGACCGCAGAGTCTGCTGCCGTTCAAGGTGCCGGCCGACCGCGTCCGCGACGACATGCGGCGATGGCTGAACAGCCACTGGCTGGCGCCGGGCCGTCTCGGGCGCGCGTCGCTCATCGACACGGTCCGCAGCCTCTACATCCCGTACTGGACGTTCGACGCGAACGCGCTCTGCCCCTGGGAAGCCGACGCCGGCTACTACTACTACGTCAACGTGCCCGCGCGGGACGCGCAGGGGCGCACCGTCATGCGTCAGGAACGGCGCGTGCGGTGGGAGCCGGCCTCGGGCGAAATCACCCACACGTTCGACGATGAGCCGGTGCCGGGGACGCACGGCATCGATCTGGGCCTGCTTCGGAAGGTCGAGCCGTTTCCGACGCAAGAGCTCGTTCCCTACGACACGGCGTTCCTCTCCGGGCACGTCGTCGAGCACTATCAGGTCGTGCTGCTGGACGCGGCGGGCGCCTCGAAGCAGCAGATGCGCGAGACGCTCGAGGGGCTCTGCGCCGCGGAGATCCCGGGCGACACCTACCGCAATCTCGCGATCCATCCGGTGTATTCACACGAGACCTTCAAGCACGTGCTCGTACCGGTGTGGCTGCTGACGTACGACTACGGTCCGAAGAAGTACCAGGTCGTGGCCAACGGCTACACCGGGAAGATTGCCGGCGATTATCCGTACAGCGGCTGGAAGATCTTTTTCCTTGTCGCGGCGATCGTGATCGTGCTGTTCGTGCTGATGTACGCGGCGCAGTAAGCGTCCTGCGCGCGTCAATTCGCGGCACCGGCGGACTAGCGAGCGACAGCCGCGCTGTTGTTGCGGTTGTGCGACGCGGCACGCAAGGTACCGGTCTTCGGATCCCGGCTGATCGCGACCCACAGGCCCTCGCCGCCAAACCGCATGTTCGTCGCCTCGATTTCCTCGAAGGCATAGCCTGTCGCTTCCAGGACAGCTCCGGGAAACTTGCCCTTCGGCACGCGTGCGACCAGCCGGCCGGCGCCATCCGGACTCGGCAGGAAAAAGTCCGGCGTGTTGACCGCCTCGTCGACACTCATGCCAAACCGGGTGACGTTGA
>JBLNGI010000151.1:0-15622 GCA_050264615.1 Gemmatimonadota bacterium
GCATCCGCGCTGAAGATCAGCATCAGGGCGATCCCGCCGAGCACCGCCCCGGTCGCAATGACGAGCAGGCGCCTGAGGAGCCGGCCCCAGCGGGGACGGGCGCGCTCGACTACGGCGTCCATCGCAGCCCCACCCGGTGCGTATCGCTGTCCAGCACGCCGTATCCCTGATACGCATAGTCGACGGCCAGGCGGCCGAGCACGACTCCGCCGCCGAACGTGAATCGCGAGGCGGCCGTGACGGTGGGACGCGTGGAGTAACCCAGCCGGCCGATCAGGCCGGTACCGTCTCTCACGACGCCCACTTCAAGCCCCTGCACGAGGACCGCGCTGCGGTTGCGCGTCCATTGCCCCTCGAGCGTCGTCAGGAGGCGCAGCGTGCCCTGGGGATCAGTGTAGTTCAGCGTGATGCCGGCGCGCGTGCGCCGCGGCAGCAGCGCTTCACCCTCGAGGTCGCCGCCCAGGTTCTGTACGCTCACGCCCATCGCCATGATGTCGAAGACCGCGATCGCCAGGCCGACGTCACCAGCCCACGCATCGCTCACTTTGCTCCCGTACTGCTGGCGATCGTACTTGGCCGTGACGCCCAGTGCCGCGAACCCTCCGCGATATACGAGCGAGGTCGCGGCCAGACCCTCATACGGATGAAAGGTCGCGCCCGTCGGCATGCCGGTGCGCCCACCCGTCGAGGGATCGGGGACGATCACCGCCTCCGAGCCATAATCGAGCGCCTGCGCGCCGAACCCGATGGTAAACCGTGTCACGCGCAATGCGAGTGCGGCGGACGACAGCGCGCTGCCCGCGAGATACGGCTCGTATGACCCTTCGATGCTGAGATGGCGGATGGTGGCGATGCCTGCGGGGTTGGCGAACATGGCGCCGGCATCGCCGACAAGCGCCGCGCCGGCATTCCCCAGCGCGGCCGAGCGTGTGCTACCGGGGATCAAGGGAAGGACGGAGCCTTCGGTTTGGGCGGCCAGACGGCCTGACGGCCGGACGGCCATCACGAGCAGTGCTGCGACGATCGGGGCGACCGGCCGCTTCATTGCAGCCGATACACGCTGAGCCGTGGTTTCATGGCTGAGCTGATGAGCGCTCCGTTGGGTGCGGTAAAGCTGAGCGTGAATCCCGGGTCGCCCGCCGGCTGGGTCGCCAGATGATAGATCGGAGATCCGGAGCGCAACGTCCCACTCGACGCCACGTCACGTCCCGCGCTCACCGATGGAGACACGGGGTAGACGTTGGGAAAGGAGCCGGGCCGCTGCGTGTGCAGCGACGAAAAGACGGCGTGCATGTTCCAGGAATCGTATTTGAGCTCGGCGGGCGCGCTGACAATGTCCGTCACCCAGTTCGCGAGCCCCCACCGGCTCACGATGTCCTCGAATTGGTCTCCCGTCTTCGCCTCGACGTTGGCGGCCCCGACTTGATTCGTCATGACCATCGAACGCGTGAACGTGTTCCACTCGGTCCTGGTGGTTCCCGCGTATCGATCGAGCAGGTAGCGCACAAACAACCACTGCGCGCCCCGCTCCGCCAAACTGCCGATCCCTTCCGTAGGGAGCAAGAAGTGTTTCTTGGTGGAGTCGAGATAGTCGTACGCGTTCAACAGATTACCCGCATAGAAGCGACATTGAATCGTCGCGGTCGGACTGACGCGACAGTCGTTGATGCGCGCATCCGGATTGGTCTCGTAGCTTCTCCCGCCCAGCTCTTCGGCGTAGTGCGACAATCCTTCATTCAGCCACAGCAGCTCCCCGTTGCCTCCCCGAACCAGCACGTGCTGATTGAAGCTGATCATGTGCTGGAACTCGTGAATGAATGTGACCGGCACCAACGCCAGCACCTCAGCCGTCGAATGCTGGCAACTGAGCGTCCCGGCCGGGTCCGCGACGATGGAGTAGAAGACCTCAGCCTTGTTGGAGCGCGAATCGTTGCTGAATTGCGGGTCGATGTCGACCCCGAAGAAAAACCCCGCCACGAACCCGCTCTGGTTGCATGCGGCCGTGGTCACGAGCTTGTTCACGGTGTTGGTCATCAGCACCATCACGACCGAATCCTGATTGATGTCAGACTCCGGTCCGAATGCCTCGGTATCGATCGCGTAGAGGCGTTGGTCGAACGTTCGGGCGACACTGTCGAGCTGGACCGAGTCGAGGCCACCCGGCGGCGCCAGCGAGTCGACGAAGATGGCGACTTTCGAGCTGATGGCCTTCGCCCGCGCCACGACATTGTCGAATCGCGAGCAATCGAGCTTGGCGCAGACCTTGAACGTGCGCCGATCGTTATAGGCCGGCGGTCCGACCTGCGGCGCCGGTTGCGGCGCGCTCGGCTGCGGCCCGATTTCCGGAGCAAAGCCCCACGAGCGTCGCTCGTCCCCAAGCCTCAGGAACAGGTGAAACCGCTCCGCACTACTGAGCGCGCGACCCTGCTGCGGCGTCGGACTCGGGCTGACCGGAAGAATGGTGTCGCCACCGAGGCGATACTCCGCCTGATCGCCGGGATTCCCGGCGGTGAGCTGGGGCACGACGAGGTATTGTGCAGCGCCAGCGGTTGCGGGGAACACGGTGCAGCCAGCGCCAACGGGATCGAAGAAGCCGTACCCATCGAGGGTCAGTAGGACGCTGTCCCCTGCGGCCGTGCAGGGCGTGATGCTGGGTTCGACGCCTTTAGTACACGCTGCTATCAGTAGTAACCACGCCAGCCCCCCCTCCCCCCGCCCCAGGCGCCGTGGTCCCCGTCGATCCGATGCTCCCGCCAGCCGATTCCCGAACATGCGTCTCCTCCACCAGCGTGATTTCTCCGGTGCGCCGCAGCGCCCAATGGAAGCAGATCGGCCCGACGAGCTGGTGCACCCCGATCATGGCGACGACCAGCGCTTCCAGCGAAACATTCCATTCCGGGAACGCCCGCCGCAGCATGGCGGCAAGCGTAATGGCCAATCCACCCTGCGATACCAACCCCAGCCACCCATAGTCTACTAGCTCGGGACTGATCGTCCCGTGACGTCCGGCCCAGCGCGCGCCCGCCCAGAGCCCCGCTGCCCGCAAGCCGACGAACAACAGCGCCCAGGGCCAGATTTCCGACAGGGCGGCGAGGCGGAGATTGCTCCCCGCGAGCGCGAAAAATACGACATAGACCGGGACGGCGCACCGCGCGAGCTCGGCTCTGACACGCTCGCTGGCGATCCGGGCGTCCGGGGGGGGGACGTTGCGCAGCGTGATCCCGGCGGCGAGCGCCACCAGCACCGGATCGAGGCCCGCCAACCGCAGTGCCTGCGACACGATGAAGGCGAACACCAGCAGCACCCATTCCAGGTGGCCCTGGATGGCGCGCAGATAGTGCGCGACCGCGTACGCGAGCGCCGCCCCGGCAATCAGGGATCCGCCGAGGACGAGGAGCGCGTGCGCGGCGCTCCCTGGCGTGACTGCCCCGTGGCTCGCCAACGGACGGGTCAAGGCCAGCACGGCGATGAACACGAGGGCCGCGGCCACGTCCTGCACGATGGTGACATCGCGCACCGTGCGCGACACCGGGCCGCTCGCGCCCGTCTCGGTGATCATGGACCAGGTGATGACCGGTGAGGCAACCGTCGCGAGCGCGCCGAGGGCCAGCGCGACCGCGAGCGCATCCTCGAAGGGTTGATGAGCGGTCAGGGGGAACCAGGCGCTGACCGTGAGCGTCACGAGTGTGACGGCAATGAACGGAACCGCCATGGCGCCGGCGGTCAGGCGCAGGATGACGGTGCGCTGGGCGGGGGCGCCACGTAACGCATCGAGCGTCAGCTCACCGCCCACCGCGAACGCGATCAGCGCCAGCGCGCCGCTTGCGATCGGATCGAGTACCGCCAACTCGTCACCGCGGACCAGTCCGAGCCACGCCGGTCCGGCGACGAATCCCGCGATCAGGAAACCGACGATGCGCGGAATGCGAAACCGCCGCATGATGGTTCCGGTGAGGTACGCGGCGACGCTCAGCAGGCCGAGGGCGAGCGTCGCGCGCGCTTCGACCGGACTCCCGGCGGCTCGCGCGAGTCGTTGCAGCACCGTCCAGACGATGAACGTGAACGCCAGCAGCAGCCATTGCATGAGCGCGGAAAATACGGCAACTTTCGCAGCGGAACCATGCCGTTCGTTCATCTCCATACGCATAGCGAGTACTCCCTCCTCGACGGCGCCAATCGCATCCCCGAACTGCTGGACCGGGTGCAGGCGCTGGGTATGGATTCGCTGGCGATCACCGACCATGGCAACCTGCATGGGGCGTGGTCGTTCTATGCCGAGGCCAAGGCGCGGAAGATCCGGCCGATCCTGGGGTTTGAGGCCTACCTCGCCTTCGGCAGCCGGCACGCGCGCGAGAAACCGGGCGCCGACGCCCCGGGTGGCGCGCCCTACTCCCACCTCGTGCTTCTGGCGAAGAATCGCACCGGGTATCAGAACCTCATCCGGTTGTCGTCGATCGGCTTTCTCGAGGGTTATTACCGCCGGCCGCGCATCGACAAGGAAGTGCTGGCGCAGCACCACGAGGGCATCATTGGACTCGCCGCCTGCCTCTCGGGTGAGATCGCCCTCTACCTGCGGCAGGGGAACTACGAGGCCGCCAAAGCGAGTGCCGAGTGGTTTGCCCGCACGTTCGGGCCCAACGGCTTCTGGCTCGAGGTGCAAAACCACGGCATTGCCGAAGAGAAAGTCGTTGCCGACGGGATGTTCCGGCTTGCCGCGGAGCTGGGCCTGCCGATCGCCGCGACCAACGACGCCCATTACTTGAAGAAAGACGACGCCGAGGCGCATGACGTGCTGCTGGCGATCGGCACCGGCAAGGATCTCGACGATCCCAAGCGGTTCCGGTTCTACGGCCAGGAGAGCTACGTCAAGTCGGAAGCCGAGATGGCCCGGCTGTTCGGCACCGACACGCTCACCGAAACGGCGCGCGTCGCCGATCTGTGCGAGTTCGATTTCGAAAAGCGTTACTTCCTGCCCCAGTATCCGCGCCCCGCGGAGTTCGCGACCGACCAGGATCTGCTCGTGCACCTCGCGCGCCAGGGCGCGATCGAGCGCTACGGCGATCCCCTCTCCGACGAGGTGGAGCAGCGGCTGGAGTACGAGCTCGACGTCATCACCCGCACGGGGTACGCCGGCTACTTCCTGATCGTCTATGATCTGATCAAAGCGGCGCGTGATCGCGGCATCCCGGTGGGCCCCGGCCGCGGTTCCGCTGCCGGATCGTTGATCGCCTACGCGCTGCGCATCACCACGGTCGACCCGCTCAAGTTCGACCTGCTGTTCGAGCGCTTCCTGAATCCCGAGCGAATTTCGATGCCGGACATCGACCTCGATTTCTGCTTCGAGCGCCGGGGCGAAGTGCTCGAGTACGCGCGCGAGCGCTACGGGCGTGAGTCGGTGGGTCAGATCATCACGTTCGGGACGCTGAAGGCCCGGGCGGCGTTCCGTGACGTGGCCCGGACGCTCCGCGTCGAGATGGGCGAGGTGGAGCGGCTCACCAAGCTGATTCCGTCGGGCCCGGCGTTCAGCGTCACGCTTGCCGAAGCGGCCGACAAGGTGCCCGAGGTGAAATCGGCCGCCCTCCAGGACGAGCGAATCAGAAAAGTCCTGGATTTGGGAGCGAGGATCGAGGGACTCGCCCGCCACGCGTCGGTGCACGCGGCCGGCGTGGTCATCGCCCCCGGGCCGCTCACCGACTACGTCCCCGTCTGCACGGCGCCCGACTCCAAGACCGACGCCCCCTCCGACGCGCTCATCACGCAGTACGACATGATCGCGCTCGAGAAGGTCGGCATGCTGAAGATCGACCTGCTCGGCCTGAAGACGTTGACCGTGCTCCACGATGCCGCGCAGATGGTGCGCGAGCGCCACGGCGTGACGATCGATCTCGAGAATCCCGACCTGGACGATCCGAAGGTGTACGAGCTGCTGCGCGCGGGCCGCACCGCCGGGATCTTCCAGTTTGAATCGCCGCTGGCGACCGACTGCCTGCGCAACATGAAGTGCGACCATTTCGACGACCTGGTCGCGACCAACGCACTGCTGCGCCCCGGCCCGCTCGACACGGGCATGTACCTCGTCTACATCAACCGCAAGCTCGGCCGTGAGAAGGTGCGCTACCCGCATCCCGCGCTCGAAGAGATCCTCGCGCCGACCTACGGCGTGATCGTCTACCAGGAGCAGGTGATGCGGATCGCGAGCGCGCTCGCCGGCTACTCGCTCGCCGAAGCCGACGTGCTGCGCAAAGCGGTCGGCAAGAAGATCAAAGAGCTGATTCAGGAAGAGCTCGGCAGTTTCGTCAAGCGCGCGATCGCGCGCGGCCACGACCGGCGCACGATCGAGGACATCGCCGCGCAGATCGAGACGTTCGGGCGCTACGGGTTCAACAAGTCGCACTCCGTTGCGTACTCGATCCTCTCCTACCAGACGGCGTGGTTCAAGGGCTACTATCCGGCCGAGTTCATGGCGGCGCTGCTGTCGTCCGAAATCGGCAACACCGATCGCGTCGTGCAGTACATCAACGAGGCGCGCGAGCTCGACCTGCAGGTGCTCGCGCCCGACGTGAACGAATCAGGCTACAAGTTCACCGTCGTCAGTGACCAGCGGATCCGGTTCGGGCTGGGGGCGGTGCGTAACGTGGGGGAAGGCGCGATTGCGTCGATCATCGCGGGGCGGCAGTCCGGCCCGTACCGCTCGCTCGTCGAGCTGTGCGATCGGATCGATTTGCGGCTCTGCAACAAGCGCGTGATCGAATCCCTGATCGATTCAGGCGCCTGCGATTCCCTCGGCGCCGAGCGCTCGCAGCTCGTGGCGGCGCTGGACCATGCGTTCAGCGAGGCGCAGGTGCGCCAGCAGGAGCGCTTCACGGGCCAGCACGGGCTGTTCGGGGAGGAGACCCCCGTCCCCCGTCCCTCGTCCCCCCTCCCCGATGTGCCGCCCTGGTCCGAGCATGAGCGGCTCACCCGCGAGAAAAGCGTGCTGGGCTTCTTCATTTCCGGCCACCCCCTCGCCAAGTACCGCGTGGAGGTGGAGCTTTTTGGGACCCGGACCACCGCCACGCTGGGGATGTGGAGTCCGCAGAAGGTGACGATCGCCGCCGTGATAACGGTGGTGAAGCGGCAGATCTCCAAAAAGTCGGGGGCGGAGTACGCGCGCCTCACGCTCGAGGATTTTCATGGTGCGGCCGAGGCGCTGGTATTTCCGGAGGCGTGGGCCAGGCTGAATTCGGTGATCCGCGCCGACGGCTCGTATCTGCTCACGGGCAGCTACAGCCCGCGCGACCGCGCGGAGGAGCAGGCCCCGTTCATCGTCGAGGGCGCGCGGCTCCTGGACGAGCTGAAACCGAGCGGGGCGATTGGCGTGGCGCTGCGCTGGGGGGGGGCGGCGGGGGCCGCCAGCCAGCCGCCGAGCCCCGAGACTGCGCGCGCGATCGCCGCGCTGTGCGCGGCGCATCCGGGTCCGACCCCGGTGCTGCTGGAGTGGACGGGGGCAAACGGGTCCGGCCACGAGACCGTGCGGCTGCGCAGCCGTGCTTTCCGGGTGGACGCGGCCGATGACCTGCTGGCGGCGTTGCGAGATCTGTTGGGGGCCGATGGCGTGAGCCTTGTAAAGGCGTAGAGGAGAACCGTCGAGATGAATCGTCGAGCAAAACCGTAGGGCATGGCGACATACACGCTGGACTTCGAGAAGCCGCTGCTCGAGCTGGAAAAACAGATCGAGGAGCTGAAGCGCGTCGCGGGGGAAAAAGGCGAGGTCGCGAAAAACCTGCGCCCGCTCGAGAACCAGCTGGCGACGCTGCGCGTCGAGATCTACCGCAATCTGACCCCCATGCAGCGGGTTCAGGTCGCGCGCCACCCGCGCCGCCCCTACCCGCTCGACTACGTGAACACCGTGTTCACCGATTTCGTGGAGCTGCATGGCGATCGTCTGTATCGCGACGATCCCGCCATTATCGGCGGCTGGGCGCGGCTCGACGGCACCAGCGTCATGATCATCGGACACCAAAAAGGCCGGGATACCAAGGACAATCTGTACCGCAACTTCGGCATGGCGCATCCCGAGGGGTACCGCAAGGCGACGCGGCTCATGCGCCTGGCCGCGAAATTCGGCGCGCCGGTCATTACGCTCGTCGACACGCCGGGGGCATATCCTGGCCTGGGCGCCGAAGAGCGCGGCCAGGCGGAAGCGATCGCGGCCAGCCTCATCGAGATGGCCTCCCTGCCCACCCCGATCGTGACCGCCGTGATCGGTGAGGGCGGCTCCGGCGGCGCGCTGGCGGTCGGGCTCGCCGACAAGGTGCTGATGCTCGAAAACTCCGTCTATTCCGTCATTTCCCCCGAGGGGTGCGCGGCGATTCTGTGGAAGGACGCGAGCCAGCGCGAGCGGGCCGCCGAGGCGCTGAAGATCACCGCGCAGGACCTCCTCAATCTCGGCGTCATCGACGAGATCGTCCCCGAACCGCCCGGTGGGGCGCATTCCGATCCCGAAGCCGCGTCGGCCGCGCTCGGCGACGCGCTCCAGCGTCAGCTCGGCCACTTGCGCAAGCTCAAGGTCGACAAGCTGCTCAAACGCCGCGAAGAGAAGTACCTTTCGATGGGTGTGCTGACCGAGAAGTGAATTGACGCATGTCTTGGAAGTCCGGTTCAAAGGCAACCGGCGCGAATACTACACCTGGCAATCCGAAGACCTCCTCCGCATCGACGAACCCGTCATCGTCGAGGTAGAGCGCGGGCAGGACTTTGGGGTGGTCTCGGCCGTTGGTGGGATCGCGGAGAAAAAATGCCAGCGGTGTGGAGCTTGTAATGGGGGCTCGGGCCTAGGGACTGGGGATTCGGGCAGTTCCCAGTCCCCAGCCCCCAGCCCCGAGTCCCTGCGGTCCATTCTCCGCCGCGCCACCCCCGACGATCGCAAGACCGCCACCCAGCTGCGCGAGAACGAAGAAGAGATCCGCCGCACCGTGCGCGACCGCGTCCGCCAGCACAACCTCCCGATGAAGGTCTCCGACGCGGAATGGCAGTGGGACAAGCGCAAGCTCACGATCTATTTCACCGCCGAGCAACGCGTCGATTTCCGGGCGCTGGTGCGGGACCTCGCCGGCCTGTTTCGCACCCGCATCGAGCTGCGCCAGATCGGCGCGCGCGACGAAGCGAAGCGACTCGACGGGATCGGGCGCTGTGGGCGCCAGCTGTGCATCTCGAGCTGGCTGCCGGAAGGACGGCCCGTGAGCCTGTCGCTGGCCAAGGCGCAGGGCCTGTCGCTCAATCCCGTGCAGATCTCCGGCCCGTGCGGCCGCCTGCTCTGCTGCCTGCACTACGAGCACGACTTCTACGTCCAGCAGCGCAAGCGCTTCCCGAAGGAAGGCAAGACGGTGAAAACGGCCGAGGGGGATGAGCGCGTGGTGTCCGTGGACATCTTCCGCGAGCGCGTCACCCTCCGCTCGGAGGACGGCGCCACCCGGGTCGTCGGGCTCGAGCAATTGCGGTCGTAGTGGGCAAGTTCTACCTCACCACGGCCATCGATTACTCCAACGGCGATCCCCACCTGGGGCACGCGCTGGAGAAAGTCGGCGCCGATGCCATCGCGCGCTACCGGCGCCTGTGCGGCGATCAGGTCCGCTTCCTCATGGGGATGGACGAGCACAGCCAGTCAGTGATTCAGGCGGCCGCGCGCGCGGCCGTCACGCCGCGCGACTGGGTCGACCGGATGGCCGCCACGTTTGCCGACTACTGGCGGCGCCTCGAGTGCAGCAACGACGACTGGATCCGGACAACCGAGCCGCGCCACGTCCGCGGCGTGGTCGCCCTGCTGGAGCGCATCCAGCAACAGCGCCCGGATGATCTGTACGTCGCCGACTACGAGGGGCTGTACTGCACGGGGTGCGAGGAGTTCAAGCAACCGGCGCAGATCGCCGACGGCCACTGCATCGAGCATCCCACCCTCGAGCTGGTTCGCACCAAGGAGCGCAATCACTTCTTCCGGCTCAGCGCCTACGGCACCCGGCTGCTCGAGCTGATCCGGAGCGGGACGTTCCGCGTCGAGCCCGAGATCCGGCGCAACGAAGTCGTGCGCCTGCTCGAGGACGGTCTCCAGGACGTGTCGATTTCGCGCCAGCGCCTGTCGTGGGGCATTCCCTTCCCCGGCGACGCGGAGCAGACGGTGTACGTCTGGTTCGACGCGCTGATCAACTATCTCTCGGCGACGGGATTTCCGGACGCCGGGTACGAGCGCCTCTGGCCGGCGGACCTCCACGTGATCGGGAAGGGCATCACCCGCTTCCACTGCATCATCTGGCCGGCGATGCTGCTCGCGGCCGCCGTGGAGCTGCCGCGCCAGGTGTGGGCGCACGGGTACGTGCAATGGGAAGGGACGAAGATGAGCAAGACCGCCGGGACGGCGGTGAGTCTCGGCGCCGCGATCGAGCGGCATGGCGCCGACGCGTTGCGCTATTTCCTGCTGCGCGAAGTCGGATTCGCGGGAGACGGGAATTTCTCGTGGGACCGTTTCGACGCGCGCTACACGGCCGATCTCGCCGACACGTTCGGCAATCTCGTCTCGCGCACGTTGGCGATGGTGCAGCGCTATCGCGGCGGTATCGTCCCGTCGTTCCCCCTCTCCGGAACGGAGAGGGGGGCAGGGGGTGAGGACCCGCTCGAGCGCGTCGCGCAGGAAACGCTGAGTGCGTACGGCCGCGCCATGGACGCGTACGATCTGCAGCAAGGGGCGGCGCTCGTGATCGAATTGGCGTCGCACGCGAATCGCTACGTCCAGGAGACCAAGCCGTGGACGCTCGCGAAGGCGAAGCACGACGTCGAGCTCGACAGCGTGCTGGCGAATCTCGTTCGCACCGTCGCACGACTCGCCGTGCTGTCGGCACCGTTCATTCCCGCCAAGGCGCAGGAAATGTGGAGCGCCCTCGGCGCGGACCGGACGCTCGCGAGCGTGCGGCTCGCGGATTTGCTGCGTCTGGCTGTGGCCGGCTGGAACGTCTCGAAGCCGCCCCGGCTATTTCCCAAGCCCCCAGATGTTTAGGAAGCGTGCCCCTAAAAAGGTGACGGAGCGCACAACTCGCTATTTGACGAGGATATGCGCGGCGGCTTATGTTTGCTTCCCCATATGAAGAAGAAACACGCAGAGCGCCGCTGGACCGTGATGCTGGTCCCGCACGGCTCGGGTGCTTCCCGGGCCGTGGAGGTATCGCAGACGGTCGTGAAAGCGCTCATCGGGATCGGCGGCGTGGTCGCGCTGCTGTTTCTCGTGCTCGGCGGCACGGCACTGTCGCGCGGCGTGAACGTCACGAAGAGCCGCGCGCTCGAGCGCGAGAATGAAGTGCTCGCGAGCGAGATCCAGCGGCTGCGGGAACGGCTCGTCGGACTGCGGGACACCCTCAACAAATTCAGCGAACGCGAGCAGGCGATGCGGCTGCTCGCCGGGCTCTCGCCGGTCGATCAGGATGTGCAAAAGGCGGGCATCGGCGGCCCGAGTGGACAGTGGTCCGAGCGCGACAGCCTCTCGGCCGCGGGTCCGAATGGCCAGCAGGCGCTCGCCGCGCGCATCGACATGGATCAGCTCACCCGGCGCGCGAACATTCTCGTCCGCTCGATCAACGAAGCGTACGATTCCGCGTCGAGCCAGCGCGCGCGCTACCAGTCACTGCCGTCCATCATGCCGACCAAGGGATGGTTGACGAGCGCGTTCGCGCGCGAGCGCGAGCATCCGATCTTGCATCTCGCGCGGCCGCACGAGGGCATCGACCTCTCGGCGCCGATGGGGATGGACATCGAAGCGCCCGCGGCGGGCGTGGTGACGCAGGTGTCGTGGGTCGAAGGCTACGGCAACATGCTGACGATCGATCACGGCTACGGCCTGGTGACGCGCTACGCGCATTGCTCCAAGATTCTGGTGGTGCGCGGGCAGCGCGTGAAGCGCGGCCAGCAGGTCGCCAAGGTCGGGAACACAGGGTTGTCCACCGGCCCGCACCTGCACTATGAGGTGTGGGTGAATGGGCGGCCGGTGAACCCGATGAAGTACGTGCTGCCGGACGCGATCGTCGACTGAGGTTGACCAGACGCGACTAGAGGCGGGCAGAGCCAGCGCGGCTCTCCCCGCCTCTTTTTGTATTCCCAGGCTCGATCAGCTACGGATTCACGTCAATGCACTGCGTGAAGCCGGGGTTGTTCGACTCCTCGAACGGCACGGGCATGTTGACCGCAGGTCCGTAGTCTCCGCCCTTGTAGTAGGGACCGACCGGGAAGACGTTCGCCGCTGTGAAGTTCTGCGCGCCATACTGGCGGATCAGGCGCCGCATGTCACCCAGGCGATGCCCGGTGCTGAACATCCAGAACGCGCGCTCCCGGAAGTGGGTGAACAGGCGTGACCGTAGGTCGATGAACGTGTCGGCGATAGCCGTGAGGTTCGCACCGCGTACGAACGGCGGTTGACCGGAGACGGCGATTCCGCCTTCGATCGCCGGATAGAGCGTCGTGTCGGTCCGAAGCGCGTTGATCGTGTCCAGCCACGCGCCCGTGTTCCCGGCATTGAGCAGCGCCTCCGCGATGATCAGCCTGGCTTCGATCCCGGTCGCGAGAGGCACGGAACTCTCCTGACCAAAGATCCCCTGACGCGTCACGAGCAGCGGCAACGAGCTGTCGAAGATCCGGTCCGGACCTGTCACGCGGGGAAGCCGCGGATCGTTCGCGCTGATGAAGTCCAGGCCGTTGCCGCCCTCGCGGTCCACCATCGTGTATCGCTTCGGATCGTTGTTGAGTCCCCAGATCTCGTTATCGACGGTTGCGATCGAGTGCTCGACGGTCCACCGGAAGGCCCGGGCGATCCCCGTTGCCGCCGTTGCGGCGGTGGCGTACTGGCCGAGGTCGACCAGCGCGCGCGCCTTGACGATGGACGCGAACGACCTCACGCTCGCCCCACCCGACCCGCCGGCCTGGGCGATCGCTGAATCGGCGTGGGCGATGGCGCGCCGGAACACCGAGTCATTGGTAATCGGTGGGCCCAGGATCGGCTCGCCGGATGCATCAATTCCGCTCAACGGGTGGCCGTTACAGTAGTGCTCGCCGATGAGCGTTTCGACGTACGCGATCACGGCGAACATCGCACCGATCAGCCGTGTCGAGTCGGGGACGAACTGGCGCAACTCTCGAATCCCCGCGTCGGCCTGCACGCGCGGGCGGTTCAGCGACAGGTAGAGGTCGTCGTTGAACGTGTTCTCCGGCTGGAAGATCCGTTGATCCTGGTTGTTGCGCTGGACGAAGGTGTCGCCCGAGCGCCACTCGTCGGAGACCAACCCTCCGAACATGAACAGATTGTCGGCGCCTTCGATGCCGCTCACTACCTCGGTGAGTCGGAAAAACGCGCCGTTGGCGATTGCCAGGGCGCCGCCCGGCGAGTTTGCCTCCAGAATGATGTCCGGATCCGTGATTTCGAGAAGGTTCTGGCAGGCCTGGAGCGGCACCACCGACACCATCAGTGCCACGCTGCCTGCCCGCAGCCATCCCCGAACCCTATGCAGTCGTCGCATTGCTCGATTCCTCGTGATCATAGGTCGGCGCCCGGTCAGAAGTTCGCGCTGAAGCGCAGGATCCAATACGTGGGCGGTGGCTGGGTCTGGAAATCGGTCTGCAGACCGCCATCGAAGTACCCCGACTCGGGGTCCAATCCCGAGTAGCCCGTCGACCTCCACAGGTTGCGGCCCGCCAGCGTGACAAAGAGGCGCTGGGCGCGCATCGCGCGGGCCCACATGTCGGGGAGCTGGTAGTTGACCGCCAGCTCCCGGAAGCGCAGCACGTCGACCGGCTCGATGAAACCTGCCTGGGTCCGCGACGAGTGTTCGCGCAGCGCGACCACGCGCGCCTGTTTCCAGAGCGGCGTCGTGCGATCGATCAAGCCGTCGCAGTTGAGCCGGGACTCGCAGCGAATCCGCTCCGTGCCGTTGAGCTGGTACTGTCCGTGTTTGTAGTCGAGCAGTCCGGAGATGCGCAGGCGGCGGTTGAAGAAGTCGAATCCGGTGCCAAGCGTGAATGCGTCGGGCGCGACGTTGGGTCCGAAGAACGCGACGGAGTCACCCACGATGAGCTCGTGTGCCTCCAGGATGCCATCGCCGTTGACGTCATTGTATCCGAGAATCGGCCGCTGCCAGTAGCTGTCGATGGGATAGCCTTCGCGCTGCTGGATGGTCGTCCCCACGATCGGCGGGACGCCGAGCTTCACGATTTCGTTGGCATTGTGGGACCCGGTCAGCGTCAGATCCCAGCCGAACCGCGGCGTGCTCGCGAGGAGCGCGCTCACGGCAACCTCCACGCCCCGGTTGCGGATCGACCCGAGGTTCTCGAACCGGTTCGGGTCCACGCCAACCGAAGGGGCGATCGGGCGATTGATCAGGGCCTGCTTGGTCACCTTGTTGTAGAAGGTGAATTCGAGATTCACGCGGCTGTCCGCGAAGGCGGCGTCGAACCCCAGCTCGAGCTCCGTGGCCCGCTCGGGTTGGATCGTGGGATCGCCCATCGAGCTATAGATGATCGCGGGCCTGTCGGTTCCCTCGAATTTCGCCGTGGTGGGCGAGAAGAAAGTCAGGGCGTCGGTGGAGCCGGGCTGCCGTCCCGAGGCGCCGTAGGCGCCGCGCAGCCGCAGATTGGACAGCCAGCCCATGGCCGGAAAGAAGGGCTCCTGCGAGGCCACCCAGGAGACGCTGATTTTCGGGTAATAGACCGCGCTATAGTCCTTCCCGAACGCGCTGTTGTCGTCCATGCGCAGGGCGCCCGTAAGGTACAGGCGCTCGTTCCAGCTGAGCTGCTGCTCGACAAAGACGCCGAGCGTCTTCGTCCCGGTATATGTTTCGTCCGCGTCCAGAATCGACGCTGGGGTGATCGTGGACGCGCCAGGGGCGAAGTGCGCTCCAAACGCGCCGTTGCGGGCGAAGATGTTCTTCAAGTACTGCGCCCCCCCGGTCGTCCGCGCCCGGGTGCCCCCCAACGCCGCCAGCGTGTACGTAGCCGTCAGGTTCGCGTCCACGGTGTAATCGTGGAATGTGGTGCGATTCTCCTCCTTGAATCCCTCCTTGAAGTCGGAGAACCCCACGCATTCGTCGCGCCGGCACAGGTCCTCATCGACTCGACTCGTAAAGTCGACGCCTGCCACGAACCGCGCGCTGAGCCACGAGTTGGGCCGATAGGTGACGTTGCCGCTGCCGATAAAGCGATTGATATCCTGCCGCACCACCTCCGAGAAGAACTCATCCGGGGTGAACAGCCGGTACCCGTAGTTCTGCAATCCGGTGATGCCGGATACATTGTCCTTGTGGCCGGGGCCGCCGTAGCCGTTCGACAACAGACCGGTGGTGTTGTTGTCGGTCTGCGGCAGGCGCTGGTTGCTCGAGACGAAGCTCGTGAACGCCGCCACGTCGATTTTGCGATTCAGCGCCGCCTGCACATTGGCGCGAACACTCACCCGCTGGCGTTCGTTGGGCCGGTACTGCTCGTACGGGACTTCCGTTGCACCCCTGGCCTGCAGCACCCGGCCGTACGCGAACTCCGGCATCCGCAGCACGCCGATCTCGTCCTCGTACTCCGCGGAGACGAAGTAGCGCGCGGCGTCGGTACCGCCCGACACCTGGGC
>JBLNGI010000152.1:0-6678 GCA_050264615.1 Gemmatimonadota bacterium
GCCGACGCCTTCCTTGCCGTTCGCTTCGAAGTCGAGGTCGCTCCAGCGGTAGACCTGGCGGCCCCACGTGATCGACCGCCCGCCCACCTGCCGGCCGCGAATCCAGGAAAACGGCTTGCCGTCTGGCGTGGTATAGGGGTTTTCGAGATCGTTGACAAAGAACTTCGAGGCCATCTCGTCGCAGGCGTAGCATTGCTGCTGGATCGGCTGTTCCTTGGCCAGACGCCGGCGGTCGCCGTAGCCGCGGAACTTCATTTCCCACATCGGCACGTGCTCGGCGTAGTCGGTCTCAGGATTGATCGGCCGCCCCGCTTCGAGCACCAGCGTCTGCAGGCCGCGTTCGGTCAATTCCTTCGCCGCCCACCCACCCGACATCCCGGAGCCGATGACGATCGCGTCGTAAATTTTCATCGCTGCTCGAGGGGGTAACAGGGTTCAAACCGGCCCGGCACCACGCGGTAATGCAGCTCGCTGATCGCGCCGACTTCCGACGTGTAGTAGCCGGTCAGGGTCAGCCACTTCATCGCGCCGAAGAAGTGCTTCGACGTGTCGCTCTTCGCGTCGCGCAGCTGTGCCAGCTCATAGTCGAGATCCTGCAGGATCTCGCTCTGCTGGGCCGGCGTGCATGCAATGAAGTCCTTCGCGAAGGCGGTGCGGCTGCGCTCGTCGACGTTGGCGAGCCCGGTCGTGAACATCCGGCGCTGGTCGTCATCCCCCCAATCGGCGAGCATCACGTCGATGAACGCCGGCACGCCGGCATCGCGCGCGCCCGGCGTGTCGGTCTTCGGGATGATCAGCTCGGCGATCGTGGCGACGGTTTCGTTCTGGTGGGGAGTAAACGTGCGCAGCATGCCCGCGCGGACCTTCGCGTGAACAGCGCGTCCCATCGCCTTGAGCGACTCCGGGAGGGCGGCTGTTCCGGCGAGTAGAAGCAGCGCTTCGCGCCGGTTCATCCGAGCGATTCCTTGTGAGGTGAGGCTCTAACTTGGCACGCAAACGGCCCGCTGGCCATGTGGGCCAGCGGGCCGGCGTGCGCTCGTCGGAGCGTCCGCTCGTCAGAAAGGAAGGCGTGTTCCGAAGATCGGCCGGTCTGGTTGCAGATGCGGCGCAGTTCCAATTGAAACGAGCGGCCACCGATCCGTACTCGTACCGGCTTCGCAAGGGGGCCGCCCCACACGTCGCGATGCTGCTGGGTCAACGCCGCTGCTGCGCGAACAGCCAGCGCGTGAATTCCGCCGAGCCGTACGCGGCATCCCACGAGTTGTGATCGAGCCCGAGCAGCTCGGTGTAGCGCACATCCGCGCCGGCCGCCTTCAGCGCCGCGGCGGGCTCGCGCGAGCCGTTGACGTTCACCACCCGATCGACCTCGCCGTGGAAGATCCAGATGGGAAGCTTGCCGAGCCGCTGGGCCAGTTTCGGCATCACGGAAGCGCTGTCGGCATCCGGGACCACGGGTTGGGAACCGCGGAATTGCGGGAAGTCTCGCACCCAGCCGCAGATCGGCACGACGGCCGCGAATAGCTCCGGATGCTGGTAGGCGACGTACCACGTGCCATGGCCGCCCATGGAGAGGCCGGTGAGATACACGCGACTCGGGTCGACATGGAATTCCCGCATGGTCTGGCGCAGTGCCGCCACAGCCATTTCGCCGGGCGTTCCCACCCACTGGGAATCCCGCGGAACCTGCGGGAAGACGACGATCGCGGGATAGCGCGATGAGTTCTGACGGATGGCCGCGCCGAGACCCACCTGCGTCTGGATGAGTCCGTCGTCGCCGCGCTCCCCTGCTCCGTGCAAGAAGAGAATCGCTGGCCAACTCGGCTTCGTCGCGTAGTCGGCCGGGACGTAGACCTCGTAGCGGTAGGCTCTCCCACCAACCGTGATGCTGCGATCGAGAAAGCCGGTCTGGACCTGTTGGAGCGAAGCCGCGATGCCGAGGAGCAGCAGAAGCATGTGAACCCCCTTAGAACCCGTAGCCCTCGACGCCGGCGGCGCGCCAGTCGCGCGTGTAAAAAACCGACACCGACGTGCCTGAGCCAGTGGCCCGGGTCGAGCGCCCATGACACGTGTACGCGATGCTCGAGCCCAGGTACGAGAAGACACGACCCCTGAACTGATCACACCCCGTGAACGTCCACTGCCTCGTGTCGCCCGTCAGGGCAGCGAACCAGTCGGTCAGGTCCTTGTTCAGGAATCGCCGCAATCGGGGCGTGATCGGCGCGCTGTCCGGTTTCGCGACCACGGCTCGGAGCAGCTCCTCGATCGGCAGTGGCGGGCGCAGGTTCCCCTGGGGAGCGGCCAGGTGTGGCGGCTGGAGCTGAGGATCGACCAACCCCGCGACACCGTACGCGATGGCCCCGACCTGCGCCTCGGCGAGATTCGCCAGCACGATGACGGTCAGGCCGCGCCGCGGATAACGCGCGATGACGGTCTTGAAGCCCTGCCAGCTCCCGGTATGCGAGATCCGCGGCTCCGTCCGCTGCGGCAGTACATACCACCCGAAGCCGTACGGATACGTCGCACCGTCGGACAAGCGAACGGAGGTCCAGGCGGTGTCGAGCGAGCGTCCGCCCGCAACTCGGGCGTGGTTCAACGCGACGGCCCAGCGCGTCAGATCGCGCACAGTGAAGTACAACGCGCCATCGGCCGTGGTGTTGAGTGTGGGCGCGACCCACTCCTGATTCTTGAGCTCGCCGTTCTCAAGCCGGTAACCCGCCGCGCGATTGGGCACGATGTCGGCCTCTGAAATCACGCGAGAGGCATTCATGCCGAGCGGCCGGAACACCGAATCGCGCAGCAGATCGCCGTAGAACTGGCCCGTGACCCGCCGGATCAGCGCGCCGAGCAACAGATAGCCGGTGTTGCTGTAGCTCCAGCGCTCGCCTGGCTGGAAATCGAGCGCCCGCGACGCGGCGAATTTGACGAGCTCGTCCTCCGTGTAGTCCTTCCGGTAGTCGAACGTCGAATCGGTGTACTCGGCGATGCCCGCGGTGTGCGTCAGGAGCCGCCGCACCGTCACGCCGCGCCAGACGTTTGCGCCTTCCGGAAACCAGCGGACGATCGAGTCGTCCAGCCGCAGCCGGCCTTGTTCCACCAGCATTTCCACCAGCGCCGCAGTGAACTGCTTCCCCATCGAACCAGACTGATAAACCGTGCTGTCCGAGGCGGGCACGCGCAGCTCGACGTTGGCAAGACCGTACCCACGGGAGACCACGGCGCTATCGCCGCGCAGGACCGCGACGGCGAGGCCCGGGATACGCTGCCTGCGCAGCTCGGCGTCGATGTAGGTGGTGATCGCCGCGGTGTCGACCGGAGCTTGGTGCAGCAGCACGGTAAGAATCGCGATCATCGTCAGCGCTGGTCGTGCGTGCCCCAGACACCACGGAACACATCGCTGATCTCGCCCAACGTCGCGCGGGCGCGCACGGCGTCGAGGATCGGCTCCAGGAGCGCGCCGTCGGGACTACGCGCCGCGGCCTCCAGCGCGCTCAGTGCCGTCTTCACCCGTCCCCCGTCCCTCGTCCCCCGTAACTCGGTGACGCGCTTGCGCTGCGCGTCGGCGAGCCTGGAGTAATCCGGCGCGGGGATGGGCGGAATCGGCTCAGCGGTGACGTACTCGTTCACGCCCACGACCACGCGCTTGCCTTCTTCTATCTCCTGCTGCTGCTCGTAGGCGCTGCGCGCGATCGCCTCCTGGAAGAAGCCACGCTCGATCGCCTTTACAGAGCCGCCACCAGCCTCCACCTCCTCCACCAACCGTCGCGCCGCGGCCTCGAGCTGGTCGGTCAGTGATTCCACGTACCAACTGCCGCCCAGCGGATCGACGACCTCGGGAACGCCCGTCTCCTGCGCCAGCAGCTGCTGCGTCCGGAGCGCCAGTGTCGCGCTGCGCTCGGTGGGCAGCGCCAGGGCTTCGTCGTACGAGTTCGTGTGCAGCGACTGGGTCCCGCCCAGGACCGCGGCCATGGCCTGAATGGCGACGCGCACCACGTTGTTGAGGGGCTGCTGCGCGGTGAGCGTGGCACCGCCGGTCTGCGTGTGGAACCGCAGCCGCGCCGCGGCATCTCCCGCATTGAACTTTTCCTTCATCAGTCTGGCCCACAGCCGCCGGGCCGCGCGGAACTTGGCGATCTCCTCGAACAGATCGGTGTAGGCGGCGAAGAAGAACGATAGGCGTGGCGCAAATTCGTCGACGGCGAGCCCGGCGGCCTGCGCCGCCCGCACGTACGCGAGGCCATTGGCGAAGGTGAACGCGATCTCCTGCACGGCGGTCGCGCCGGCTTCCCGCATGTGGTAGCCCGAAATCGAGATCGGATTGAAACTCATCTTGTTGCGCGCGGTGAACCGGAAGATATCGGTCACCAGCCGCAGCGACGGCGCGGGCGGATAGATGTAGGTGCCGCGCGCGATGTATTCCTTGAGAATGTCGTTCTGCAGCGTCCCCTGGAGCTTGTCGAGCGGCACGCCCTGCTCCTCTCCGACCGCGATGTACATCGCGAGCAGAATCGGGGCCGTGGCGTTGATCGTCATGGAGGTCGACACGCGGTCGAGCGGAATGCCGTAGAACAGCCGCTCCAGATCCTCGACACTGTCGATCGCCACACCGGCGCGCCCTACTTCGCCTTCGGCCATGCGGTGGTCGGAGTCGTAGCCCATCTGCGTGGGCAGGTCGAACGCCACCGAGAGCCCGGTCTGGCCGGCGTCGAGGAGATGACGAAAGCGCGCGTTGGTTTCTTCCGCCGTACCGAAGCCCGCGTACTGGCGCATCGTCCACAGCTTCCCGCGGTACATCGTGGGATAGATCCCGCGGGTATACGGCGCCTCGCCGGGAGCGCTGACGTCCGTCAGCGGACGCGGCTCCCAGTCGCGCGTCATGTGTCCGCGATCACCGATCGGGCGAAGTGGACGTCGCGCTTCGAGCCGATGATCAGGGGCGTGCGCTGGTGCAGCTCGGTGGGAGTGATCTCGAGGATGTCGTTCGTGCCGTCGATCGCCGCGCCGCCCGCCTGCTCGACCACGAGCGCGAGCGGAGCCGCTTCGTACAGCAGCCGCAGCTTGCCACTGGGAGCGTTCTTGTCGGCCGGATACAGAAACACGCCACCCGACATCAGGTTGCGATGGATGTCGGCCACGAGCGATCCAATGTAGCGCGCGTTCTTCGCCTCCACCCTCCCGGAGTCTCCGTTCTTGAATGCCGCGACCGCGCGCTGAATCCCCGGCGCCCACTTGTTCCAGTGGCTCTCGTTCACGCTGTAGTACTGCCCCACCTCGGGACAGCGAATGTCCGGATGCGAGAGCAGGAATTCGCCGATGGTGGGATCGAGCGTAAAGCCGTGCACCCCCTGCCCCGTCGTATACACCAGCATCGTGCTCGAACCATAGAGGATGTACCCCGCGGCGACCTGTGCCCGGCCCGGCTGCAGGCAGTCGACGAGCGTTCCGGGTCCGCGTTTGGAAATGCGACGATGAATCGAAAAGATCGTCCCGATCGAGACGTTGACGCCGATGTTGCTGGAGCCGTCGAGCGGATCGTACAGCAGCACATATTTCCCGTTGCGCCGGCCGGTGGGCAGCTTGACGGGAATCGGATGCTCTTCCTCCTCCGAGGCCACGATGCACACCCGCCCGGTGTGCTCGACGCTGTGACGCACGGTGTCGTGCGCGAACACGTCCAGCTTCTGCTGCACCTCGCCCTGCACGTTGATCGCGCCGAACTCGCCGAGGATGTCGGTGAGGCCCGCGCGGCGCACCTGGCGGGAAATGATCTTGGCGGCGAGGCACAGGTCATACAGCAGGTTCGACAGCTCCCCCGTGGCTTCGGGATGGAGCCGCTCCTGCTCCATGATGAACCGCTCAATGGTGACGACGGACGTCGCTGACTGTGATCGCGCCATGACTCGAGATGGTGAAGGTGATCGTCCCCTGCTCGTCGGTACGAAACACGCTGACGTCATGCGCCCGCAGCCGCGCGAGCGTTTCCGGCGCGGGATGCCCGTAGCGGTTTTTCGCCCCGACGCTGATGACCGCGTCGGCCGGATGCAGCTCGTCGAGCCAATGGTCCGAGGTCGCCCCGCGCGACCCGTGATGTCCCACTTTCAGCAACGCGACGTGACCGACGCGTCCCGCCAGGTGCTGCTCGGTCGGCATTCCCGCATCCCCGGCGAACAGCAGCCGCACCGGCCCATAGCTCACCAGGAGCACGACCGATGCTTCATTGATATCGGTCTGCGCCACGACCCAGCCCGAATCGGGACTCAGCACCTCGATCGTGACGCCGTCGAGCTCCAGCCGGTCGCCCCGCCGCGCCGGACGCCACTCGGCGCCATCGGCTTCCACGGCGCCCAGAAAGCCAAGGTATCCGGCATCCGGCACCGCCTGTCCCGGCTCGAGCACGTAGGCGGGATCGAACGCATCCAGCACCGCCGGCAGCCCGCCGTAGTGGTCGAGGTGCGCGTGGGTGGCGACGATCGCCGCCAGGCGCGTTGCCCCGTGGCTGCGCAAGAACGGCACTACGATTCGGCGGCCTGCATCGCCCTGCGGTACTCGCGGGCCACCGTCGATCAATACCCATCGACCCGCGGGACTCCGCAGCAGCGCCGCATCCCCCTGCCCCACGTCAAGGAAATGTACGGTTAGACATTGACAGTCTGAAAGGCGTGTAAAGGCGTGAAAAAGCGT
>JBLNGI010000153.1:0-25726 GCA_050264615.1 Gemmatimonadota bacterium
AGCTGTCGATGGCACGCGCCGGGGCGGTGCGCGCGTACCTCGCCCGTCGCGGGGTGAGCCCGATGCGGATGTCGGCGAGAGGGTACGGCGCGTCGGGCTATATTGCCCCGAACGCGACGCCCGATGGGCGGGCGATCAATCGGCGCGTCGAGTTGCATAAGCTGAACTAGGATAGGCAACAACTGGGCGTACGGACGCACAGCGGTTAGCAGCCGCCAGGGGTCAGGACAAGCAAACTGTTCTGACCCCTAGTATTTTTTGGTTCCCTCGTTCCCACCGAGTCGCGTATGCGTTTGCAACGTGTATTGGTCCTCGCCGCGCTGACACCAGCCGCGCTTTCGAGCCAGCAAGCATCCCCGAGGCCATGGCAGTCCGCCGACTACTACAAGCTGACCGTCGTCAGCGATCCCGAGCTCGCGCCAGACGGACGGCGCGTGGCGTTCGTCGTGACGACCGTGGTCGAAGACAAAGACCGGCGTCATAACGAGATCTGGATGGCGAGCGCGGACGGCTCCGCCGCGGCGTTCCGCTATACCAGTCCCTCGACAGAGGCCACCAACCCGTCGTGGTCGCCGGACGGGTCGCTGCTCGCGTTCTCGAGCAAGCGCGAAGGCTCCGACGACGACGTCTGGTTCCTCCGGACGGCGGCACCGGGCGGCGAGGCGTTTCAGATCAAGGGCGTGCACGCCATGCCCCTGTTTTCGCGCGACAGCCAGTGGCTGCTGTACTCCTGGCGCGGCGAGGAGCCCGACAGCCTGAAGAAGGAAACGTGGCGCAATCGCGTGTCGCCTACCGCGATCACGCGCGGCCCCGACCCCAAGCGCTTTGACGGGCGGGTCTACACGTCGATACCCGTCGTGGGGGATGAGCGCGGGTACCTGCCGCCACGGGAGACGCGGCGCCCCAGCCATCTCTACCTGGTCCCGCTTGCCGGAGGTACGCCGCGCCAGCTCACCCGCGGCGAGCTCAGCCAGACGTCGCCGGCCTGGTCGCCGGACGGGCGGATGATCGCGTTCGAACAGGACACGAGCGAGAACCGCGAGGTCCGTGACGATGGGTGGCCGGCGCTCTTCGTCTACACGCTCGCCGATAGCTCGACTCGCGCCCTGGCCACCGGCTATCCGCAGAGCAGCAACCCGATGTGGTCGCCCGACGGGCGCACAATTGCGTTCACGTGCTCGAAGGGCCGCGGCATGGAGAGCGACGTGTGCGTCGTTCCCATGAGCGGCGGGACCGCGCGCAATCTCACGGCCGACTGGAATCTCGACCCCAATGGCATCACGTGGTCGGCTGACGGCAAGACGATCTACTTCTTTGCCGAGACGAGCGGCAACGTGCATCTGTTTTCCGTCGCGGCGGGGGGCGGCCCCGTCCGTCCGGTGACGACTGGCGAACGCCAGCTGCGCGGGTTCAGCCTGAGCTCCGACACGCGTTCACTGGCGTACACCTCGAGCGACATCACCCACGGCACCGAGCTGTACGTCACCTCGATCGCCCGTGGGCAGGAACGGCGGCTGACGTCGTTCAATGATTCGCTGTTCAAGCAGGTCACGGTGATCCCCGCCGACACGTTCTGGTTCACCGGCGTAGGCGGATTGAAGATCCAGGGATGGCTGATGAAGCCCTCCGGCTATCAGTCGGGCAAGACGTACCCCCTGGTGCTCTCGATTCACGGCGGCCCGCACTCCAATTACGGCAACGTGCTGTTCCCCGAGTTCCAGATGCTCGCGAGCCAGGGCTACTGGATGCTGTTCACCAATCCGCGGGGCTCGAGCGGCTACGGGCACGCGTTCACGTTCTCGACCCGCGGGCGCTGGGGCATGGAGGACTACCAGGACCTGATGCAGGCTGTGGACGTCGCGATCGCGCGCGCCAAAGGCGGCGTCGACACGACGCGCATGGCGGTCCTTGGTGGATCGTACGGCGGATTCATGACGAACTGGATCGTCGGCCACACGAACCGCTTCCGCGTGGCGCAGACCGACCGCTCGATCTTCAACTGGTATTCCTGGTACGGATCGTCGGATGCGCAGGGATTGACCGACTACGAATTCAGCGGCACGCCGTGGGAAGCCGACTCGCTCTACCGCGCGCTCTCGCCGATGACGTATGCGAACAACATGCGGACGCCGATGCTGATCGTGCACTCCGAGGATGACAAACGCACGCCGATCACCGATGGGGAACAGCTGTTCATGTCGCTGCGCAAGCGCGGCGTGCCCGCGGAATTCGTGCGCTATCCACGCTCGTTCCACGGCCTCTCGCGAACCGGGCCACCGTGGCTGCTCGTCGACCGGCTGGAGCGGATTCGCACCTGGTTCGCGCACTGGCTCGGCACCGGTGATACCGCTCCGGCGGCGACGACGAGCCAGCGTTGATCTTGCGTAGCGTCATTTGTCTCTGGCTGGCAGGCGTACTGCTGGCTGGGCCGGCGAGCGCGCAGCAGCGCCGCCCCCGCCCTCCAGCACCGCCCCCTCCTGCCGCCCCTCGCCGGCCTGCACCGCCGGTGATTCCCACGCCGCGGTCGGTGCTGGGCTTCGAGCCCGGGGATGACCGCAAACTCGTCGAGTGGCCGGTCCTGGTCCGCTACTTCGAAGCCCTCGCCAAGGCGAGCGACCGCGTCGACTACCGCGAGCTCGGGAAAACCACGCTCGGCGCTCCGTTCATCGCCCTCGCGATTTCGAGCCCGCAGAACCTGCGCCGGCTCGACTACTACCGGCAGGTCAACGCGGGACTCGCGGATCCCCGCGTGTTCCGCACGACCAAAGCGGCCCGGGACGCGCTGAACAACGGCAAGACGATCGTGCTCATCACGTCGAGCATTCACTCGACCGAGGTCGGCGGCCACCTGTCGCCGGTCGTGCTCGCCTACCGGCTCGCGACCGATACCGGCGCCACGACGCGCGCGATCCTCGACAACGTGATCCTGTGGCTCGTGCCGTCGCTGAATCCCGACGGCGTGACGATCGTGGCGAAGTGGTACAATCGCACGCTGGGCACGCCCGCGGAGGGGACATCACCACCTGAGCTGTACCACCATTACACGGGCCACGACAACAATCGCGACTGGTACGCCTTCACCCAGGTCGAGACGCGGCTCACGATCGACTCGCTGTACAACGTCTGGCATCCGCAGATCGTGCACGACATTCATCAGCAGGGAACACACGGGGCGCGGCTGTTCCTTCCGCCCTATCTCGATCCCATCGAGCCCAACGTCGATCCGCTCCTGATCGACGGCGTGAACGCGCTCGGAACCGCGATGGCCTGGGAGCTGGCGGGGCAGGGGAAGACCGGCATCTCGATCAACGCGACGTACGACGCCTGGACACCGGCGCGCGCGTATCAGCACTACCACGGCGGCGTACGCATCCTCTCAGAAGTCGCGAGCGCCGATCTCGCGACGCCGATCGACGTCCCGTTCGACCGCCTCGAAGCGCGGGAACGCGGGTTCAACCCCCGGGAGCGCTCCTGGAATTTCACGAACCCGTGGCGCGGCGGCCGCTGGACACTGCGCGATATCGTGTCGTATCAAAGCGAAGGCGCCTATGCCCTGCTCGCGCAGGCCGCCCGCGCGCGCGACCGCTGGCTCGGCAATTTTTTCAACATCGAGACTCGCGCAGTCCGGGGATGGCGTGAGTGGCCGTACGCGTACGTTATACCGGCGCGACAGGACTCCGTGGCGCTCAGCGCGATGCTCGAGATCCTGCGCCGCGGCGGCGTCGAGATTCGACGGACGCTGCAGTCGTTCAGCCTGCAGGGGCAACGCTACAACGCAGGCACGTATGTGATCGTGCTGCGCCAGCCGTACGCCGCGTTCGCGAAAACGCTGCTCGAGACCCAGCGCTATCCTGACCGGCGCCAGTATCCCGGTGGCCCGCCTGAACGGCCCTACGACGTGACCGCACACACCCTGCCGCTCCTCATGGGGCTGAACACATTGGCCGCGAACGATTCGCTGCGTGTGTCCTTGTCTTCGCCGATCACCCCAAGACCGGTGGCGCCGGTGCCGCCGATGCGCGACACAACGCTTCGTGTCGGCCTCTACAAGTCCTACGACGCGGCCATCGACGAGGGGTGGACACGCTGGGTCTTCGATACCTGGAAAGTGCCATACGCCACGCTCGTCGATTCCGTGGTGCGCGCGGGCAAGCTGCGCGAGCAATTCGACGTGATCATCCTGCCGGATCAGGCGCCGCGCGAGATCCTCGAGGGGTTGCCGCGGCGTTACCCCGCACCCTACGCCGACGGGATGGGGCCCGAGGGGAGCGATGCGCTGCGGGAGTTCGTGACCGAGGGCGGCACGCTCATCGCGCTGAACGAGGCCAGCCGGTTTGCGATTCAGGCGTTGCTGTTGCCGGTCCGCAACGTGCTCGAAGCCGTGCCGGAAGAAGACTTCTACGCTCCCGGATCAATCTTCCGGCTCGAGCTCGACACCGCGAGTGCGATCGCGCGAGGGATGCCGCGCGAAACCAGCGCCTGGTTTCAGGGAAGCCCCGCGTTCGAGTCTCTCGACACGACCGCGTCCCGCGTGATCGGCCGGTGGCCGACCGATCCTGCCAAGGTGCTGCTGTCCGGATGGGTGCTGCATCCGGAGCGCATCACCGGCAAGGCAGCCATTCTCGAGGTGCGGCAGGGCGCCGGGCGCGTGGTGCTGTTCGGGCTCCGGCCGCAGTACCGGGGACAGAGCATCGTGACTTACCCTTTGCTATTCAACAGTTTGCGTCTGACCACAAAGTGAGTGGGGGCTAATCCTTGCCAGGCTGAGGGTCATTTTCCTATGTTGGTGACCCCTATGAAGTTGGCTCGGGTCTGCAACGCATTCATGCTCTGGGCCGCGATCGCAAGTCGCGGCCTTTTTGCCCAGCAATTGCCGGCGTCGGCCGACAGCATGCGGCTGCGCGGCGTGGAGCTGCGCTACGTCCTGCCCGAGCCGCTGTTCGATAACGGTCCCGTCGCCGATCCCGTCAAAGCGCTGTACATCAACGCGTGGGCCTTTGGCGGATCGAAGTTGTGGCAGTTGGTGCGGCTCGCCGATTCCACCGAGGTCAACGCCTTCGTCGTCGACGTGAAGGACGATACGGGCTGTCTCTTGTATCCGTCCGCAGTCAAAGTCGCGCAGGAGATCGGCGCGACGAAGTGCGTGCGCACGCGCGATGTGAAATCGCGGCTCGACACCCTGCACGCCCACAACATCTACACGATCGCGCGCATTGTCGTGGCCAAGGACCCGTTGCTCGCGGAGCGCCGGCCGAGCTGGTCGGTGAAGCACGTCAACGGTGGCCTGTGGCGCGACCGCATCGACATCGCGTGGGTGGACGCGTACAACGACTCCGTCTGGATCTACGCCGCGCAGCTCGCGCAGGAGGCGGTGCGCCTCGGCTTTTCGGAAGTACAGTTTGATTATGTACGCTTCCCCGATGAGCCGAAGGAAGCGATGGCGCAGGCAATCTTCGCCGCGCGCAAGCCGGGTGAGTCCCAGCGCGCCGGCGTGCAGGCGGGCATCTCGATCCTCATGAATCGGCTGCAACCGCTCGGCGTCCCGGTGACGTTCGATATTTTCGGCCTGACGGCGTCCGCGACCGGCGACCTCGGCATCGGCCAGGTCTGGGAAGACTTCATCACCGTCGCCGACGTCGTGCTGCCGATGGTGTATCCAAGCCACTACTACCGCGGCAGCTACGGGCTCGCCGTTCCCAATGCGGAGCCATACCGAGTTGTTCGCAATGCTCTGATGGAAGCGATAGAGCGTTCCCGGCCCTTCGCGAATGCAGCCACCATCCGTCCCTACCTGCAGGCGTTCACGCTCGGCCGCCGCAAACCCCGCTACACTCCGCATGAAATCCGCGAGCAGATTCGCGCGGCCGAGGAGCTGGGCATCGAGACCTGGGTGCTCTGGAATCCTCGCAGCGTGTATCAGCGCGACTCGCTCAAGCCGTACCGGGAAGTCACCGCAGTTACGGGCGGCGCCCAGTAGCCCCTATATTCTCGCCACATGAAAAAGCTCTTGATGTTGGCACTCGCCGGGGCACTCGTGGCGTGCTCCGATGCCGGCGGGGTCGATCCCGACGCCATTGACGACGCCGAGATCCTCGCCGTACGCGCGGCGCTCGACTCGGCCTTCCTGCACGATACCATCCTCGATCCGGGATTCACTGGAGACTCGGGGCTCTATGCGCTGATGTCGGCGCTGGTTTTTCCCTTCATCGATCGCGCTTCCCGCATCGCGCAGGGCGGCGATACCACGCGTGTCGTCGGCATCGAGTTCGACATCGATGCCACTCAGGGGGACACCCAGGTCACGAGCAATCTGTCCGCGGTTCTGGCCTGGAAGGGGTTCGACGCCACGGCCGAGACGGTTGATTCGGTCTATTTCCTGTTGGGATCCGGGCGTGCACCGGTCAGTGATTCACTCTGGGAGCGCTTCACCCTCGACACGGCGGGGACCGGAACCGGCTTTGTCGTTCATCAGCTTCCGAATTTCACCGTCAGGAAATGGTTATCGCGGGGCGGGCACCTCCGTACGACCGCGAGCCAATACGGCTCGTCTCAGGGGAATTCGACCTTCAGGGTGTTCCGCGGCACCCTCAGCGGCGAATACACGATCACGGCGAAATTGGTGCCGGATTCGACTACGACCGTCAGCTCAGCGCTCGATTTCGGGAGTGGCACCCACGGGATCAAGGTGCAAATCCACGGCAGCCTGCCCTAGCGGCTGGATTCGAGCACCATCCCCGGCTCCCACGCGGTGATGTACCCGCTGATTGCCGAAGCCGCGACGGTGTAGGGGTTGGCGAGATAGAGTTGGCCCGGGCCCGAGCGTCCCGGGAAGTTACGGTTGATGGCGCTGATCGTGACTTCTTCCCGCGTCTTGGAGACTCCGGGTCCCGCGTTGATGCAGGCACCGCACGAGGGCTCGAGGAAGGTCGCTCCCACCTGCTTGAACACGTCGAGATACCCCCGCTCGTCACAGTAGCGCTTCACGTCCTGTGAGCCACACTGAATGAAGAAGCGCACCCACGGTGCCACCCGCTCGCCCCGCCCAGCGGCTTTGGCCAGGACGCGCGCGTACATGTCCATGTCTTCTTTCTTGCCCGCCGTGCAGGAACCCGCGTACGCGATGTCCACCTTGATACGCTCGGCGACGTCGTCGATGTAGATGCCGTTCCCCGGGTCGCCGGGGAGCGCGATCATCGGCCGGATCGTCGCGGCATCGATCTCGATGACTTCGCAGTACTCCGCATTGGGGTCGCTGAACAATCCTTCGCAGAGCCGCTCCGCTTCCTGGCGGGTCATCTTGCGGTAGTCCATCAGATAGTCGACGGTCTTGTCGTCCGGCGCGACGTACCCGGTGAACCCGCCCACCTCGGCGGTCATGTTGGTCATGGTCGCCCGCTCGTCGACCGACAGCGCCTCGACGGCGTCGCCGCAATACTCCACCAGCTTGCCGATCGCCTTCCCCGTTTTCACATAGGGGTGGCGGAGGACTTCGAGCATGAAGTCCTTGGCCGTCACGTTGTCGGGCTTCTTCCCATGGATGACCACCTTCACCGTCTCCGGCACCTGCAACCGCACGTCCTTCGTGATCCACGAGTTGAAGATCGCCGTCGTTCCGACGCCGAAGGCGATACATCCCACCGCCCCCGCGTGCGGCGTATGCGAGTCCGACCCGATGATCACCTGTCCCGGCAGCGCGTGCGACTCGAGGATCTTGGAGTGACAGATCGCCTCCGAGCCATGATGTCCCAGGCGCAGCTCGCCATAGAGCTTGATGCCCTGCGCGGTCGCGAACTCGCGCTGCTTCTTCTCGAGCTGGAGCGCGACATCGAGCAACCCTTCCTTGACACGCTCGGGCGTCATCGCTTCGGGCAGGAAGGTCAGGTGATCGCGGAACATGAGGATCGAGCCGGGATCGTTGACTTTCGCGTCCCTGCCGACGAGCTGCTCGAAGAAGATCGCGGCCATCGGCGTCACGTACTCGTGACTGAAACGCACGTCGGTCAGGACGAATCCTTCGTCGCCCGGTTTGACCGCCGGCACGCCGATCTTGCCCCGGGCTGGATCGACGACCCAGCGCCGCGCGAGAATCTTTTCTCCGAGCGTCATGGGCCGGCGTGCCGTGGCCGGCGGATGCAGCACCACGTTGCCCTCGAGCCGCGCCATGTTGTAATTGAACAGCCCGCCATGCTCGATGATGCCGCGCGTGATCTCGCCTTCCCCCTGGGTGAATGCGGAGAGCGGGAGGTCTTCGCCGCGGCGCACCCGGTCGAGGATCGAGAAGTCGGTGGTCGTGAGGATGCCGAGATTCTGGCAATTCTCGCGGTAGATCCGCTCGATGCTTTCCGCAACGACGAGCTTGATCCCCGCGCACATCTCGGCATAGGGTGACTGCTCGCGCGAAGAGCCTTTGCCGCGGCGCTTGCCGCTCACGGCGACGACGAAGCCGCCCCGCTTGACGCTGCCGCGCGTGACCGGAAACTCATCGCGGCATTTGAGACCCAGGAAGGGGAATTCGCCCAGGGTTTCGTCGTAGTAGTAACAGATGTAGGCAGGCGTGATTTCGTCGGTGGAAATGTCGTCGCGCAGTTTGTGGGAGGGCGTCCAGGTCACGTCGTCTCCCGCCAATTGCGCGCGCACAAAGCCGGGATCCTCCGTCAGGTAGAGAATTCGGCCTTTCAGTCGGACGTTTGCGTCACGCATGGGCGAAGTATCTTCTTGGAGACTCATGTTCGCAACCGCGCTGCTCCTGCTGCAGGCAACGATTCAGAGTCCACGCCTCCTCGAAAGCTCGGGTGTGGCGGCCAGTCACGCGTACCCCGACGTGCTGTGGTCGCACAACGACTCGGGTGACGGGCCCTACCTCTACGCGACGGATCTCCAGGGCGCCGATCGGGGCCGGTTGCTCGTGGCCGGCGCGGGCGCGATCGACTGGGAAGACATGTCGCTGGGGCCGTGCCCTGTTTCATTCGTTCTCCAAACCCGGCCCACGCGACAGCTCGCGAGATCGTGCGTCTACCTCGCCGATACGGGTGACAATCTCGAGGTGCGGCCGTTCGTCACGGTCTACGCAATTCCAGAGCCCGAGCCCCCCACCGGTCCCGGCGACACGCTCGGCACCACACGGGCCGCCGCGGTGCTCACGCTCCGTTATCCGGACGGTCCACACGACGTCGAAGGCGTGTATGTCTCGCCGCGCGACACGGCGTTGTACCTGGTGAGCAAAGGGTATCAGCGCGGGACGGCGATTCGCGTGTACCGGGTCGGACGCGAAGCGTGGAGTCCTCAGGATTCGACGCGCCAGGTAGCCGAGGCGACGCTGGTTCAGACGCTCGACATCACGCCCAGCCGCGAAGCGGGCCGGGTGGTGACCGGCGCCGCGATACGACCGGACGGCCGGCTCGTGGCCCTGCGCACATACGGCGAGATCTACCTGCTTTATCCGGGGGTCGGTGGCCGGTTAGCGCCCGCACGCGACCATTCGTGTGGGATTGCAGGCATCGACATCGGCGGTGAAGCCATCGACTTTCTGAGTGATTCGACCTTCGTGCTGACCAGTGAGGCCAGCAGGGGCCGGAAGGGCACGATCAACGCGGTGAAATGCTGAGGCGAGAGGAGACTGCTTGAACACTGTCGCAATGCTGACATTGCTGGCGCACATGCAACAGATCCCGGTCGACACCGCGGCGATGGATGCGCACCTGCGGTTTCTCGCGAGTGACCTGCTCGAGGGGCGCGCTCCGGCCACGCGAGGCGGCCGCCTCGCGGCGGAATACATCGCCGCGCAGTTCCAGGCATTGGGCCTCGAGCCCGCGGGCGCGAACCGGACCTACTTCCAACCGGTGGCGCTCGTCGGGATGACTCCGCAACCGGCACTCTCGTGGGGCAAGCCGGGTCAGCTCGACAGTCTTTCGTTCCGGGATCAGTTCGTCGCCTGGGCCGAGCGTCCCGAGGCCGACATCGCGGCCGATGGAGAGGTGGTGTTCGTGGGTTACGGGATCCGCGCGCCCGAGTGGCAGTGGGACGACTACAAAGGCATGGATCTGCGCGGGAAGGTGCTGCTCATGCTCGTCAACGATCCGGGGCTCGTCGACACGACGGTATTCCTCGGCAAGATCCTCACCTACTACGGGCGGTGGACGTACAAGCTCGAAGAAGCGGCACGCCAGGGAGCGGCAGGCGCCGTGCTGATCCACACGACCGAAAGCGCCACTTACCCGTGGGAGGTGGTGCGGGGCTCGTGGTCGGTAGAGCAGTTCAAGCTCGATCAGCCGCAATCGCCGAGCCTCGCGTTCGCTGGATGGGTCACCGAGACCAACGCGCGCGCCGCCCTGGCGAAGGCGGCACTGAATCTCGACTCGCTCACGCGCTCCGCCGCGCGGCGCGATTTCCGCCCCGTGGCGACCGGATTGCGGGCGTCGCTACGTGTGCGCAGTGCCCTGCGGCGAGTCGAGTCCGAGAATGTCGTGGCGCGATTGCCCGGTCGCGATCCCAAGCGCGCTGCCGAGGCGGTTCTGATTACGTCGCATTGGGATCACAAAGGGATTGGCCCGCTGATCCGCGGCGATTCGATCTACAACGGGGCGGAAGACAACGCGTCCGGCATCGCGGCAATGCTCGCCGCTGCCAAGGCGCTGGTGCAGCAGCCTCGACCCGCGCGCTCGATCCTCTTTATCGCGACGACTGCCGAGGAAAGCGGACTGCTGGGCAGCGAGGCGTATGTGCAGCGGCCGTTGATCCCGCTCGGCCAGACGGCAGCGGTGCTTAATCTGGACGTCACGAATGTGCGGGGCGCGACGCGTGACATCGGCGCGCTGGGCATGGATCGCTCAACACTCGGTCCGGCGTTCACGGCAGCCGCGCGCGCGGAATCGCTCACGGTGGAATCACAGCCTGACGTGCGTGGCTCGTTCTTCCGCTCCGACCACTTTCCGTTTGCGCGCGCCGGCGTCCCGGCCCTGTCGATCAAACCGGGGGTCGATTTCATAGGTCAGCCAAAAGGCTGGGGAGAGGAACAGGAGGGCAGCTACAACCAGCAGCGCTATCATCAACCGAGCGACGAGTATCAGCCGACATTCCGGTATGCAGGGATGGCGCAGGAGGTCCGCGTTACCGTGCGGGTCGCGCGCGCGATCGCGAATGATCCAGCCATGCCCCGCTGGCGTCCGTCGTCCGAGTTCCAGCGACCACAGCCCTAATGCAGGAAATTGCACGCTAGGAGGAACTTCGGAACAGCCGTAGTACCAAAGCGTTAACGGAAGGCGATTGCCTATTCGGCGGGGGACGGATAGTTTGCCCCCGCTTTTTGCACCCCGCGATCCTCCTAGCTCCGGAGCGGCGGTTGGAGATTCCCTCCACACATACAGTGCCTCTGTCGTGGCTCTATGAGGCCGCCAGTCTCCCCATCCAGTTTCGGACGCTCACCGAAGTCGTGCCGGAGCCCGCGCGCGACCTGGAACGCGTCGCCGCCCTGCGTGACGAAATCCTGAATTACAAGGAAGCGCTCGCGATCGTGCGCAAACAGAAGGAGACGGGCCTCTGGGGGGCTAACTTGCTCGCCCCGGAAGAGTCGAAGGCGATGGGGTGGAAAGAGCCCGGGACGATCTTCCAGTATCGCCGGCTCCTGGAGCTTGGTTGGCCTGGGGACGCGAGACCGTTTCGGTTTGCCGATCGGTTCCTGTTCAGGCTGTTGTCGCGGGACGATGATCCCGCCCTGCTGGTGGAATTCCAGCGCGCCGCGAAGGCGGATCCAGGATTGGGACTGTGGGCGCGGGGCATGGGCGCGCAGGCCGCCGCGGCCGCACTGGCCCGGGGCGCCCATCAGGACGACCCACGGCTGCGCGGCGCCGCGCATCGGATCGCCAGCGATGTCTCGATGTACCTGCGCAGCGAGCTGGCCCAGAAGCCGTTCAAAAAGGCGCAGGGGAAGACGGTGCTCGATCCGCTCACATATCCGCCGACGATCTTTTCGGTCGAGATGCTCGCCTTCATGCCCGCGGTGCAGCGTGAGCGGGCGGGCTTCCTCGAGCGCCTGGCGGCCAATTTCTCGACCCCAACGCCTCGACGCGAGTTCTACATCCTGGCGGGGAAGAAGCTGATCCGGCCGTTGTTCGAGATCCTGGGCGACCCGATGCATGCCGATGCACAGGGGCGCGTCGATGACGTGCCCCTTGCACTCTACTGGCTCGAGCTGCTGGCGCGACTGGGTATCGTGCGGCAAGTGGCTCCCGCGGCCAAGGTCCTCGCGCGGTTGTTCAGCGAAACGGACGAGCAGGGGATCTGGTCTCCGTCCGGTCTCCGCGTGACGCCGAAGTCGGATAACCCGGTGGTATCGCACTACTTCCCGTTGGAAGGGCCTGGAAAGAGTCCCGCGCAGCGACAGACTGACGTCACCTTCCGGCTGGCGCTGATCGCGCGGCTATTGGGGATTCCGCTCAACGTCGTCTAGCGTAGCAAATCGCACGCTCAAGTAGTAGTATCTACTACTACAATGTCGCTTGATCTGACACCTTTCGGCTTCACTCCAACAGAATCGCTCGTCTACGCTACGCTGTTGCGCCTGGGGCCCTCGACCGGCTACGCCGTCGCGCGCGGTGCAAGGCTCGCCCGAGCCAATGCCTATGGCGCGCTCGAGGGGCTCGTGACGCGCGAGGCCGCGACCCGCACGCCGCCGTCGGTCAGGCCGGCGCGCTACCGCCCTATCGATCCCCACGCGCTGCTCGCCCAGCTCGCCACGCGGCAGGGCGAAGCGCTCGATCGTCTCGGCCGCGACCTCAAGGGTCTGGCGCGGCCGGGCGACCCCGTCACCCGGGAAATGGCGGGGAGTCGCGCGGTCGCCAACCTGGTCATGCAGCTCGTCGCCCGCGCCCAACGGCGGGTAGAAGGAATCGTGGCTCTCGAGTTGTGGCGACCGACCCTGCCCGCGTGGCGTCGCGCGGCCGAGCGCGGGGCCATGAGTGTCCGTATGCGCGGCGAGCTGCCGCCGGATGCTCCGTCCTGGCTTACCGCCGCAGCGAGCGACGCGACCCCCAGCGCGACGGTTCTGGTCATCGACGAATCGCAGCTCATCGTCACCTCGGGTGAAGGAGACGCGATCGCGGGCCTGTGGACGTCGCATCCGCTCATCGTGATGCTCGCGCGCCGCGCGCTCGAGACGATGACGTGAACAGCGCGCTGCTCCTGGTGGTCCTGACACTCCTCACCGGTGCGTGCCGGGCGCGGCCGATTCCCGATGAGCAGCGCTATCCCGCCGGCACACCGTTCCGCGCGCAGTACCGCACGATCGACGGCGCGCGCCTGCGCATGATCGACTCCGGGAGCGGAACACCGGTCGTGTTCATTCACGGGATCGGCGCATCGCTGTACAGCTGGCGGCACACGCTCCCGGCCGTCGTCAGTGCCGGGTATCGCGTCGTCGCGTTTGACAATCGTGGGTTCGGCTTTTCCGAACAACCCGCGCATGGCTATCGCAATGCCGACTATGTGCGCCTCGTTGTCGAGCTGCTCGACTCGCTCGGGATCTCGAGCGCGGTGCTCGTTGGTCATTCGATGGGTGGGACGATCGCCGCCGAGGTCGCGCTCGCGTATCCCGACCGGGTGCGCGGACTCGTGTTGATCGATGCCGCCGGGTACGGCATGCGCTGGCCGGGCGTGCTCAAGATCGCGCGCTGCCCGTTCATCGGGGCAGTCGCCACGACGTTTCGGGGGCGCTGGTTTTCCGGACGGATTCTCCGCTCCACGTTTGCCGATCCAGCCAGGGTCACCGAGGCGGACGTGGATCAGTACTACGCCCCGGTTCCCCAACCGGGGTTCGGGCGAGCCTTGCGGGGCGTGCTCCGCGAGTTCAGGTTCGACAGCCTCGGCGGCCGGCTCGCCCGGGTACAAGCCCCAACACTCGTGTTGTGGGGCACGGCGGACCGCTGGATTCCGGTGCGCGACGGCACTCGGTTCGCGCGCGAGCTGCCGCGCAGTGAATTCGTCGTCATCGATCGGTCGGGACACAACCCCCACGAAGAGTCGCCCGACCGCGTGAATCAGTTGCTGCTCGGTTTCCTCAAGGAAGGTCTGTCCCGCATTCCGGAGAACGTCGCATGGTACTCGCCGCCGCCGTCGTCGTACTCGCGCTTCAGCAGTCTGCGCAACCCGTAGACTCCACCTACACCGCACGAATTCGTGAGCTGACCACCGAGCCCCGGTTCAACACGGAGCTGACCGACCACTTACCGGCCGACGCGCGGGTCCCGTCGCCGTTCAAGGTGCTGGGCTACGTTCCCGGGACCGTCGGGCGCCTGTCATACGTGGCCGACATCACCCGCTACTTCCGCGCGCTGGACGAGGCGTCGCCCCGGGTGAAGGTCTTCGACCTGGGCACGAGCGACGAGGGCCGCCCCATGATCGTGGTCGCCATCGCCGACTCGGCGACGATCGAGCGGATCGACCAGTATCGCGCCATCACCGCGGCACTGGCTGATCCCCGGCGGCTCTCGAGCGACTCAGCCCAGCGGCTGATCGCGACAGGGAAGCCGTTGTACTACGCGTCCGGATCGATCCACTCGCCGGAGACGGGATCGCCGGAAATGCTGATGGAGCTGGCCTACCGCCTGGCCGTCGAGGACACGCCATTCATCAGGCAGATTCGCGACAGCATCATCACGCTGATCACGCCAGTGACCGAAGTAGACGGCCGGGACCGCCAAGTCGACGTCTACCGCTACCGGAAGGCGAACAAGAACATCGGCCCCAATCTGATCTACTGGGGCAAGTATACGGCCCACGACAACAACCGGGACGGGATCGTGATGTCGCAGGTGCTGACCCGGACCATGATGAAGGCGTTTTTCGACTGGCATCCCACAGTCCTGCACGATCTGCACGAGTCGGTGCCGTTCCTCTATACGTCCACCGGCACCGGGCCCTACAACCGCGAGCTGGACCCGATCGTGATCACCGAATGGCACGAGCTCGCGTTCCAGGAGATCACCGAGCTGACCAAGCGCGGGCTGCCGGGGGTGTGGACCCACGACTTCTACGACGGCTGGACGCCCAACTACATGTTCTGGGTGGCGAACGGCCACAATTCGATCGGTCGCTTCTACGAGACCTACACCTCCCGGGGCGCGGACTGTCATACCGTGCAACTCCCGGCGTCGCGGACCTCCGTCGAATGGTTCCGCCCGAATCCGCCGATCAACGGCGTACGCTGGTGCATCCGGAACAACATCAACTATCAGCAGTCGGCGCTACTCGTCGCGCTGAACTACATGGCGCGCAACGGGCACCGGTACCTGGATCAGTTCTATCGCAAGGGTGTGCGCGCGGTAGAGCGCGGCCGCGCCAAGGACGGCCCGAACGCATTCCAGATTCCCGCCACCCAGGCACGCCCGGTCGAAGCCGCGAACCTCGTCAACCTGCTCCGTTTCCATGGACTCGAAGTGCACCGCGCCGAGCGCGCGTTCAAAGCGGGCGGCGTGGATGTGGCGGCGGGCGATTACATCGTGCGGCTCGATCAGCCCTACGGTCCGCTCGCGAAGAGCTACTTCAGTAAACAGGACTACGGTCCCGACGATCCGCGCCCGTATGACGACACGGGTTGGACGCTGCAGTACGTACGCAACGTGGCGCTGCGTCCGATCACCGACACGACCGTGCTGCACGCGCCGCTGACGCTGCTGACCACGGACGCAAAGGTGCGCGGTCAGGTTACCGGCACCCGGGGTCCGGCCGCGTATCTGATCGCGCCGACGACCGAGACTGGTCTCATGCAGTTCCGGCTCGCGTTGACCGACGTCCGGATGTTCGCGAGCGAGGACACGTTCAACATGGACGGGCGACAGTGGGGGCGCGGCACGACGATCATCGAGCTCAACGCGTCGCGCGACTTGAGCCGAATGACGCAAGCGGCGGAGTCTCTCGGCCTGACGGTCGTCGGCGCTCGAGCGGCACCACGCGTTGCCCGTCACGATCTCGATCTGCCGAAGATTGCGCTCGTGCACTCCTGGCTCAACACGCAGAACGAAGGATGGGTGCGTTATGCGTTCGACGTGCTGGGGGTCCCCTACACCTATCTCAGCGTGCAGCAGCTCAAGGACCGCGAGCTACTGAAGCGCGTCAACGTGATCATGCTTCCATTCGTCACGAACAACGCGCAGTCGATCGTGAACGGATTGCCGATGAATGGGCCGCCCATCCCCTGGCGGCGCACGGCCGAGACGCCGAACCTCGGCGGCGTCGACTCCACGGATGACGTGCGTCCGGGAATCGGTCTCGAAGGGATGACGGCGCTGAGTCAGTGGATCGAAGCCGGCGGGGTGTTGATCACCGAGGGTGGGACTTCGGCCGTCTTCACCGATTACGGCGTCACGCGTGGGGTCGACATCGTCGCGCCGCGCCAGTTACGCGCGTCCGGCGGCATCTATCGCGCCGTCACCAAGGACCCGCGCAGCCCGATCGCCTACGGCTACCCGGATACCCTGGCCGTGTACTTCAATCAGACGCCGCTCTTCCAGATTGATACGAGCACGGAGGTACCGGAGGATCAGGATCCTGGGCTCACGGCGGCCCAGGCGCGCGCGCGCCCGAGGGTCGTGCTGAGCTTCCATCAGAAGCGGGACTCGCTCCGGCTGTCCGGGTTGCTGGTAAACGGGGAGGAGCTGGCTGGGCGACCGGCCGTCCTCGACGCCCCGGTTGGTCAGGGGCATGTCGTGCTGTTCGCGATCCGCCCGTTCTGGCGCTGGGAGACGCAGGGCAGCTTCGCTCTGGTGTTCAACACGATCCTGAACTGGAATGACCTCAGCGTCTCGTGGCCGGCAGGGCCGAAGCCGGGCACGCGCGCAGTGGCGGCGCCGGACGACGGACCTTAGATTCTATCAACCAAACGGTTGATGGAGTGGCGCTTGCCACCTAAGCTTAGTAACGACAGGGCGTTAAAGATCGTTGCCGCCGCGCGGGAGGAGTTTGCGCGGCGCGGGTTTTCCGGCGCGCGAGTCGAGCAGATCGTGCGCCGCGCCGGTGTGAACAAGCAGCTGCTGTTCTACTACTACCACTCCAAGCGTGAGCTCTTTCAGGCGGTGCTCGATCAGTCCGCCACTGAACTCGAGGGCGCGCTCGCCGGTTTGACCCTGCCGTCCGGCGCACCGCTCGAGCGGCTGCGGCTCACCCTCCGGGCGCAGTTTGAGTTTCTCTCGCGCAATCCGCAGATCGTGGCGCTGCTTGGGCAGGGGTCGCGGGGCAGCATCAGCGGCACCGCCTTCGCGCCGGCAATCAAGCGGCTCGTGGTGTTGTTCGCTGAGGGCCAGGGGCTGGGGCAGGTGCGGGACGATGTCGACCCGCACCTGACCGCCGCTCAAGCCCTGATGCTGATGGTGGGCTACTTGAGTATGGAATCAGTCGTGGCCGCGAGCGCGCGCCCGCTCGGCGCCGATGAGGCGCTGCGCGAGCGGTGGCGCGATGCGGCCGTCGACTTAGTGGTGGCCGGCGTGAGCGCGAGCTAGCACCGGCGCGTCGGTTTCGAAAATCAGGTGACCCGCTTCAAACCGGGCACCACGCAGCGCCAGGCTCAGCACCTCACCCAGCTCGTCCACCAGGTGAACGTCCAGCGTTTTGCGAACCTCCTCCGGCAGGTCTTCCAGGTCTCGCTCGTTTTCCTTGGGGAGGATCACGGATGTGATGCCGGCCCGAACCGCGCCCAGCACTTTCTCCTTGACGCCCCCGATCGGGAGTACGCGGCCGCGGAGTGTGATCTCTCCGGTCATGGCGATGTCGTGGCGCGCCGGCCGGCGCGAAAGCGCCGATACGAGCGCGGTGGCCATCGTGATACCGGCCGAGGGACCATCCTTCGGGATGGCGCCGGCCGGGACGTGGACGTGAATGTCGGTGTCCAGGAACGCTCCGTCCGGAATCCCGAGCAGCTCGGCATGGGACTTCGCGTATGTCAAAGCCGCGCGGGCCGATTCCTTCATGACGTCGCCCAGCTGTCCGGTGAGCACCAAATCACCCTTGCCGTGCATCACGCTGGCCTCGACGAACATGATGTCGCCGCCCACGGGCGTGTAGTACATCCCCGTGGACACACCCACCTGGTCCTCGCGGGCCATTCTTTCGGGATGCACCTTGGGCCGGCCGATGAGATCGGGAACGTCCGTCGCAGCGATCTTCACCGTTTGCGCGGCCCCGTCGGCAATCTTACGTGCGACTTTCCTGCCGAGCTTGCCGATCTCACGCTCGAGCTGGCGTACGCCGGCTTCGCGCGTGTAGCTCGCGATGATCTCGCTCAGCGCGCCATCGTCGATCGACAGCTGCTCGGCCAGAAGGCCGTTTTCGCGCCGCTGGCGCGGAACCAGATACCGCTTGGCGATCTCGAGTTTTTCGCGCTCGGTGTAGCCCGCAAAGTTCACGGTCTCGAGCCGATCGAGCAGCGGACCGGGAATGCTCTGGATGAAGTTCGCGGTTGCGATGAACAGCACCTCAGACAGATCAAACGGCACGCCCAGATAGTGATCCGTGAAGGTGTCGTTCTGGGCCGGATCCAGGACTTCCAGCAGAGCCGCGGCCGGATCGCCCTGGAACGACACCCCGAGCTTGTCGACTTCGTCGAGCAGGAAGATCGGGTTCTTGGCGCCGGCCTGCTTCATTCCCTGAATGATCCGGCCCGGCATCGCCCCTACGTAGGTGCGGCGGTGACCACGGATATCCGCTTCATCCCGCGCCCCTCCCAATGAAATACGGACGTAAGGCCGGCCCATCGCCCGCGCAATGGATTTGGCGATCGACGTCTTCCCCACGCCCGGCGGCCCGACGAACAGCAGCGTCGGCGCGCGCGCCGCGCGGTCATCTTCATTGCCAGGCGCCTCTTCATTCGGCCGACGCTGGCGGAGCTGGCGCACCGCGAGGAACTCAAGCACCTGGTCTTTCACGTCCTGCAGGCCGTAATGGTCCTCTTCCAGAATCTGCGCTGCGCGCTTCAAGTCGAGCGACTCCTCGGAACGCTTGTTCCACGGCAGCTCGGCGATCGTCTCCAGGTAGGTACGGATGACCTGCGCTTCCATCGACTCTCGCCCGGCGCGCTCGAGGCGCCCCAGCTCGCGATCGACTTCCTTGCGCGCGGCCTCGGGAAGATCGAGCGCGTCGAGGCGCTTCTTCAGATCATCCGCCTCGGCGGCTTCTTCCTCTTCTCCCAGCTCCTTGCGGATCGCCTTCATCTGCTCGCGCAGCAGCATTTCGCGCTGCCGTTCGCCCAGCTCTTCCTGAACCTGCGACTTGATGTCTTCCTGAGCATCGAGCACGGCGATCTGGCGCTGTACGTGCACGATTACGCGGCGCAGCCGGTCCTCGACTGCCAGAGTCTCCAGCAGCTGCTGGCGGTCGACCGGCTGGATATCCAGATGACCTGCCACCAGATCAGCTAGGGCTCCAGGGTCACTGACGCCCTGCAGGACCTGCTGCACGACTTCCGTGGGCAGTCCGGACTTCTGGCCGAGCTCAGCCGCGCGCTCGCGTACCTCGCGATGCAACGCTACGAAGGCCGGATCTTTCTCATTAAGAGGGGGCAGGTCCGCGGCCTCACGGACGGTCGCTTCGAGGTAGCCGCTGGTGTCCGTATAGTGAACGGCCGTGCCACGCTCCTCGCCGTGAAGAATGAGCTGCACGCCACCGAGGTTGCGTTGCACCTGGCTGATGCGCGCGATCGTGCCCGTCGTGTAGAGCACACCCGGCGATACCTGGTCGACGTTTTCTTTTTGGGCGACGGCGAAGATCTTGCGATCGGCGTGTTTTAGAGCGGCTTCTATGGCGCGCAATGTCGCGGGACGGCCCGCACCGATCGGCGTCGCGACGCCGGGAAACAGCACGGCATCGCGCAGCGGCAGTACGGGCAAGGTCATCCGGTCTGACATGAGGTCTCCAATGGTGGAATCCATGGACGGATATCGCGGGCCGTTGATGCACCGTCCATGCCACGAAAAACGTCTGGAGCGGCAGGTCCGTTCCTCGGACGCCGCCAAAGCGGCGGCGGCGCTGCCAACTAGACGCTTGAAGACTATCTTTTGGGGCGCATGGCCGACCTTTTAGCCCAACGCTTGACTCAGGCCCTTGGCTCTTCGTTCACCCTCGAAGGGGAGATAGGCCGCGGCGGGATGGGCGTGGTGTATCACGCTCGCGACGAGCGGCTCAAGCGGAAGGTGGCCGTCAAGGTCCTTCCGCCCGAGCTCGCGTTCCGTGAGGAAATTCGGATGCGCTTCCTCCGGGAGGCGGAGACCGCCGCGCGGCTGTCACACCCGCACATCGTGCCGATTCACTCCGTGGGCGAAGGTCCCGACGGGCTCGTCTATTTCGTGATGGCGTATGTGGATGGTGAATCGCTCGGGGCGCGCCTGAAACGCCGCGAGCGCCTGCCACCCGAAGAAGCGCGCCGGATCATGATGGAAACGGCAGACGCGCTCGGCGCCGGACACGCCCTCGGCATCATCCATCGCGACGTCAAGCCCGATAACATCCTGCTCGAAGGCAGCCGCGGCCGGACGGTTCTGACGGACTTCGGCATCGCCAAAGCGCTCACGTCGACGACCGGTCCCGGGACGCTCACCGCGACCGGGGTCGCGATTGGGACGCCGCATTACATGAGCCCGGAGCAGGCGGCGGGGGATCGGGAGATCGACGGACGGTCCGACATCTACAGTCTGGGCGTCGTGGGCTATCAGATGCTCGCCGGGGAGCTCCCGTTCTCGGCGCCCACGGTTCCGGGCATTCTGCTCAAGCAGATCACGGAGCAGGCGCCGAATCTGCTCGAGCGCTCTCCGACGTGCCCCGAAGATCTCGCGTCATGCGTGATGCGCTCGCTCGAGAAGGAACCGGAGTCCCGCTGGCCGACGGCCGACGCGCTGCGGCGCGCGCTCGAGTCACGCAGCGCCCCGCCGTATCGGCCCTCGCGCCGGACCAGTGGCGGGGCAGGCGCGCGTGCCGAGTCCCGGCTCGGCGGGGGCGGGCCGCCGGCCCGCATGTCGGGCGGACGCCCGCTGGACCGCCCGATGGATCGCCGCCGCGCGCTCCGGGCCGCGAAGAAAGACCCCAAGTCGGATCTCACGCCGAGTGGCGAGCCCAAGATGGTCGCAAAGTTCCGTGACTCGTTCGTGTCGTGGGCGTCGGTGTGCGGCGGTCTCGCCGTGCTCGATTTGATCATGGGCGGCGGTATCAACTTCGCGCAGTGGGTGGCGATTCCCTGGGCCGGGTTCGGGCTCCTGCCGCAGTACATGAAGCTGTGGCAGACCGGGTACTCCTGGCGCGACGTCCTCAACCGGCCCGCGGCGCCCGACGCGCAGCTGGCACCGGCCTTGGCGGGGGCGCGGCGGAATCTCCCGGCGCCGCACGCCGACGAGTTCGGGCGCCATGTCGACACCGTTCGGCTCGCGCGCAACGACCGCGAGGCGATTCTCAAGATCATGGAGCGGGTACCGGCGTCGGAGCGCAAGCTGCTCCCCGACGTCATCGTCACCGTCGACGCGCTCATGAAGCGTGCCGAGGATCTCGCGCGCATGCTGCATGGAATGAGCGCCGACGTAGACGATGGCGCGCTGGCGCGCATCGACGCGCGGATCGAGGCCGTCAAGACACACGAGGAAGGCACTGAGCGTGAGCGGCAGCTGAGCCTGCTCGAGCGGCAGCGGCAGGCGCTAAGCGATCTCCTCACGCGCCGCAAGCGCGTCGAGGAGCAGATCGAATCGTGCGTGCTCGCGATGCAGAATGTGCGGTTCGACTTGCTGCGGCTGCGTTCGGCCGGCGTCGCCGCAGTCCTCAGCGATCTGACGCACGCGACGCAGCAGGCGCGCGCGCTGTCACGGGACGTGGATCACGCCATCGCCGCGGCAGGAGAGATTCGCGACGTCCTCAATGGCGCTGGGGGGGGGCCTGCTCCACAGTCGCCGGCGCTACCCCAGCCCCGGGGCTCGAGGCGGGGACCCCCGCCCCTGTAAACCCCAGTCCCGCCCGGTAGTCGTGGAGCCGAACGACTGGTAAAGGACTCGGACCCAGAGGAGCTCGTACACGAGCCCGGTGGCGCCCGACAGGAAGAACAGGAAGCTGTAGACGAGCGCCGGCCTAGAACGCATGCAGCTCACGCATGGCCTGCGCGAGATCCTCCACTTGAGGCAAAATGAAATCTTCGAGATCGGGGGCGTAGCCGACGAACTTGTCGGTCGAGGCGACGCGCTTCACCGGCGCATCGAGCCACGAGAAGCACTGATCCGCGATCCGGGCCGCGATCTCGGCGCCGTAGCCCCACGACAGCGCGTCTTCGTACGCGACGATCACTCGGTTCGTCTTGCGAATCGACGCCGCGATCGTCTCCCAATCGACGGGGGAGAGGGACCGGAGATCGATGACCTCCACGCTGATCCCGTCCTGCTCCTCGACCTCCTTCGCCGCGACGAGCGCGCGCTGCACCACGGCCCCGTACGTCACGAGCGTGACGCCGCTGCCTTCGCGGGCCACGCGCGCCTTGCCGAACGGGATCATGAAGTTGGGGCCGGGATTGGGCGCTTTGTTGTAGGTCTGCCGATAGAGGTGCTTGTGCTCGAGGAAGAGGACCGGATCTTCGCAGCGAATGGCGGTGCGCAGCAGGCCGTTCGCGTCGAGCGCGGTCGAGGGGCAAATGACCCGTACGCCGGGGAGGGACGTGAACACGACCGCGCCGGTCTGCGAATGGTACACGGCGCCGCCCTTGAGATACCCGCCGTAGGTAACGCGAATGACCACGGGAGCACTGAAGGTGTTGTTCGAGCGCCAGCGGAGTGTGGCCAGCTCGTTGCGCAGCTGGTGATAGGCCGGCCAGATGTAGTCGAAGAACTGAATCTCGACGACCGGTTTGAGCCCCCGCGTGGCGAGCCCGATCGCGCGGCCCACGATGTTCGCCTCCGCGAGCGGTGAGTTGTACACCCGGTCGCTGCCGAACTGGCGCTGCAGGCCCCACGTCACCTTGAAGACGCCGCCCTTGCCCTTTACTTCCTTGAGGTACTGCTCGCGGCTGACATCGGCCACGTCCTGGCCGAAGACGACGATGCGCGGATCCCGCCCCATCTCGTCTTTCATGCACGCATTGAGCAGGTCCACCATCGTGGTGGGTTCGCCCGTAAAGTGCGGATCATCTTCGGTGTCGAATTGCTCCGACGCCGGATCCACGTCGGGCGAGTAGACGAACTGGAGCGCGGACTCGGGGCTCGGTTGCGGTGAGGTCAGCGCCATGTCCGCGGCGACCTGGATTTCCTCTTCCACCTCCGCCTGAATCGCCTCGACTTCCGATTCAGTCGCGACCCCCTCCTCGATCAGCCGCTTGGGAAACACGGCGACCGGATCGCGCTTGGCTTCCTCTTCGCGCTCCTGCGCGGGCTTGTAGAGGATTTCGTCGTCCGAAAGCGAATGCGAGTACGGACGGGTCACGTGCGCGTGCACGAGCGCCGGGCCTTTGCGCTGGCGGCACCACTCGGCCGCGCGGGTCAGCACGCCATACGACGCGATCGGGTCGCAGCCGTCCACTTCCTGGACCAGCAGGTTGGGGAAATTGGACACCAACTTCGACACCGACCCACCCGAGGTTTGCACCTCGATCGGCACGGAGATGGCGTATTTGTTGTCTTCAATGAGGAACAGGACCGGCAGCTTGAGATTAGTGGCGGTATTCAGCGCTTCCCACCACTCCCCTTCGCTCGTCGTGCCGTCGCCGGCGGAGCAGTAGACGACCTCGTCTCCGTGGATCGGCTTCTCCTTCAGCTCAGCGATGCGATGGTAGCGCAGCCACGCTTCGGCGCATCCCACGGCCTGCAGGAATTGCGTGCCGGTGGGGCTCGACTGGTTCACGATGTTGAGCTCTTTGTGGCCCCAGTGCGACGGCATCTGCCGGCCGCCGGAGTTCGGGTCCTCCGCGGCGCCCACCGCCGACAGAAACATCTCGGTCGGGGTCATGCCGAGGGCGAGGCAGAGAGCGCGATCCCGATAGTAGGGATAGAACCAGTCGTAGGAGGGGCGGAGCGCTTTGCCGGCGGCGACGAGTACGGCTTCGTGACCCGCGCCCGAGATCTGGAAAAAGATCTTGTTCTGGCGCTTGAGCTGGATCTCCTTGTCGTCGATGCGGCGCGACAGGAGCATCAGCCTGTAGATGTCGAGGAGCTCTGCCTTGGAGAGCGTGACGGAGGAGCCGGATGTGCTTGCCGGTTTCCGAGCGGCTCGTGCACGCGTTGCCATGCTGAAAACTAGCTCAGTGCTTTCCCTGCAACAATTCGGGAAGGCGGGGGAACTGCTCCAGTGCGACGCGAACCGTGCGATCGTTGCGGAGCAGGAACTCCTCGCGCGCGTCCGGTCCCCAGCGAACCTCGGCGACGCGGGTCGCGAGAATGCGCGCCAGACGCCGGTCGAGCAGGCTGTCGGTGACGGCGGCAACGCCCAGGCGCGAGCGCACGCGCGACAGGAACGGCGGGAGCAGTTTGGCGCGCCAGTCGGTGTCGGCCGTGAGCCACGACGTTTTCGCCGCCGCCGTCGCGGGAAGCGTCTGCGCGACGCTGTCCGAGACGGCATCATCAAAGCCTGAATCGGCGGCGGCGCTCCACCAGACGGGCAACGGGGCGGAGATGGGTACGACGATGTCGGGCACGATGCCGCCACCGCCGCGCACCAGCCGGCCGGCGTCGGTCTTGTACGTCGCCAGCGTGTCCTCTTCCGCGCCCGATTTGCCCGCGAAGCTCAGGTACTGCTCGTATCCGATGCCGTGATACCGCCGCTGGATCACGCGACCGCTGGGTGTAATGACACGGCCTATGGTCAGCCAGACGTTGTCACCAGACGGGAGGAAGAAGATCGACTGCATCAGCGCCTTGCCGAAGCTGCGCCGGCCCACCAACAAGGCCCGGTCGTGGTCCTGGAGAGAGCTGGCGAGCGCCTCTGCCGCGCTGGCGCTGCGCTCGTCGATGAGCACGATCAACGGCAGATCACGGAACTCGCCGTCGCGCTTCGTCACGTACGTGGTATCGGTGTCGCGCTTGCGACCGCGCGTGCTGAAGATCTCGGTCTTCTTGGGGAAGAATTCGCTCGCGACCTCGATCGCGGAGACCACCGCGCCGCCGGGATTGCCGCGCAAATCGAGGATAACCTGTTGCGCCCGCAGACCACGGAGCTTGCCGAGGCCCTTGTGCACCTCCTCGGCGTTTCCGAGAAAGTCTTCGAGCCGGAGGTAGCCGGTCGTCGCGTCGGCCATGCGCACGACGGACACCGAACGCACTGCGAACGGATTGCGCTTGAGCGTGACACTGAAGGTGTCGGGCTCGAGCCGAGGACCTCGCTCCATCTGCAGCCGGATCTTGGAGCCCTTTTCTCCAGCGAGGCGCAGCTCGATCGTGGCCATGTCGAGACCGGCCACGGACGTGTCGTTCAGCGCAAGCACCCGATCACCGGGGAAGACGCCGCTCTTGGCCGCGGGACTGCCGGGCGCGACCGCGAGCACGGTCGCGGCCCCTTCGACGTCTTCAAGCTGGACACCCACGCTCACGAGCTCGCCGCGCTCGAGGGCGTTCTGCCGCTGGTATTCGAGCCGCGAGACGTAATAGCTATGCGGGTCGAGGGCCCGCAACACGCCGCGAATCGCCGCTGCCACGAGCTCCGAATAGCTCAGCGAATCGGGGTAGTTGAGCCGGATGTGGTTCAGCACGCCGGAGAAGGTCTGCAGCTCTTCGTAGGCGCTGCGCTGCGTCTGGGC
>JBLNGI010000154.1:0-2597 GCA_050264615.1 Gemmatimonadota bacterium
TGGGGCGCTCTGAAGCGACCGTCAAATCCGCCCCGATCCGCCGCGCAGCCTCCACGAACGCCGTTGTGCGGTAGGTCGTGGTCGGCAGCAGCAGCAGCAGGCGCGGGGTTATTTCTTGGAGGCCTGGAAGTAGGGGTTCGCGCCTGTCGTGTGGTCGGTGATGTCGACGATGCCGCGGACGTCGGGCACCAGCTGCGCGAGCATCCCTTCGATCCCCTGGCGCAACGTGACGTCCGCCATGCCGCAGCCCTGGCAGCCGCCGCCCATGCGCAGCATCACGACGGCGTCCTGCACGTCGATCAGCTCGACGCGCCCGCCATGGCGGGCGACCATCGGGTTCACTTGCTCGTCGAACACCTTGGCGACCTGCTCGTACAGCGCGTCGTCATCGACGGCGCCGGCCGCGGAGACTGCCTTCGCGGCCACTGGAGGGGCTCCAGACGCGGCCGCCGCGCGAATCGCCGCGCCGACCGCCTTCCCCACTGCCTGCCACGGCGCGGGATTGTCCTTGACGACCGTGACGATGTTGCCCGAAACGATCACCTCGGTGACGCCGCCTGCGGGAATCGCGAAGATCGCTTCCGCCAGCGGCGATCCCTTCGCCTCTTCGGCGGACGCAAAGCGCCGCACGCCCGCCGCGTGCAGCGGCTGGCTCACGACGAACTTGCAGCGGTGATTGTCCACCGGCTCTGCGGTGATGCGTATCTCAACCTGACTCATGTTCCCAACCTAAACCCTCACGGCGTGTACGCCAAGTTCGCTGCCAGCCACCGCTCCATTTCCTCCGTGGTCATGCCTTTGCGAGCGGCGTAATCCGTCGCCTGATCCTGCCCGATGCGCCCCAGCCCGAAGTACTTGGCTTCCGGATGCGCGAAGTACCAGCCGCTCACCGACGCCGCCGGCAGCATCGCGCACGACTCCGTCAGCGTGATGCCCGTGGCGTTTGTCACGTCGAGCAAATCGAAGAGCGTCCGCTTCTCGGTATGATCGGGGCACGCCGGATAGCCGGGCGCCGGACGGATGCCGCGGAAGCGTTCGGCCACGAGCGCGGCGACGTCACTCCTCTCCTCCGGCGCGTATCCCCAGAACTCGGTACGCACCCGCTCGTGCAGCCGCTCGGCGAGGGCCTCGGTCAGCCGGTCGGCCAAGGCCTTGGCGAGAATGCTCGAGTAGTCGTCGTGATCGCGCTCGAACCCGGCGCATACCGCGTCCAGGCCGTGGCCTGCCGTCACGGCGAAAGCGCCGACCCAATCGGGCTTGCGGCTCTCCTTGGGGGCCACATAGTCGGACAGGGTCAGGTTGGGGCGCCCCGGCCCCTTTTCGAACTGCTGTCGCAGCCCGCGCAGGACGGCGCGCACCTGCGCGCGATCCTCACCCGCGTAAATCTCGATGTCGTCGCCAATGGCGTTGGCGGGGAAGAGGCCGACGACAGCGCGCGCCTGCACCAGCCGCTCGGCGACGATGCGCTTGAGGAGCGCTTGCGCGTCTGCGAACAGTTTGCGGGCGGCCTCGCCGACGGTTGAATCCTCGAAGATCGCCGGGTAGCTGCCTTTCAATTCCCACGCCTGGAAGAACGGCGTCCAGTCGATGTAGGGGACTAGCTCCTCGAGTGGATAGTCGGGCAACACGGTAAGTCCGGGACGACAGGGGCGCGGCGGCTCGTAGGCGTCCCAGTCGAGCCGCAGGCTGCGCCGGCGCGCCTCGGCGAGCGGCAGGATCACGCGCTCGGCATCGCGCGAGCCGTACTCGGCGCGCAGGCGCTCGTACTCGGCCCCGACTTCGTCGAGGTAAGCACCGCGCCGCTCCGCGGACAGGAGCTGGCTGACGACGCCCACACCGCGCGACGCATCGAGCACGTGAATGGTCGGGCCGGTGTAGCCCGGGGCGATCTTGACCGCCGTGTGCGCCCGCGAAGTCGTCGCGCCGCCGATGAGCAGCGGCAGCGTAAAGCCCTGACGGCTCATCTCCTTGCCCACGCGTACCATCTCGTCGAGCGACGGCGTGATCAGGCCCGACAGGCCGATCACGTCGGCGCCTTCCTTGCGCGCCGTGTCGAGAATCGTCTGCGCCGGTACCATCACGCCGAGGTCGATCACGTCGTAGTTGTTACAGCGCAGCACCACGCCGACGATGTTCTTGCCGATGTCGTGCACGTCGCCTTTCACGGTGGCGAGCACAATCTTGCCCGCCCGTCGCACGCCACCCGCCGCGCGCTGCTCGGTCTCGAGGAAGGGCACGAGGTACGCGACGGCTTTCTTCATCACGCGGGCGCTCTTCACGACCTGCGGCAGAAACATCTTTCCCGACCCAAAGAGATCTCCCACGACGTTCATGCCGTCCATCAGGGGCCCCTCGATCACTTCGATCGGGCGCGCGGCGTGGCGCCGCGCCTCTTCGACGTCGGCCTCGACGTGGTCGAGAATGCCCTCCACGAGAGCGTGGCGCAGGCGCTCCGTCACCGGCAGCGCGCGCCACGCCGCGTCGGCCCGCGTCGCGACGGTGCTCTCGCGGTGCTGCTCGGCGAGCGCGGTGAGGCGCTCCGTGGCGTCGGGACGGCGGTTGAAGAGCACGTCCTCGACGAGCACGAGCACGTCGGG
>JBLNGI010000155.1:0-29378 GCA_050264615.1 Gemmatimonadota bacterium
CCCGTGTGCATTTTGCCGGCGACCGCGCCGACCTCGGCGTACAAGAGCCGCTCGACGAGCGTGTGTACGTCTTCGTCGGGAGCACCGACGGCGGCGCCATCGGCCAGCTTGTCGGCGACGCGATCGAGACCCTCGAGCAGCTGCGACTCCTCGGTCGCCGTGAGGACGCCGGCACGGCACAGCGCATGCACCCACGCCTTGCTGGCGAAGACGTCCTGGGGCCACAGCCGGTGATCGACGGGAAGCGAGCGGTTTAAAGCATCGAGCGCTTCGCTCGGACCAAGAGCGAAGCGCCCTCCCCCACCCCACATGTGATGCGTGTCAGCGTGTTGGGACATCCGTCCGTTCGGCCTCCAGGCCCGCCGCGATTCGACTCGCGAGGCCGTACAGCCGGATGAAGCCTTCCGCGTCCTTCTGGTTGTAGACGTTGTCCTTGCCGAACGTCGCGTACGACGGCTGGTAGAGCGCGTACGGGCTCTCGCGGCCCGCGACGCTGACATTGCCCTTGAACAGCTTCAGGCGAACGGCGCCCGTGACGTTCTTCTGCGTCATGGTGACGAGCGCGTCGAGCGCTTCGCGCTCCGGCGTCCACCAGCGGCCGTCGTAGACGAGATCGGCATAGCGCAGCGCGAGCTCGTCCTTCATGCGCAGCGTACGGCGATCGAGCACCAGCTGCTCGAGCTCGCGGTGCGCCGCATACAACACGGTCCCGCCCGGCGTCTCGTACACGCCACGCGACTTCATGCCTACGAGCCGGTCCTCGACGACGTCGGCACGGCCCACGCCATGCTCGCCGGCGATGTCGTTGAGCTGCTCGAGCAGCTCCACCGGGCCCAGCGGCACGGCGTCGACGCTGACGGGATTCCCTTCTTCGAATCCGATCGTGACGGCGACCGGCTCGTCCGGTGCCGTGATCGGATTCTTGGTCATGACGAAGATGTGTTCGGGAGCTTCCTGCGAGGGATCTTCGAGAATGCCGCCCTCATGCGAGCAGTGCCACAGGTTCCGGTCGGTCGAATACGGCTTGTCGGCGGTGGCCTGCACCGGGACGCCTTTGGCTTTGACATACGCAATCAGATCTTCGCGGCCCTGGAATGCCCATTCGCGCCACGGCGCGATCACCTGGAGCTCGGGGGCGAGCGCGGCGTAGGTCAGCTCGAAGCGGACCTGATCGTTGCCCTTCCCCGTGCAGCCGTGCGCCACGGCATCGGCGCCGAGGCGTTGTGCCACGGCGACCTGATGCGCCGCCGTGATGGGCCGCGCCATCGAGGTGCCGAGCAGGTACGTGCGCGCGTAGACCGCGCCGGCGCGCAGCGTGGGGAACACGAAGTCGCGCACGAATTCTTCGCGCAGGTCCTCGATGATGCAGTCTTCAGCGCCGGACCGTTTCGCTTTGGCGATCAAGCCGTCCAGCTCGCCGAGGCCCTGCCCCACGTCGGCGGCGAAGCAGACCACCCGGGCGCCGTACTGCTCGCGCAGCCAGGGAACGATGGCGGAGGTATCGAGCCCGCCGGAGTAGGCGAGGACGACCAGCGGTCCGGTGCCGGGGCGACCGGTAGTTTGTTTATGCATATGGGTGCATAAAAATACACCAGGTCCTTATCGCTTCGCAACCCACCGTTCCCCCTCTCCGGAACGGAGAGGGGGTCGGGGGTGAGGACTCACCAGCCCCATCCCTGCCGGTATTTCGGCTTGAGGTACTCCTCCGGGATCCCTGAGGTGAGCACCGCCCCGGTCTGGGGATTCACATCGATCGGTTGCGCGGTGCGGACCGCGAGATTGCCGAGCAGCACCATTTCGGTGAGCGGGCCCGAATGATCGGGGATGTTGGACCCGGCCGGCGTTCCGCCTTTGCAGGCGGTGATCCATTCGGCGTAGCTGCCTTCGGTGCGCGGATACTTCTGCGGCAGCGGGTGCGCGGTGAGCTCCGCCTGCTTCGCGGCATCGAGCAGGCGTGGGTTCTCGCCATAGATCCCGGCCACGAGCTTGCCGGCGTCGCCGATCCACAGCTGCCCGCTCGTATCGAACGGCCAGGCGAGCGGGTCCGTGACTTCCTTGGGTCGCGCCGGATACAGGCTCCCGTCGCGCCACACCACGGTGACCGCGGGACGATTTCCTTTGGCCGCGAAGCTGTACGTGATGCGCGAGCAGGCAGGCGCCGACTCGCTGAACAGCTTCGTCGATTCCGCTTCGATGCGGGTGGGATAGCCAAGGTCGAGCGCCCAGAACGACGCATCCATCGAGTGGCACGCGATGTCGCCGAGCGCGCCGGTGCCGAAGTCCCACCAGCCGCGCCAGCGGAACGGCGCGTACGCCGTGTGATACGGACGTTCGGCGACGGGACCCAGCCAGAGATCCCAGTCGAGCCAGGTCGGTGTGTAGAGATTCTCGAGCGGCCGGTCGAGCGCCTGGGGCCAGATCGGGCGGTTGGTCCAGAGCTGGATTTCGCGCACCGTGCCGATCAGCCCCGCTTCCACCCACTCGCGCATCAGCCGGGTGCCTTCGTCGGCGTGGCCCTGATTCCCCATTTGCGTCGCGACCTTGGACTTCCGCGCCGCGTCCTCGAGCTGCTTCACTTCCCACAGCGTGCGCGCGAGCGGTTTCTGAATGCGCACATGCTTTCCCAGCTTCATCGCCATCATCCCGGCGACGGTGTGGGTGTGATCCGGGGTCGAGACGGTGACCGCGTCGATGTTCTTTCCTTCCTTGTCGAGCATGACGCGGAAATCCTTGAATCGCTTGGCGAGCGGGAATCCCGTATACGACGCGAGCGCCTGGCGCTCGTCCACGTCGCACAGCGCGTAGATGTTCTCGGTTTTGCCGACGCCCCGCACGTCGTTGGCGCCCATGCCCCCCGCGCCGATGCTCGCGATGTTGAGCTTGTCGCTCGGCGCGACGCGGCCGCGCCGGCTGAGCACATGCCCGGGGACGATGGTGAACGACAGGCCCGTCGCGACGTCGCCGAGGAAGCGACGGCGCGAAACGGCCTCACCCCCTGACCCCCTCTCCGTTCCGGAGAGGGGGAACCTGCGTGCCCGCTTCATGGCAACACTCGAATCTTGATGTTGCGGTAGGCGACCACGTTGCCGTGATCCTGGAGCCCGATGTGTCCCTGCGTGTTCTTCCCGAATTTGGCATGCGGCTTGAACTTGCTCCCGGCGACTTTCGAGTTCCAATCGGTGCTGCCCAGCTCGTACTCGACCATTTTGAAGCCGTTCAGCCAGTGCTCGACGTGGTTGCCGTTGACCACGAGCCGCGCCGTATTCCATTCGCCGCCGGGGTGCACATGGCCGCGCGGCGCCGGATACAGGTCGTAGGCTGTCCCCGCGGACTGAAGCGGATTCTTGCCGTCGGGATGCTTGGCATCATCCAGCACCTGCATCTCGACCGCGTTCCAGTAGATCTCGTCGTTCTCTTCACTCGCGCGATAGAAGATGCCGCTGTTGCCGCCCGGCTCGATCTTCCAGTCGATCGACAGCTCGAAGTTCTTGAACTCGCCGGTCGAGATGATGTCGCCGCCCGCGCCCGTGCGCGTGAGCGCGCCGTCCTGGACGACCCAGCCGTCGGAGATGGTCTGCTTGCCGTAGTTGCGCCAGCCCGCCGTCGTCTGCCCGTCAAACAGTAACCGCCATCCAGCTGCCTCCTCCCCATCCGTGAGGGTGTTCTGGGCAGCGTCGGTGGAGGATGGTGGAGGGTGTGCAGGTTGTGACTGACCTTTGCAGGCGGTGGGCAGCACCACGAGTGCGACAATCGTCCGAATGTTCATGCGGGGAGTCCTGCGAGCTCTTTCAGCCGCGCCTGCACGGCGCGGCGACCTCGCTCGCTGCGAGTGATGACGAGGATGGCGTCGTCACCGGCGATCGTGCCGATGATCTCGGTCCAGCCGGCGCCGTCCAGTGCCAGGGCGAGCGCCTGCGCCGCACCGGTCGTGGTCTTGAGCACGAGCAGCGGGCCGACGCCTTCGGCGGAAACGAGCATGGTGGGCAGGAGCTGCTCCAGATGCGGGCGGACGCCGGGCGCGCCTTCGGGCGCCGAGGAATAGTGCGATCCGCCGTCCGGCGCGGCGACCTTCGCGAGCCCCAGCTCGCGGATGTCGCTCGACAGCGTCGCCTGCGTCACGTTGAACCCTTCGGCCTTGAGGCGCTCGCGCAGTTGCTCCTGGCTGCCCACCGTCCCTCCACGCACGATGCGCAGGATGGCCGCGTGACGCTGCGTTTTCATTGGCCGGAAATTTGGTGCACGATCCTGCCGCTGACTACTGTGAGGAGGACGGTCGGACGGCCGGGCCGGACGGCCTGAACAATCACATCTCCTGCCTTTCCGACCTCCAGCGAACCGATCTCCTTGTGCCAGCCGAGCGCGCGCGCGCCTTCTATTGTAAGGGCCTGGAGCACACGGTCGCCGCGCAAGCCTGCCGCCTCGGCCTCAGCCCACAGATCCAAATCGCCGACACTGACGACGGAGTCCGTCCCCAGACCGACCGGCACACGGGCGTCCCGAAACAATCCGAGCGGCATCCGGCCGTGGCGATGAACGCCGTTGGACCGGGGACAATGGGCGACCGTGGCTCGAACGGAGCGGAGCAGCTCGATGTCGGTGGCGTCCACTTGGACCGCATGAATGCACAGCGTGCCGCGACCGATGACCCCACGCAGGATGAGATACGCGACGGGCGAGCGCCGCGCCGGTTGGAGCGGGATTCCCCGGGCCCGCAACGCCTCCGCGAACGCTCCCGTACCGTCCCGCACGAGCCGAACCTCGTCCGGTGACTCGGCGACGTGCACCGCAATCGGCAGCTGCTCCAGCCGCGCGAAGGCGGCGACCGATTCGTAGAGCGGTCCGCTGACGGTGTAGGGCGCGTGCGGCGATACGCCGAGCTTCAACCGCGCCGTCACCAGCGGGCGCAACCCACGCACCGCGGTCTCCAGCTCCAGCATGCTGGCTTCACGTGTGGCGGGATCGGGACCAAAGACTTCCTGATACACAATCCCGCGCCCCTGCAGATCGTGGAGCGCGCGCATGACGGCCCCGGTGCTCCCGGTCTCCGCAACGCACGTCACGCCGCGCGACCAGCAGTCCTTGATTCCCGCGACGGCGGCCTCGTAGAAGGCTTCGGCGCCTGTCGCTTCCTTCAGCTCACGAATGCGCCGGAGCCATGTGAGGAACTCAGGCTCGTCGTGCTGCACCCCGCCGCCGAGCTGGCTGAGCTCGAGATGCGTGTGGCAGTTCACGAGCCCCGGCATCAGCTCGGCATCGGGGAACTCAAGGGATTGGATGCCGCGCGGCGCCGGCACCTGGTCGTTCGGTCCGATCGCGGCAATCCGGCCCTCGGCATCGACAAGAACGGCGCCGTCCTCGATGGCGGGGGAGGTTACGGGATGGACGCGACCGGCTCGGAGCCTAAGCACACGTTCCAAGCTATCGGTCACCTGAAAAGTTGCGAAGTTGCGCAGACGGCAACGTGGTTACCAGCCGCAAGAAAAAAGAGGCCAGGAAGTCTGTCCTGGCCTCTTGCACTGGTGACTCGGAACCACTTCGCCGTCTGCGCAACTTTCCAGCTAGGGTGTCACCCCCACACCAAACGGCGAATGAACCTGGCATACCTGTGTCGGTTCAGTGCCCGGGTAGAACCACTCCCAGCGCCTCACCTCGAGTGGGCAGAACGGGGTGGCGAGGAAGCCGTTGGACCAGTCCACCTCGCGCGTGACGAGCTCCTCGGGACGCGCCCAGTCGCCGGGGGCGGGCCGCCGCTCGTACACATCGCGCATGAACTTCGTCCAGGCCGGCGCGACGATGCGGCCGCCGCCCGCGTTGTTCATGATCCGGCGCTGCAGGTCGTAGCCGATCCAAATGCCGCTGACGATTTCAGGCGTGAAGCCGACGAACCAGGCGTCCGTGTAGTCGTCGGTCGTGCCCGTCTTGCCCGCCATCGGTACGCGCAAACCGGCGACCGCTCCCGCCGCGGTGCCGCACCGATGCGGGCCGGAGCCGGGCTGGCAGCGCATCACGTCGCGCATCATGTCGAGCATGAGCCAGTTGTGCTCCGGATCCATGACTTGCTCGCGCTTGACCGTGGACTGGTAGAGGATGTTCCCTTGGCGGTCCTCGATGCGCTGGATTCCGACCGGCTCGACCCGCACGCCCGCATTCGCGAATGCCGCGTACGCCGCAATCAGCTCGATCGGCTTGGTCTCGCGCGCGCCGATGTGGATCGAGGGATACGGTGGCAGCGGTGTCGTGATCCCGTAGCGGCGGGCTTCACCGATCACCGTCTGCTCGCCGATCGCCATGCCGAGCTTGATCGTGGACAGGTTGCGCGAGAGGTAGAGCGACTGCCGCATCGGGATCAGACCGAGGGTCGTGTCGTCGTAGTCCTTCGGCTGCCACAACGAGCTGTCGAGCTGAATGACCGGCGGATTCAGCGGCGAGTCGTCGAGCATCTCGGTCACGGGATGCCCGGCGCGCACGGCGGCCGAATACACGAAGGGCTTGAACGTCGAGCCCGGCGGCCGCGCCGATTGCGTCACCCGATTCCACTTCGAGTCCACGAAATCGCGCCCGCCCACCATCGCGAGGATGTTGCCGGTCTTGACGTCCATCGCCATCATCGCGCCCTGGAGATACTTCGAGAACGGCCCGACTTCCTCTTCCGGCGCGCGACCCTGTTCCAGGTACTCGCGGTAGGAGGTGCCTTCGAACTTGCCGTTGGAGAAGACACCCGACTCGATCTCATCGAGCTGCGACTGGAGCGCCTGCTCCGCCGCTTCCTGCATGTCGAGATCGAGTGTCGTGTAGATCCGCAGGCCCTTGTCGTACAGATCGCGGCCGTAGCGCGGCTCCAGGAACGCGGTGCGCAGCCACTCGACGAAGTACGGGGCGACGTCACCGTAGCTCGTGCGCCGCGAGGTGAGGACCAGCGGGTATGCCTTCCAGAACTCCGCGTCTTCGGCGGTGATGAAGCCCTGATCGCGCATCAATGCGAGCACGACGTTGCGGCGCCGGATCGCGTTATCGGGATGGACGCGCGGGTTGTAGGTGCCGGGCGCCTTGGGCAGCCCCGCGAGCGTCGCGCCTTCCGCGACGTTCAGATCGCGCGCCGACTTTCCGAAGAACACCTGCGACGCGGCCTCCACGCCCGCGACGTTGGGGCCAAGGCTGATCTGGTTGAGATACAGCTCGAGGATCGTGTCCTTGGGGAAATTCCGCTCTAATTCGACCGCGACGCGCGCCTCACGCAGCTTGCGCGTGAGTCGTTTCTCGCGCCCCAAATGATCGGGGAAGACGTTGCGCGCCAGCTGCATCGTGATCGTGGAGAAGCCCTGCGCGTAGCGTAGGGTGGTGAGATTCGCCTTGACGGCACCCAGAATGCGCCAGTAGTCGATCCCGTTGTGCCTATAGAACCGCTTGTCTTCGACCGCGATGAACGCCTGCCGGACGTGCGGCGGAATTTCCTCGAGGGGCAGCACCGTGCGGCGCTCGATCCCCAGCTCGGTGATCAATCGGCCGTCGGCCGCGTACACCTTGGAGGTTTGTACCTGCGGATTGTGCTCGGGACTGATCCGCATGATGCTGGGGCAGCGCTCGGCGGCGCACACGCGGGTCCACGAGCCGTACGCCAGGCCGCTGAAATACAGGAGGGCCAGGACCGCACCGATGATCACGCGGCGCCGCTGGACCGGGTCGTACCACCAGCGGATGAAAAACGGGCGGCGAACGGCGGCAGAGGGCGGCGAAGCGGGCGTCGAAAAAGCCATCTGTAATACAACCTAATGAAGCGGTAAATTCGCCGCCATGACAACGGGTAACGTGTTGCGAGAATTAGAGTGGCGGGGGTTCGTGCAGCAGGCGACCCCGGGACTCGCCGCGCATTTCGCCAAGGGCCCCGTGACGGCGTATTGCGGCTTCGATCCTACCGCGCCCTCGCTCCAGCTCGGCAACCTGATGCCGCTGATGCTGCTCGCCAATCTGCAACGCGCCGGCCATCGCCCGATCGTGTTGATGGGAGGCGGTACCGGATTAATCGGCGATCCGTCGGGCAAGGCCGGCGAGCGCCCGCTGCTTTCGAAGGAGCAGATCAAGCAGAATCTCCAGCATCAACGCGATCAGATGGCGCGCTTTCTCGAGTTCGGCGCGGGTAAGACCGCGGCGTTACTGCTCGACAACGCGAAATGGCTCGGCGCGCAGGGCCTGATCGACTTTCTGCGCGATGTCGGGAAGCACTTCACCGTGAACATCATGCTGCAGAAGGAGTCGGTGAAGGCGCGGCTCGAGTCGGGGCTCTCGTACACCGAGTTCAGCTACATGCTGCTCCAGGCGTACGACTTTCTGCATCTGTTTCGTGAGCGGCAATGCACGCTGCAAGTGGGCGGCAGCGATCAATGGGGCAACATCACGGCGGGCGTGGAACTGATTCGCCGCATCGAGAACGCGGAGGCGCACGGGCTGGTCGCGCCGCTCGTCACGATGGCGTCGGGCCGGAAATTCGGGAAGACGGAAGAGGGGGCGATCTACCTCGATCCGACGCTCACATCGCCGTACCGATTCTACCAGTTCTGGATCAACACCGACGACCGTGACGTCGAGAAATACCTGAAGCTGTTCACGCATCTGTCCGCGGCGGAGATCGACGGGCTCCTGGCGCAACAGGCGCAACAGGCCGCGAAACGGCCGGCACAGCGCGCGCTCGCGAGCACCGTGACCGCCCTCGTTCACGGAGCCGAGGTGCTGTCGGGAGTCCAGGCGGCATCGGCGATTCTGTTCGGCGAGGAGCAGGCAGAGGTGCACCAGCAGGTCTTCGACGTGCTGGCGGGCGAGATCCCGACCGTCACGGTCGATGGCGGGACCGATCTGACGATCGTCGATGTCGTCACCCACGCTGGCCTCGCCAAGTCCAAAAGCGAGGCGCGCCGCAGTGTCGAGCAGGGCGGGATCTACCTCAATCAGCAGCGCGTCGAGGACGTCGCCCGCAAGATCACGCCGCAGGACTGGATCGGCGGCCGCAATCTCCTGCTGCGCAAAGGAAAGAAGGAATACGCGCTGTTGAGACGAGGCTGAAGTGGACGAGCGCGTCCGGCTGCTGCTCGAAGTCTTCGATCAGGCCTACACCGCTCCGTCCTGGCACGGGACGCCGCTCAGGGGAACGATCCGCGGCGTGAGCGCGCGCCAGGCCCTGTGGCGTCCCGGCCCCAAGCGTCACTGCATCTGGGATCTCGTGCTGCACACCGCCTACTGGAAATGCATGGTGCGGCGGCGGCTGCTGCGCGATCCCGCAATCTCATTTCCGCGCGATGGGGCGAACTGGCCCGCGCTCCCTAAGCCACCCGACGATGCCGCGTGGAAACGCGATCGCGATCTCCTCGACGAACAGCACCGGTTGTTGCATGACGCGATTGCCGACTTGAAGCCGGCGCAGCTGGGCCGCAGAGGCTGGCGCTCCACGTGGCCCGTCAAGGCCGAGATCTACGGCATTGCGTCGCACGATCTCTACCATGCGGGCCAAATCCAGATCCTGAAACGGTTGATGAGGAAATAGCGCGATGTTCATCGGCCACTACGCCCTGGGCCTGGCGGCCAAACACATGGCACCGCGGACGAACCTCGGCACGCTGTTCGTTGCCCCGACGCTCGCTGATCTCCTCTGGCCGGTCTTCTTGCTGCTCGGCTGGGAGCGTGCCCACGTCGTCCCGGGACCGAATCCGTTTCTCACGCTGTGGCTCGACGACTATCCGATCTCGCACAGCCTGTTGACGCTCATCGCGTGGGGCGCGCTGTTCGGCTTTCTCTACTATCGGCGGCGGGGTGACAGGCGCGCGGCGCTCGTCATCGGCGTGCTCGTCGTCAGCCACTGGGTGCTGGATTTCGTGACGCACCGTCCCGACATGCCGTTGTATCCCGGCGGCCCTGAAGTGGGGCTTGGGCTGTGGAACGACCCGGTTGCGGCCGTGATCGTGGAGAGCGCCATGCTGCTCGCCGGGGTCGCGGTCTATCTGCGCAGCACGCGGGCGCGCGACGCCATCGGTCGCTGGGGATTCTGGGGCTTGATCGTGCTGCTCGCCGGCTCCTACTACAGCACACTGTTCACCCCAACGCCGACCGACATGAAGGCGCTCGCGATCTTCGGGATCTTTTTTGGCTGGGTGTTTGTGCTTTTTGCCTGGTGGGTCGATCGCCACCGCGACGCCGTTACATCAGGTCGTCCAGCACCTCTATAACCTTCTCCATCTCCTCGACCGTGTTGTAGCAGTGCGGCGAGAGGCGAATCGCGCCCTCGCGCAGGCTGCACACCACGCGCGCCCGTTTCATCCCATGATAGGCCTCGGCCGGCTTCGGCGGCGCGACGCAAATGATCGCCGAGCGGTGACCATTTTCAGTCGGCGAGGTGATGCGGACGTCGTTCTCTTGCGCCCACTTCAGGATGGGCGCATGCGTCGCCCGCGTCACCTCGGCGATATCGCGCACGCCAATCTCGAGCAGCAGGCTGAGCGATGCGGTCATCCCGAAAAAGTCCTGATACGGCAGGGTGATCATTTCGAAACGGCGGGCATCGGAGCGGAAGGTGGGGTTGTATTCGGTGAGCCGTGAAAAATCGTCCGTGCCTTCGAACGCCATCCAGCCGGTGATGGTGGGCTCGAGCTGCGCGACCAGCTCTTTGCGCACGTACACGAACCCCGATCCCCAGGGCGACAGCAGCCATTTCTGCCCGCCGCACGCGAGGATGTCGACGGGCGTCTCCCGCAGGTCGAGCACCGAGTTGCCGATCCCCTGGATGCCGTCGACCACGAGGTAGGTGCCGTTCGCACGCGCGGCCGCGCCGAGCTTCTTCAAGTCCGCGCGGTACCCGTTCGAGAACTGAACGAACGAGACGGCGAGGACGCGGACGCGCGGATCGCGCAGGCGCTCGAGCAAGTGTTCTTCATCCGGCCAGCCGTTCGCCGTGCAGCGCGCCACCTCGACGGTGATGCCCTGCTCGCGCAGCAGCAGCCAGGGATAGACGTTCGCCGGAAACTCCTTGTCCGACAGCAGCACGATGTCGCCCCGCTTGAGCGGGAGCGCGCGCGCGGCGAGGTGCAATCCGAAACCGGTATTGGTCGCGAGCGCGATTTCCGAGGGATCGGCGTTGATCAGCTGCGCGATCCCGAGCCGCGCCGCCGTCAGCCCGGCGAACAGCTCGCGATCGGGCAGCAGGTGCGGCGCGGTGCGCTTGGCGGTGAACTCGTCGAGCGCGCGCCGCGTGCGCTCGGGAATCGGCCCGATCGACGCGTTGTTGAGATAGACCGTGTCCGCGGTCCACGGGAACTCCGAGGTGCGCAGCGCCTTGAACGTCTCGCGCAGCGCGCGTACGTGGGTCGGGTGGTAGGCGATTTCGGTCACGCCACGCGTCCCAGTCCGCGCACGTCGAGCGCGTCTCGCAGCCCGTCGCCCAGCAGGTTGAGACCCAGGACGGCGAGGCCGATCGCCACGCCGGGAGCGATCGAGACCCAGGGCGCCACGCGCAGCAGGTCGCGTCCCTCGGCCACCATCGCGCCCCACGACGGCGTGGGCGGTTGCGCCCCCAGGCCGATGAACGACAGCGCCGCCTCCGCCATGATCGCGCCGCCGATGCCGAGCGTCGCCGCAACTATCACCGGCGCGATTACGTTGGGCAATACGTGGCGCGCGATGATTCGGAGGTCCGACGCGCCCAGCGCGCGCGCGGCCTGCACGTACTCGAGCCCGCGCGCGAGCAGCACCTGGCCGCGAACGATGCGCGCCATACCGGCCCAACCCACGATGCCGATGACGACGAACACGACCGGAAGCGACGGCTTCACGGCGGCGGCGATGGCGATCAACAGCAGCAGCGACGGGAATGCGAGGGTGACGTCGGCCACGCGCATGATGACGCCGTCCAGCCAGCGGCCGTAGTAACCGGACACGAGTCCTAACGTCACGCCGAGCGCCAGCGCGATGCTTTGGCTGATGAGTCCGACGGCGAGCGAGAGGCGGGCACCGTACAGCACGCGGGACAGCACGTCACGGCCCTGTGAATCGCTGCCGAGGAGAAACGCGCCGGATGGTGGATGTAAACTTGCAGCAAGGTCGCCGCGAAAGGGGTCGCCGGGGGACAGCCATGGAGCTAACAGCGCCAGCAATGCGAGCACACCGACTACTGCGAGGCCCATACGGGCCCAGCGATCTCGCGCGAGTCGTGACCAAAACAGTGGCGCCGCCATGGGGGTGTTCACTACGTTACTCGGGACTCAACTCCCCGGGCAAGCGGATCGAGCTGTGAAGCGCGACACACCGTTCACCCTCGTGCTGGGCGGCGGCGGGATGAAAGGCCTCGCCCACGTCGGCGTGATCCAGGCGCTCTTAGAGCGTGGGCACCGGCCCACCCGAATCATCGGGTCGAGCGTCGGCGCGCTGGTCGGCGCCGCGTGGGCGGGAGGGGTCGGAATCGCCAAGCTGCGTGAAATCGCGCTCAGCCTGCGCCGCAAAGACGTGTTCGCTGTCGCCCATGCCGATATGGCATTGAAGCGCATGCGCTCCCCGGCGCTGTTCAAGCGCGAGCCGCTCGAGCACCTGATCGCCCGCACGGTCGGCGACCTCACGTTCCAGCAGCTCGATCCGCCGGTCATCATCAATACCGTCGACCTCAATTCCGGGATGCAGGTGTTCTGGGGACTGCCCGGGCTCGACGACATCCGGGTCGCCGACGCCGTGTTCGCCTCGTGCGCGTTGCCGGGCTATTTCCCGCCGCACGAGATCGGCGGCCGGTTCTACGTGGATGGCGCCGTCGTCTCCAACGTGCCCTTCGTCGCGTCGCGCGCCCTCGGCCCCGAGCTGATCGTGGCGGTGGACGTCTCGGCCTCCAGTGTCCTCACCGCCGACGCGCAGGACGAAGGATTCGCGGGCGTGTTCGCGCGCGCGACCGAAATCCTGATGCAGACGCTGCTCGAGCAGCGCGTCCGCACCTGGACGACGCCGGCGGTCTACTATATCCAGCCGCGCGTCGAGCACGTCACGATGTTTTCGTTCGACCACCTGCGCGAAGAGGTCGAGGAAGGCTACCGCGCCACGAGCGCCGCGCTCGACCGGGACGATTGGCCGCTGCCCGGCGACGTCGGCATCTTCCCGAAGCGGCGCGTGATCGTGCGGGTGGAGCGCGAGCGCTGCATCGGCTGCGGCGCGTGCCTCATGCACGGCCCGCAAGGCATGTTCGTGCTCGACTCGGATCGGAAAGCGGTCGTGACCCAGCCCGATCAGGAATGGTCGCCGATGGACGGCGGCTACATCCGGCACTGCCCGACCTACGCGATCATCGCGCGGCCCGCGAAGCAAGAGAGTACGCTGCGTCGATCCGGATGAGATCCTTCGCCACGCGATCCCAGTTGTAGTAGCTCTCGACGGCGCGGCGCCCAGCCGCGCCGAGCTGTTTTCGGCGCTCCGGATTGGCGAGCAGCTCGTTGACGCCGGCCGCAACCGCGGCGGGATCGTCGGGATCGACGAGAATCCCGGTCTCCCCTTCGCGCACCGCATCGGGAACGCCACCCGAGCGCCCGCCCACGACGGCGAGCCCGCAGGCCGAGGCTTCGACGAGCGAGATGCCGAATCCCTCGACGAGCAGCTCGTGACGGCGCGACGCGCCGACGTAGAGATCGGCCGCATTGTAGAGGGCCGGCAAATCATCATCCGGCACGGCTGCGAGAAAGCGCACGGCGTCGCCCAGTCCGAGCTCGCGGTGCAGCTGCTGCAGCTGGGGCAGACGATCGCCCACCCCGGCGATCGCGTAGTGCGCGGTGGGATGCGCTGCGCGTATCGCCGGCAGGGCTTTCATGACCGTGTCGATGCCCTTGTGCCACTCGAGCCGCGCGACGGTGAGCAGCCAGGGCCCGCCGTTCAATCCATACCGGCGACGGACCTCGCTCGGATCCACGCCGGGACGGAAATGAGCGGGGGTGGTGCCGAGCGGGACCGTTTCCACCGGAACGTCGAGCGCGAGCGCTCCGAGAACTTGCCGGGCCAGATTCGCAGTCCAATTGCTGTTGGCGACCAGCACCGCGGCGTTGCCGACGATCCCGCCCGCCGTGCGACGTTTGAACCCGCTCCGCCGGATTTTTTCCTCGATCAGCAGCAGCTCGGTGCCGTGCAGCACCACGCCGTAGGGCAGGCCGAGGTATTGCGCCGGATAACCGGCGGGCTTGAGCTCGGCGCACCACACGAAACCCGGAGTCCACTGCTGTTTGAGCCGGCGGGCGCGCCAGGTCCACAGCGCAAGTCCCTGAATCGTGCGCAGGCGCGTGGCGCGAATGCGCACGCGATCGATCGGCTGGGGAAAGCGCGCGTCGCTCACCGCGCTCCCCTCGTATGCGCCGGTGGAGACGACGAGCGACTGAGCGGGATATCGAAGCGCGAGCTCGCCCATCATGCGGGCGATGCCGCCGCCGTGCGGCGGGAAATTGAACGCTAGGAGGAGACTTGTGATTCGATGTCCCGCAGATCGCGGATCACACGGTCCCAGTTGTAGTAGGTCTCGACGGCCTTGCGGCCCGACTGTCCGAGCCGGCGCGCCAGCAGTTGATCGCCCAGGAGACGTTTCAACGCGTCGGCCACCGCCTCCGGGTCGTCGGGGTTCACGACGAGGCCGGTCTCACCGTCGCGCACCGCTTCCGCCAATCCGCCCGACTGGCCGGCGATGACCGGCAGGCCGCACGCGCTCGCTTCGGCCAACGCCACGCCGAAGCCCTCGACGCGCGAGCCGTCCGCGCGGCGTGAGACGCCGACGTACGCGCTCGCGATGTTGAACACGGCGGGCAGCTCCGCTTCGGGCACGTTGCCCACGAACCGGACATGGTCGGCGATCTTCAGCTCCTCGGCGAGCGCCTGATACTCCTTCCGCTTCTTGCCGCTGCCGACGACGAGGTAATTCACATCCAGGCCGTCCCTGCGGACCTGCGCCACCGCGCGGAGCGCCATATCCACGCCCTTGTACGGCTCGAGCCGCGCCACGGTCAGCACCCATGCGCTGCCGTTCAGGTTGTAGCGCGCGCGCACCGCGTGCGTGTCGATGCCGGGACGGAATTGCTCGGGATCGGTCCCGAGCGGTACGACGCGCACGCGCTCGGCGAGCGGATCGAGCCCCAGCTCGCGCAGCACCGTCTGGGCCTGCTCGCGGGTCCACTGGCTGTTCGCGACCACGGCATCCGCCGAGCCGAACAGCGCCTTGGCCGTCTTGCGCGCGAACCGCGAATGGTGGATCGCGTGCAGCTCTTTCAGGACGTCGCCGCCGTGCACGAACACGCCGTACCGGGTGCCCACGCGCTCGTGCATCCATTTGGCGGGATAGGTGCAGGGACGGATCGAATCACACCAGGCAAACCGAGGCTTGTGCTGGCGCGCGAGGCTCGCGACGCGACGCGCCCAGAACAGCAGGCCCGCGAGATTTCGCAGCGCCTTGCTCGGCACGGGCAGGCGATCGACCACCGCGCCGCTGAACCGCACGTCGGAGTCCTGCGAATCGCGATGCTGACCCGTAGAGACGAGCAGCTCGCCGCGCGGGTAGCGGCGGGTGATTTCCCCCATCATCCGCGCGATACCCGTCTGCACCGGCGGGAATTCGTTGGTCAGCAGGAACGTTTTAGACATGCGGTCGTTGCTCGAGCTCCCACAATCGCGCGTACTTGAGAAACACGCTCACGGCGGCGAGCCCCGCAAGCACGGTCCCGCGCCACCCGTCCAACACACCGAGCTGGAACAGGTACATCCGAAGAAACGTTGCCGGCGGCCGCAGCACCATGTCCGCGAGCCGTGGGCGCCGCCCGCGCTCCGCCATGTCGGCCGCCGCCCAATTCGCGTAGCGCGTCGCTTTCTCCAGGTGATGCGCCAGGCTGCGGTAGGGCTCGTGCACCAGCGCCGCCCGCAACCGCCCGACATCGCTCCCCCGCTCGAGGTGCTCGTGCACGCGCCGATTCACATAGCGACGATCGCGGCGGAACAACCGCACCACCCAGTCGTCACCCCAGCCGCCGCGCCGCACCGCGCGACCCAGGTAGATGTTCTCGCGCCGGACCGCGTACGCCGCGTGCGCGGGCGCCGCTACCGTTGCGGCGATCTCGCGCGCCAACGCCGCATCGACCCGCTCGTCGGCATCGAGCGCGAACACCCACTCATGCCGGGCCGCCGCGATCGCCGCGTTGCGCTGCGCCGCGATGGTCGCCCACGAATCGCGCAGGACGGTGGCGCCAGCCGCAGCCGCCAGCTCGCCGGTGCAATCGCTCGAACCGCCGTCCGCGACGATCACCTCCCGGGCCCACGCCACGCCCCGCACGCACTCGGTGATCTGATGCGCCTCGTTCAGCGTCGGGATCACGATGGTGACCGGTGCCGGCGCGACGGTCAGCATGCTCGGAATGTTAACGGGAGCGTTCCCCCGCGAGCAATCGGCGCCGCGCGATGGCTTCCCGATAGACCACCTCGGTACGCTCGGCGGTGCGCTGCATCGTAAACGCTTCGCGCACGAGCGCCCGTCCCGCGCGGCCAACCTGGCCGCGGAACTCATCGTCTCCCAGCACCCGCTCGAGCGCGCGCGTCCAGGCGGCGGGATCGAGCGGCGGCACCAGCAATCCGGTCTCGCCCGGGTAAATGAGCTCGGGATTGCCTCCCGCCTCCGACGCGATGACGGGAACCCCCAGCGCCATCGCTTCGAGCAACGACTGGGACAGCCCCTCGATGCGCGACGGCAACGCCGCGACCGTCGCCAGCCGGTAGAACACGAGCGGGCGCTCGGTGAACGGCACGAACACGATGCGGTGCCGGTCCGGTACGGCCGCCTCGGCGGCCCGCAGCTCGTCGTCGGGCCGGATGCCGACGAACACCACGGTCACGGGACGTGCCAGTGCCGGCAACGCGCGCAGCAGGATCTGCTGATCCTTGCGCCGCGCCACGACCGCCACCACCGGCCGGCCGGCATCCCCCAACGCCATGTGTGCGGTCGCAAGCTCCTCGGCCGATGGCTCCCCCTCGATCCGGTCGAGATCGATCCCGTTGGGCACGACGCGCAGCCTGCGGCGCGGATGCAGGCGCCGCCGCAGGGCGCTGGCGACCGCCGCGCTCACGGCGATCGTGCGGTCGGCCGTCAACCCGACGGCGATGAGCTCGGGGGGCAACGTGAGCGGCATGGTGCGGCGCGTCACGACCAGCGGCTGCTTCAGACGGCCGCGCCACCGCAGCCAGGTGAGCGCGCGGCGGTCGCCGGTAGCGTGACTGTTCACGACGTCCACGCCGCAATCGGCGATGACCGTCGCCAGCGCGGTGGCGACGCTGCGGAAGTCGGAAAAGTCGATCGCAACGTGCTCGAGCGGTGGAGCGGCGACGACGCTGCGCGCGAGCAATGTGCCCGCGGGGCACCCCACCACAACGCGATGACCCCGCTTGGCCAGCTCGCGACTCAAACTGAAAATCGATTGCGTGGAGCCTGCGCCCTCGCCCTGATGGGTGAGCTGCAGAAGTGTGAGCCCGCCCAGACTCGCCGCCATGTTCCGAAGCTAGTTATACTGGGGCTGCGATGCACGTCGTAGTCGCTTCGCATCACCGGCTCCCGGTCGAAGGCTACGGCGGACCTCAGCGCGTCGTGGTCGCGCTGGTCCGCGCGCTCGCCGCCCTTGGCCATCGGATCACGCTCCTGGCGCAGCCGGGAACGAAAGTCGCCGAAGCCGCCAAGATCGTTGAAGTCGCGCCGCGGCTGCTCAAAGACTCCAACGTCGATCTGAAAAAACTCCTTCCAGACAGCGCGGACATTCTCCACGCGCACTTTCCCCTGAAGCAGGGTCCCCAGGGGTTGCCATTCGTGCAGACGCTGCACGGCAACTGGAAACCCGACACGCCGCTCCCGCCCAACACGATCTTCCTTTCGCGCGATCACGCCGCGCGTCATGGCAGCACCGCGTTCGTCTACAACGGCCTCGACCCCGCCGAGTACATCTATCGGCGGCGCAAGGAGCAGTGGGATCTGTTCCTGGGGAAGCTGCACAGCGACCGCGGCTATCACTGGGCGATCGACGCGGCCAAGCGCACCGGCCGGGCCTTGATCATTGCCGGCGGCTGGCGCCCGAGCTTTACGGGCGGGATCAAGTACGTCGGTGAAGTCGGGGGCAAGCGGAAGGCCGTGCTGCTCGCCCGCGCGCGTTGCTTGTGGATGCCGGCGCAATGGGACGAGCCGTTCGGACTGCCGACGATCGAATCGCTGTTCTCAGGCACGCCGGTGCTGGGCACCAACCGCGGCGCGCTGCCCGAGATTCTGACGCCCGACGTCGGGGCGATCGCCTCGAGCCTCGACGAGATGATCAGGGCCGCGCAGACCATCGGCACGCGATCTCCGGAGGCGTGCCGCGCGCGCGCCGAACGACACTTCACGCATCTGCGGATGGCCGAGAGTTACGTGCGGATGTACGAAGGGATGACGAAGTCGGGAACGCTGCCCGCCGGGCGAGTCGCCGACTGAATGCACATCGTCCAATTCCAGCACACGCGCGTGCCGGTCGAGAAGTACGGCGGCGCGCAGCGGATCGTCGTGTGGCTGAGCCAGGCGCTGGTCGAGCTCGGGCACGAGGTCACGCTGCTCGCGGGCCGCGGATCGATCGTACCCGGCGTGCGTGTGGTGGAAGTGGACGCGGAGGAAGTGCGGCGGCCGGGGTTCGACGTGCGCCGGTACGCGTCGGAGCCCGTCGACGTGATGCACTACCACGGCCTGGTCGAACACCCGCCCAAGGTGCCGTACGTGGCGACGCTGCACGGCAACATGGGTCCCGGTTCTATCGCACCGCCGTACGTGATCTGCTTGAGCCAGAATCACGCCCGCCGGCATGGCACGGCGGCGTACGTGTACAACGGCGCGCGACTCGACGAGTACGAGTTTCGCGCCGCCAAGTCCGACTACGACCTCTTTCTGGCGCGGCTGCACTCCGCCAAGGGCTGGCGCATCGCGACGCGGGCGGCCAAGCACGGGCGATTTCGGCTGGTCGTCGCCGGTGGGTGGCGGCCCAGCCTGTCGCGCTGGGTGCGGTTTGCCGGTGAAGTAGGCGGCGACGAGAAACGGGAGCTGCTCGCCGGAGCCCGGTGTCTCTGGATGCCGGTGCAGTGGGACGAGCCGTTCGGACTCAACGTCGTGGAGGCGCTCGCGAGCGGCACCCCCGTCATCGCGACGCCGCGGGGCGCGCTCCCGGAGTTGATCGATCCCGGCGTGGGCGGTCTCGGCACGACGCTCGAGGAGCTCCTGGCGCTGCGGCGCCGGCTCGCGGAATTCGATCCACAGACGTGCCGCCGCCACGCCGAGCGTCACTTCACCCACACGCGCATGGCGCGCGATTACGTGCGGATGTATGAGGGACTGTTGCGCGACGGCCGGTTGCCCGGCGGCCGGGCGCTACACTAGCACGTAGTTTCGAAACTCGAACACGCGCGCGCCGGTCAGCCGCTCGATCCAGTCCGAGATATAGAAGCGCACGTGCTCCGGCTTGAATCGCGCGGGGCCGATGACGCGCTCCGGATCATGCGCCCGCTCGGCAATCCACTCGCGCGCGGCAGCGGGATGCGTGCCGCGGAACGGCTTGAGCAGCGGAATCCACTCGAGCGTGCCGCCGCGCTCCCTGAGGTCGCGCTCGAGCCGGTCCTTTCCCCACGGATAGATCGTTTTGGAAATCTCGAGCTTCTCCTTGATCGCTCTGGCGGGACGCGCCCAGCCGTAGTGAAACATCTCCGCGGTGGTCACGCGCGCCTGAATCTTCCGGTAGTCCGGCCCAACCCGGAATCCTTGCGCTCCCTGATAAGGCCGGATGTCCTTCCCCAGGCGGATGCAGCGCACTTCACGCCGGTACCAGCGGCGGCTGGTGGCGATGTGATCGAAGCCGCCGTAGAAATGCCGGTACTTCACCAGCAGCCCTTCGACGCGCTGGTCCGCGTCCCACTCGGCCACCTTTTGCTTCACCAGTTGGGCGCCGCGCTCGTGCAGGACCTCGTCGGCCTGGATGTAGATCCCCCACTGCCCGCGGCATGCGTCCATCGCGCGCTGTGTCTCGAGGGACAACATGATGTTCTTCTTGGTGAAGTCCCATTCCGTATCGAGAATGCGCACGCGCGGGTCCCGCACCGACGCGACGAGTTCGCGCGTGTCGTCCTCGGACTTGCCGACGTTCACGACGACTTCGTCGCAGACTTCGAGCACCGATTGGATCGCCGGGACGATGGGAAAATCGAGCTTGATGGCGTTCCGAACGATCGTGAATCCGGAGAGCATCAGGTCCTGAATTGGAGGTTATACAGGCGGCGATAGAGCCCGTCGGCCGAGAGGAGATCGCCGTGCGTCCCCCGCTCGACAATGCGTCCTTCGGCCAACACCACGATGGCATCGGCGTGCTGGACGGTGGCCAGGCGATGCGCGATGACGAACACCGTGCGGTGCGCCATCAGCCGCTCGATCGCCTCCTGCACCAGGCGCTCCGACTCGGTGTCGAGCGCGCTGGTCGCTTCGTCGAGAACCAGAATCGGTGGATCGCGCAGCAGGGCTCGCGCGATGGCGATGCGCTGGCGCTGGCCGCCGGACAGCCGCGTGCCGCGCTCGCCCAGCACGGTGTTGTAGCCTTCGGGGAGCCGCAAGAGAAAATCGTCGGCATTCGCCGCGCGCGCGGCGCCGCGGACCTGCTCCAGCGTGAAGTCGGTCCGGCCGTAGGCGATGTTCGCGAGCACGGTGTCGTTGAGCAGCACGGTCTCCTGCGACACGACGCCCATGAGCCGGCGCAACGAGGACCGGGTGAAATTCGTGAGCGGCACGCCGTCCATCAGGATCTCGCCGCGCGTCGGCTCGTAGAACCGCGGCAGCAGATCGACGAGCGTCGTCTTCCCTGCACCGGAGGGACCGACGATCGCCACGACCTGGCCGCGCCGCACGTCCAGGTCCACGTCGCGCAGCACCGCCTCGCCGGCTTCGTATTCGAACGAGACGCCCCGATACTCGATGCGCTCGCTGAACTCCGCCGTCGTCTCGCCGGGCTTGTCCCCCTCGGCCGGCGGGAGATCGAGCACCTCGAACACCCGCTCGGCGGAGGCGACCGCTCCGGCCATCACCGCGGGATAATTCGACACCGACTTGATCGGCGACATGACCCGCAGGCTCACGGCGAGGAACGTGATCAGCACCGCGGGATCGAGCGTCGCGGCCGCGCCAATCGCGAGGCGCGTGCCCACGACCAGGATGAGCACCAGCATCACCCCGCCGAACACCTCGCTCACCGGACTCGTGAGGCTCGAATACTTCTGCGCGCGCAACACGCGCCTGCGGTAGCGCTCGGTGAGCTGGCGGAAGCGCTCGAGCTCGAACGCTTCGGCGACGTAGGCGCGCACCAGTTTCGCGGAGGCGATCATCTCGCCGACGTGGCTCGTCACCTCGCCGCGCTCCGCCGCGACTTCGCGCGAGCGCCGGCGCAGCCGGTTGATCATCGGCCGGATGATGAGCACCAGCACGGGGGCGAGCAGCAGCGACAGCAAGGCGAGTCGCACCGACAGGCCGAACAGAATCACGACGTAGACGAGGATGACCACGATGTTCTGCAGCAGCGACGCGAGCGCCGCGCTGACGGCGGTCTTCACCTGATCGGTGTCGCTGATGATGCGGGCGACGATCTGGCCGGCGCGCGTGCGCTGGAAATAGCCGAGCGGCAGCGTCTGGAGGTGGCGGAACAGGCGCACGCGCAGATCGCGGACCACCCCTTCCTGGATCGCGACGGAGCCGACGGACGCGAGGTAGCCGGTGGCGTTCTTGAGCAGGAGCGCGGCGAGGAGCACGATCACGACGTTGCGCAGCGCGATCTCGGGCGCGCCCGCCTGCAGGAACGGCCCGGCGATCCTGTTGAGCACCGCCTCGACCTGGGAGCCGCCTTGCGCCGGCAGGGCCGCGTCGCCGAACAGCGTGCGCAGGAACGGGATCAGCAGCACGAACGTGAACCCGTCGAGCACGGACGACATCACCGTCGCCGAGATGGTCGCGGCGAACAGCCACGAGTACGGGCGCAGCAGCGCGAGCAGCCGGGCGCTGCGCCGCACTAGCGATTCCGGCGTGGGGTGAGCAACGCGACCGGCAGGATCATTTCCTCGGGCGTCGCGCCGCCGTGCAAAAACGCTCCGCGATAGCGCGCCTGGTACTCGCGCAGCTTCGTCGGATACACGAAGAAGCGATCACCGGTCGCGAGCAGCAGCCGCACGCCGAGACCTTTGGCGGGCAGTCCGTACGCCTTCAGGTCTTCGACCATGATCGCGGCCTCGGGATCCTCGGCGCGGAGGTCTTCGCCGAACTTGTACCGCAGGTTGGCGGTCGCGTCGCGCTTGGCGAACACGGTCGCCGGCGTCTGGCAGTGGATCGAGCCGTGGTCGGTCGTGAGCAGCACCGGGACGTTGCGGCGCTCGGCCTCCTGCAGGGCGGCGAGCACGGGCGAGCGCTCGAACCAGGTCCGCGTGAGCCCGCGCAGCGCGTCCGCGTCGCGCGCCACCTCGTACAGGATCGCGTTCTCGGACCGGCCATGGGTGAGCTGATCGATGAAGTTGAACACCAGCGCCGTGACGCCCGGCTGCGCGAGGTGGGCGGGGAGGCGGCGCAACAGATCGTTGCCGTCGGCCGCCGTGAACAGCTTCTCGTAGCGCACGGGCACCGGCTCGCCCACCAGCTCCCGCAGCTGCTCCACCAGCAGCTCGGACTCGTGCGCGTTGAGGCTTTCCTCGTCGGTCGGCGCGCCCCACCACTCCGGATGGCGGGCGGCGATCTCCATGGGGAACAGGCCGCTGAAGATCGCGTTGCGCGAGAACGGCGTCGCCGTGGGGAGGATGCTGTAGTAGTGCGACTCTTCGACGTCGAACAGCGGCGTGATCAGATCGCGCAGCACTTCCCACTGATCGAGCCGCAGGCAGTCGATCAGGATGAACACGAGGCGCCCGGTGCGCTTGAGCGCGGGCACGAGAAATTCGGCGCCCACGTCCACCGACAGCGGCGGCCGGTCGCGCTCCGGATCGGAGAGCCAGCGCGGATAGTGCTTCGTGATGAAGGCCTGAAAATCCTTGCGCAGGCTCTCCTGGAGCGCGCGCAGTGCCTCGGAGAGGCCCGGCTCGTCGCCCGCGGCGAGTCGCACTTCCCAGCGCGCCAGCTCGGCGACCAGCTCGCTCCATTCGCGCCACGCCAGGGTCGAGCCGCGCCGTCCCTCGAGCTCGCGGAAGCGCGTGACGAAGTCGCGCGACAGCCGCTGCTGGCGGATCCGATCGCCCTCGAGCAGCCGCGTGACGACGGAGAGTATCTGGCGGGGATGCACCGGCTTCACGAGATAATCGTCGATCTCGATCCCGATCGCGTCGCGCATCAAGCCGTCGTCTTCGCTCTGCGTCACCATCACGACGGCCATGGCGGGATCGATCGCGCGGATTTCGGGGATCAGCTCGATGCCGCGCCGCCCCGGCATCTGCTCGTCGAGCAGCACGACGCTGTACGGCTGGCGACGCAGCATCACAAGCGCGTCGTCGCCGTGCGCCGCCTGCGTCACCGCGAATCCCTGGTCCTCGAGAAAGCGGCGATGCGCGGCGAGTCCGTCGACTTCGTCGTCGACCCAGAGAATGCTCTTGGGACGCGGCATCTTGCGAGAGAAGCTAGTCCGGCTGGCGAAGCCGGGCAACGCGCGACTACATTGCCCGCGTGTTGCGCATCCTGTGCGTCCGGTTCAGCTCGATCGGCGACGTCCTCCTCACTACTCCCCTCGTGCGCGCACTGCACCGCCGGCATCCGGAAGCGGAGCTGTACTTCGTCACCAAGCGCGCGCTCGCGCCGCTCGTCGTCGAAAACACGCACCTGACCGGCCTCCTCACGCTCGGCCCGGACGAACGGATCACCGATCTCGCCCAGCGGCTGCGGGGCTTGGGCCCGACGCACGGGCTCGACCTGCACGGCAGCCTGCGCAGCGCCGCCCTGCGCTGGCTCGTGCCCGCGCGCTGGACCGGTTACTCCAAACGCAAGCTCGCGCGGACCGCATTGATCTCGACCAAGATCAACCTGTATGGACGGCACGTGCCGGTGCCGGAGCGCTATTTCGAGGCCGCCAACGCCGCGGGGCTCGACGTCCAGCCCGACGGCGGCCCGCCGGATTTTTTTCTCGCCCCGGCGGCGCGCGCCCACGTGGCGCAATGGCTCGCCGAAGTCGGGCTCGATCAAAAACCATTCGCGGCGCTCGCGCCCGGCGCCGCGCACGCGACGAAGCGCTGGCCCATGGGCCACTGGCGCGCGCTGGCGGAACAGCTGCAGGAGCTCGGATTCGGAATCGTGGCCGTGGGCGGACCGCAGGATCGCGAGCTCGGCGCAGCGCTCGGACCAGGCGTCGTGAGTGCTGCCGGCGCATTCAGCCTGCAGCAGACCGGCGCGTGCCTGGCGCGCGCGGCGGTCGCGGTCTCGGGCGATACCGGCGTCATGCACATGGCGACCGGCGTGGGGACGCGCGTAGTGGCGCTGTTCGGCCCGACGGTGGAGCCGTTCGGATTCTATCCCTATACCAAGCGCGCCGTCGTGTTGGAGCGCGATTTGTCGTGCCGTCCCTGCTCCGCGATGGGCACCGAGCGGTGCCCGCTCGGGCATCATCGGTGTCTCACCGACGTGCGGCCCGATCAGGTCGCGGCGGCCGTCCAGCAGCTGGTCGCATGAGCACACCCGCCGAAGGAAGGCTCGTCACGCTGATCGCCGCGGCGGCGCGCGGGCCGCAGCGCGAAGGCTTGTTCGCGCTCTGGCTGGTGGTGCGCGCCGCCGAGGCGCTGCTGCCGCCCGCACCGGTCAGCGCCAAGAATCACCGGCGCCGGCTGCAGGCGCTCGAAACGCGCCTCGGCAGCCTCGCACTCCCCGGACCACTCAAGCGGGCGCTGGCCGCGGCACGGCAGCACCTCGAGAGCGCCACCCCCGACGCGGCCGCGCTCGTGCTCAGCCAGCTCACCGCCCCCGCCCGCGACGTGCTCGGCGCCGACGCGGCGGAAGCGGTCACCGTTGCAGCGCGCGGCGCCAAATTGCATTTATAGGACATGCCCTCCCCCGCGCGCCGGCTCGAAAAGCGACCCTCGCTCGACACCCTCGTCGAGCGCGTGGACACCCAGCGTCCGGGGGAGATCACGGGGGACACGATTCCCACCGGCTTCGGATCGCTCGACAAGCTGCTCGGCGGAGGACTGCGCCGCCGCGACCTGATCCTGCTGGGCGGCGATATCGGCAGCGGCAAGTCGGCGCTGGCGCTCGGCATCGCGCTGCGCGTCGCGCAACAGTCGCTGGGTGTGGCGTATCTGTCGGGTGAAATGAACGAAGAGCGGCTGATGGAGCGCGCGCTCGCGATCGAAGGTCGAGTGGCGGTCGACGAGCTGCGCGCGGCGAAGCTCACGGATCAGACCCGCGCGGGCGTGGGGGGGGCGGCGGTGCGGCTGCGGGATCTGCCGATTTCGTTTCTCCCGCTCGCCGGTGAAGACTTCGAATCGGCCTTCGAGCGGCTCGACTCATTGCGCCAGGTCGGCCTGGTGGTCGTGGACTACCTGCAGCTCGTGCCTTCGCCGCAGGAACGTACCACGCAGGACGAGGACACCGCGCTGGTGCTGCGTCATCTCAAGGCGCTCGCGCTCGCCCGTCAGGTGGCGCTGCTCGTGGTGTCGCAGCTGCCGCGCTTCAGCGCGCAGCGCGACGATCCGCGGCCCGCGCTGGACGACTACGGCGTGCTCGGCGCGCCGAAGCAGCACGCCGATGTCGTGCTCTCGATTTTCCGCGAAGAGATGTATCGCCCCGGTGGCGGTGTCGACGGCGCGACGGAACTGATCGTCGCGAAGAACCGCAATGGCCCGACGGGGTTCGTGGACTTGTACTTCTATCGGCGGTGGATGCGCTTCGAAGACATGCTCGACCCCGACCGGTAGGGGCACGCGGTGGCGTGCCCCTACCGTCCGGGGATTACCGCTTCGTCGAATCCTTCGGAATCACGCCGATCATCGTGTAGGTCGTGCCGGGCCCGCCGACGTTGGGTCGCAGCGTCAACCACAGCGGCCGCTTGTCCTGCTCTGCATAAATGGTCACCGCGCCGTTCTTGTCGGTGATGTTTCGCTTGACATCCCATCTGTTCAGCGAAAGGGCCTGGACGAACCATTTCGCGACGACGCTCACCGAGTCGGGAGACGACAGCACCAGCTGCGCCGCCTCCTCACCCGCCGAGACGCTGACCATCGTCGAGCGGGGATAGGCCAGCGTCCCCTGGAACGCCCGGCCGGCAAGCCGGCGGGTCTGCTCCGGGCTTCCGGGGCGTTCACAGCCGAGCAGTGCGGCGCAGATCAGGACGAGAGCAGCGGCGCGAGTCACGGGCGGGAATGCTAGCTGTGGCGCTTGCACACGGTCAAGTTGTAAGTTGCTAGCTGACAGAGCCTAGAGGAGTCGCCAAGACGCCGAAGTTGCAAGCGGTTACAAGTGGGGAGCTGACAGTGGCCGGTCATAGCAAATGGAAGCAGATCAAGCGAAAAAAAGCGGTGACAGATCAGAAGCGCGGGGCCATGTTCACCCGGCTGATCCGCGAAATCACGATCGCGGCCAAGGCGGGTGGGGGTGATCCGGGCGGTAATGCGCGGCTGCGCACGGCGATCGACGCCGCCAAAGCCGAAAACATGCCGGCCGACAATATCGACCGCGCGATCAAGAAAGGGACCGGCGAGCTGGAAGGTGTGACCTACGAAGAGGTCACATATGAAGGATTCGGTCCGGGCGGCGCCGCGTTGCTGGTCCAGGCAACCACCGACAACCCGAATCGCACCGTCGCCGAAATCCGGAACATCTTCGGCAAGCATGGCGGCAATCTGGGCGCGGCGAACTCCGTCGCGTGGATGTTCGACCGCAAAGGCCTGATCGTGATCGACGGCAAGGCGAACGAGGATGCCACGATGGAAGTGGCGCTCGATGCCGGCGCCGACGACATGGAAAGAGAGGGCGACATTTACGTGATCACGACGCCGCCCGGGCAGCTCCACGCGATCGACCAGGCGCTCCAGGCCAGGAAGCTGCCGGTGCAGAGCGCCGAGATTTCGATGGTTCCCAAGAACACCGTGAAGGTCGAGGGTGGCGATGCCAAGCGGCTGCTGGCGCTCGTCGAAACCCTCGAAGAACTGGACGACGTCGCGAAGGTCTTTTCCAACTTCGACATCGACGCCGACGCCATGGCGGCGGTCACGGGATGACGTGAGGGTCTTGGGCGTCGACCCCGGCACCGCGGTCACGGGATACGGCGTGATCGAAACGGGGAATGGAACTCCCGGAATGGGCCGTCTCATCGAATGTGGTGTCTTCCGGTTCGGACGTGACAACTCCCTGCCCCATCGGTTGGCCGAGCTCCATCACGAAATCGCGCAGCTCATCAAGCGCCATCACCCTTCGGTGCTCGCGCTCGAGGATGCCTTCTACCATAAGAACGTCCGCACGACGCTCGTGCTCGGCCACGCGCGGGGCGTGATTCTCCTTGCGGCGCAGCAGGCCGAGCTCGACATCGCCCAGTACGCGCCGGCGCTGATCAAGAAAACCGTGGTCGGTGCGGGTGGCGCCAAGAAGAACCAGGTGGGCGCGATGGTGGCTCAACTACTCCGACTCAAGAGCGCACCCCAGCCATCGGATGCGGCTGACGGAGTCGCGGCCGCGCTGACGTTCATCCTGCGTACCCCCTCTCCGGAACGGAGAGGGGCCAGGGGGTGAGGTGATTGCGCACGTTCGCGGCCGGTTGGCCTCGAAATCCGCCGATCGCGTCGTCGTCGAGACCGCGGGCGGCGTCGGCTACGAGCTCATGGTACCGCTGGGCGTGATGGAAAAACTGCCGGCGGTAGGCGCCGAGGTCACGCTCGCGACCGAGCTGGTCGTCCGCGAAGACGGTTGGGCGTTGTACGGTTTTCTGGACGAATCTGAGCGACGGTTTTTCCAGCGCGTGACGAGTATCTCGGGGGTCGGGCCCAAGATCGGGATTGCCTTGATGTCGTCCCTGGGCGTCGAGCGAGGCGCGCGGGCGTTGCGCGAGAAGAACATCGCGCTGCTCTCCTCCGTGAGCGGCATCGGCAAGAAGACCGCCGAGCGGCTCGCGCTCGAGCTGGGCGAGAAAGTCGAAGACTTCACCGAGGCGCCGCCGCTGACCGTTCCGGCCGGAGCGGAAGCCGCGCTCAAGGCACTGGAACGGCTTGGCTATGGTGTGCCGGAGGCCGACCGGGCCATCCGGCAGGCGCTGGCTGGGAACGGAACCGACACGGAAACGGAGGTCTTGGTGCGCCGCGCCCTGCAGATTCTGACGACCCGATGAGCGCGATTCCGTTCGAGGTGACCGCCGAGTGGATTTGCACGCGCTGCGGATCGACGAATCGACGGCTCGTGCCCGCGGGCGTGACGACCGCGGAGGACGCCTGTGTGATGTGCCATACCCCGCACATCATCGAGGCCGAGGCGCGTCCCGTGCGGTGGCGCGCCCTGTCCAAGAGTAGAGGATAGGCTTCTTGACTCGCACCGAAATAACGACGCCCGAAGCACTCGAGAACGAGCTGCTCACCGACGCCGCGCTGCGCCCATCGCGGCTCGATGAGTTCGTGGGGCAGGCGAAGGTCAAAGAGTCGCTGCAGATCGCGATCGATGCCGCGAAGCAGCGCAAAGAGCCCCTCGATCATGCGCTGTTCTTCGGTCCCCCGGGGCTCGGCAAGACGACGCTCGCGCTGCTCATGGCCAAGGAGCTGAACGTCAACATCCGCACGACTTCGGGGCCGGTGCTCGAGCGCCCCGGCGACCTCGTGGGCATGCTGACGACGCTCAAGCGGGGGGACATCCTCTTTATAGATGAAGTGCACCGGCTGCGGCCCGCGCTGGAGGAGTTCCTGTACCCGGCGATGGAGGAGTACCGGGTGGACGTCCGCATCGCCGACGGCCCGCACGCGCAGACGCTCCCGATGCAGCTCGAGCGGTTCACCCTGATCGGCGCGACCACGCGCTTTGGGTTGCTCACGCCCCCGCTGCGCGCGCGCTTCGGACTGGTCGAGCGGCTCCACTACTATCCGCCCGACGACCTCGTCCAGATCATCACGCGCTCGGCCGGCATCCTGGGCGTGGCGGCCGATGCCGCCGGCGTCGCCGAGATCGCGCGGCGCAGCCGCGGGACCCCGCGCGTGGCGAATCGGCTCCTCAAGCGCGTGCGCGATTACGCGCAGGTACGCGCCGGCGGCAAGATCACGTCCGCCGTCGCCGCCGAGGCGCTGAAGCGGCTCGACGTCGACGAGTTCGGGCTCGACGACATGGATGCGCGGATTCTCAAAGCCATCATCGAGATGTTCGAAGGGGGGCCGGTCGGCGTGCA
>JBLNGI010000156.1:0-10427 GCA_050264615.1 Gemmatimonadota bacterium
GTTTGGGGATCCGCACGAGCCCGTCGCTGTCGCTCACCCAGTAGCCGCCGCTGCGGCCGCCACTTTCGAGCACGCTGACCGGGACCCCAGGGACTGCCGCCCCTGTGTCCTGATCCACGACCCGAAACGTCCAACAGTCCTGCCAGGCGCTCATAGCTCGCTCGCCGAGATATCGTAGGATCATGGCAATTTGAAGGCCAGATCCCGTAATGCGCTGTATTTCAGCGAGTTACGTTAATTCAGGCTCTCCCAGGTGGACGTGACTGGGGTCTCAATGAGCACGAGCTGTGGGTTTGTGCAACCGTTCAGGCACCGATTCTCAGTCATCCGAATCACCACGATACCCGCCGCGTCGCAGAGAGCATTTTGCCTGACGCAGTAGGGTGTCACCTCTTTAGGGTCGCGTCTTCGTCACCCAGGAAGTCCGCTTCGGCAAAGGACGCCGTCATCCGTCCCGCTGGCGCCTCGTCCTCCATAGGATGGCGTGCGCGCCGAAATCGGGCCCGCCGTCGCCAAAGCCCACCACCTGGCCCGCGTTATTGATGCCTGTGGCTGCGCTGAGGGTCCCGCCCGGGAGGGTCCCGAGATCCGTCATCAGACCGGCTTGCCACAGAAAGGCGTGCGTCGTGCCGTCGGCCGTGTTGGCGCTGCCGACGACCTGACCGAGATCGTTGATCCCGGTGGCGTTGCTGTACGTCCCGCCGGGCAGGGTGCCGAGATCGATCATGGTTCCGTCGTGCCACAGGAACCCGTGGAGCTCCTGGTTGAGTTCCTCGCCGCCCCTGTAGCTCCAGCCGACGACCTGACCGCGATCGTTGATCCCGGTGGCGCTGCTGATTGTCCCACCCGGTAGGGTACCGAGATCAATGATGGTTCCGTCGGGTTGCCAGAGGACGGCGTGCGACTCGAACCCACCGGCGTCGCTCGTGCCGACGATCTGCCCGGCGTTGTTGATCGCTGCCGCGAGACTCACTACACCCCCGGGCAGCGTGCCCAGATCCCGGATACCACTGTCGCGCCGCCAAATCCATGCGTGTGTGAAGACGGATCCGTAGCTGAACCCGACGACGTGCCCGCGATCATTGATCCCGGTCGCGCCGCTGAAAAAGCCATCTGGCAGCATGCCCAAGTCCTCGATGCGGCCGTCCCGCCAGAGGACCGCGTGACCCTGGCTCATGCCGACGATCTGCCCGGCGTCGTTGATCGCACTCGGGGGGCTCGAGTCGAGCGACTCGGAGCCCGGCAACGCTCCAAGATCTCGGATCCCGCCGCCCCGGCTCCAGATGACTGGGCGGGAGCGTTCGGGGGAGCCGCTGGGCCAGCTCTCACCCACGATCTGACCGAGGTCGTTGATGGCGCTCGCCCGGCTCTCGAACGCACCGGGAAGCGTCCCGAGGTCCGTTATGGACGCGAAATCCCCGCCATCGACGCCGTGCGTGAGCAAGGCGGGGTCCGGGGCCATCGGTGTCTGACGGTCGCAGGCCGTGGCAAGAAGCGTGAAGAGGAGCGCGGGAGCAAGCGTGCGAGCCGTCATGCGGATACCCTCGGGTTCGGAGTGCGGTCTACCTCGGAGTGCAGTCTACCTGAGGGTAGACGCCGACCGTCAAGAACGCGTCAAGCGACTTGCCCCAGCCACTCGACGCTCTCGGTCGCGGCGGCTTCGGATCGGCCATCGAGCCGGCCCGAGTGCGCATAAGGTGCGACGCATGGGAACGGGTGCCAGGCGGGAGTGGGGACGTTTTCCCCAGCATCGGTCTTCAAAGCAACAGTGTCAAAAGGAACGCACAGCGGCGCGACGTGCTCTCGTGACGAGTCGCGGTACATCGTGAGCGTCACGCGATCGGGTCTCAGTGCCGCGCAGTCGCCGCCGCCGCTTCACCTTGCCGCCCGCTGTATCTTTTGCCCCATGCCTTCACAAATTGCATCGTCTCCGGTCGTTTCCCTCGCCGAATTCGAGGAAGCCGCACGGCACGTCTCCAGACACGCGTATCACACGCCATTGCTGACCTCGCGGCTGCTGAGTGAGCGCACCGGCTTCGACATTCGACTCAAGGCGGAGATGTTCCAGAAGGGCGGATCGTACAAGGTCCGTGGGCCGCTGAACAAGTTCCGCCATCTCACCGCTGAGCAGCGACGGCGCGGTGTGATCTGTTCTTCAGCAGGGAATCACGCGCAGGGCGTGGCCATTGCCGCCGGGGTCTACAAGATGAAGGCGGTCGTGGTGATGGCCAGCAACGCCACGCAGTCCAAGGTGGACGCGACGCGCGCCTACGGCGCCGAGGTCGTGCAACACGGCACCATCTGGGACGAAGCCAACGAGAAGGCCAAACAGCTGTGTGAGGAGCGCGGGCTTACCTACGTCCATCCGTTTGACGACATGCAGCTCATCACGGGCCAGGGCACGCTGGGCCTGGAAGTGTTCCGGGATTTTCCCGCAGTCGATGTCGCGGTCGTGCCGATCGGCGGCGGCGGGCTGATCTCCGGCGTGTCGATGGCGCTGAAAGCGTCGAACCCAAGGATCAAGATCATTGGCGTGGAATCGTCCGATGGTCCAGCGATGCTGCAGAGCGTTGCAGCCGGCCGCGTCATCACGCTCGATAAGATCGCCTGCATCATCGACGGCCTGCGGGTGAAGCGCGTGGGCGATCACACGTTTTCTGTAGTGCAGCGTTTTGTGGACGACATCGTCACGCTCCCCGACCGCGAGATCTTCGATGCAATGATCTGGATCATGTCGCATTGCAAACTGGTGGTCGAGGGTGCGGCGGCCGCACCCGTCGCGGCGCTGCTGCATGGACTGATCAAAGCTCCCGCCGGATCAAAGGTTGTGGCTGTGCTCAGCGGCGGGAATGTGAATCTTGATCAGATCAAGAATCTGAAGTGGAACTGAGAGACTAGGGACCAGCCACCGCAGCCGGCGCTGGGCCCGCGTCCACGAGTGTCTTGCTCAATGGATCCACGCGCAAATTGAGGCCTTCGAGCGAGCGCGCGCCCAGCAGCACCAGGTCGCCGGGCTCCCCGAACACCACCTCATCCGTCGTGGTCCTGCCGGCAGCATACACGAAGGCAGGTCCTGTCCAGCGTTCCAGCACGGGGCCGTCAGCTTGACGGAACCGCCACTGATTGCGCCGCTCGATGCTCAATGATTCGAGGATGTCGGCCGGAATCCATGACAGCTCAGCACCAGTGTCCACGAGCACCGAGCGAATGGTCCGTCGCGCTCCGGGATACCGCGGGTTCTCAATCTCTATGTCAATCCGGAACGTTCCCATCTCGTTGGGCATGATTGCCTCCCCAGATCGGTGAATGAGTGCCAATTCACCGCTTTTGGCAACGTTCCGGCGCCTGAACCCATCTAATGAGGGACCGCGTACATCCTCCATTCCCTCTCGGAGCGCCCCATGCCGCTGCTGACCCTGCTCTTTTCTCTTGCCCTATCCCAGCAGAACGCGGCGCCCGAAGTCTTTGCCCCCGGCGTCATCTCCACCGCCGACGACGAGCTGAACGCCGCCTTCACCCCCGATCAACGCACCGTGTTCTTTTCCAAGAGCATGCCCTCGAACCGCATGGGCGTGATCTTCGTGTCACAGCTGCGAGGGCAAAAATGGTCGAGCCCCGAGATCGCTTCGTTCTCGGGCCGCTACTCCGATTTCGACCCGTTTGTCACGGCGGACGGCGCGCACATCTACTTCATCTCCAATCGCCCAAAACCGGACTCCGCGAGTACGAAGCCGCAGCGCACCTTCGACATCTGGGTGGTCGACAAAACCGCCGACGGTTGGAGCGCAGCGCGCAGCTTCGGCGCCCCGATCAACACCGACGCCCAGGAGTTCTACCCAACGCTGAGCGCGAACGGCACGCTCTACTTCAGCTCGAGTCGCCCGGGCGGCAAAGGCGCCGGCGACATCTATCGCGCGCGATTCGTCGATGGCCACTTCACAGAGCCGGAGAGCCTGGGCGACTCGATCAACACCGCCTCGCACGAGGGCGACCCGTTCATCGCGCCCGACGAGAGCTACATCATCTTCGCGAGCTACGGCCGCCCCGACGATCTCGGCCGCGGCAACGCGGCGGGTGATCTCTACATCAGTGAGAATATCGGCGGCGTCTGGACCAAGGCCCGCCACCTGGACGCGCCCATCAGCTCGAGCGCGTGGGACTACTGCCCCATCGTCTCGCCCGATGGCCGCTACTTCTATTTCTCGAGCTACCGCGGCTTCGCCGATACGCTGCCCTTGCCGCCCCAGTCCACGCGCTCGTTGTCTGAGCAGCTCCACGGGATCAAGAACGGCCTGGGGAATGTCTACCGCGTCGATATCGCGGCGCTGCGTCGTCGCGGGCCTACTTGATCACAAACAGCCAGGACACCCCGCGCGCGAGCCCCTTGCCCGCGATCCCGAGCGGCCCCAAGACTCGCTTTTCTTCGAAGTTCACCGAGAGCGTCGCCAACGCTGTGCCGGAGCGGAGCTGGTCGAGTCTCGCCTGCAGGGAGTCGATCTCGGCCTGCAGCCGGCCGATCTGCTGCTCGAGCTTGAGCACGTCGTCGAGACTCTCGGCGCGGCCGAGCAGCTGCTGCAACCGCTCGCGTAATGCGATGCTGCTGCGCAAACGGGCCTCGAGATCGGTGTACTGGTCGGTCACATCCGTCCCCGTCAGCTGACGGCGACGCTCTTTGCCAAACCGCGCGACACTGTCCATGACCGCGTCCAGGCTCCCCGCAGGCACGCGCGCCACGACGGTGACACTGCCGTCCGTGCTGCCGCTCGCCTGCTCCACATACCCACCGGCCTGCTGCGCCAGCCGCTCGACTCTTCTGCCAGCCACCAGGGGCGAATCGACCTCCACGCGCTGATCACCCCGGCGGATGGTCAACCGCTCGATGCTGGACGACGCGAGTGACGGGGAGACGACGGGAGCCCCGGATCGGAGGGCACCGCCGCAGCCGGCGGCCGCGACGGCAACGATTGCCAGAGTGCAATACCGGTACATGAGAGCCTCGGAGGGAAGAAGACATGATTGGTACCCTCCTCGTCGCGAATTGGCATCCGACCATCGTGGCGCGGCCGGACCTTCATCCTTCTTCTTCTTTTCTTCCTTAACACGCGCGCAGCATTGTCATCCTGAGCCCCGCGCGCGCTTCGCGCGCGTAGCGAAGGATCTGCTTTTCAAGGATCTCGCTCGTACACCGCAATCTCCCACGCAAACGTCCGCACCGTGGACTGCCGCTTGAATCCCAGCCCCGTGAGCAGCCGGTCCATCACGACTGGGGAATGCACAAACGAGCGGAATGGATTCCCAAGCAGCCTGCGGAAGACGTTTTCTGCGCCGACCACCGCGCGCACCGGCCACAGGTAGCGGGGATACGACAAGCCATATAGCCGGCCACAGTGCTCGGCAGACAGCCGCACCAGTGGCTCCATCTCGGGATAGCAGCAGACCACGCGATCGAGCGTGACGTTATCGGCCGCGGCCACCTGGGGCGCGAGCGCCACGAAGTCGCCGAGCCGGAACTGGATGCGCGCGCTCACACCCCGCCGGTCCGCTTCCGCGCGCGCCGCTTGTTGATAGGCGCTGGACGCATCCACCGCCGTGACTTCCGTGGCGCCGGCTTCGAGCAAGTCATACTGGATCGCGCCGATGCCGCCGCCGATGTCCAGCAATGAGCGTCCGTTGACGCCGGCGCGTCGCAACAAGTGGATCAGCGCGCGGGTGGTCGGGTGCGCCGGCCCATGCGCGCGATAGTGCCTCAGCTCACGTGCCGCTCGCTTGTGGTCGAACTGGCTCTCGCAGGCACTCGCGCCACAACAGGTCATGGCATTCAAGCTAACCATGCCCTCTTTTCATTCCTCGGAGCACGTCGCCGCCCTTCGCCGCCGCCTCACTTACCGCGTATTCTCGCCTCGCGTTTGATCACCCCGGTGCTCACGGCGTAGTCCATCAGGCTCTCCTTGAGCATCTCGCGAGCTCGATGCAACCGCGATCTCACGGTCCCCATTGGCACGCCGAGTGTCCTCGCGATATCCTCATACGCCAGCTCCTCGATCTCGCGCAGCACGACGACCTCGCGGTACGGCGAGCGAAGCGCAGCGATGGCGCGCATGACTTCCTCATCGCCGAAATCCTCGAAACCTTGGAACGTCGCGTGCAACGACGTTGCGGGCCCCCCCCCCCGCTCTTCGAGGATCTGGCGACGCCGCTCCCTCGAGCGATACTCATTGATGAAGGCGTGCCGCAGGATCGTGACGAGCCAGCCCTTTACGTTGGTTCCGGGGACGTATCGCTCCCACTGGCGATAGGCTCTGAAGATCGTGTCTTGAACCAAGTCCTCCGCGTCCGCCGGGTCGCCGGTGAATCGCAGCGCCATGCGAAACAGCATGTTCATCTCCGGCAAGGCTTCGGCTTGGAAGCGGGTGATCTGCTCGTCAACCGCGAATGCAGTCGTCAACGGGCTCAGTACCAGCCGAGCCGGAGCGCGATGGTGGCGCTCACGCCTCTGAGGTCGGACGCGGCGAGGCTCGGCAGATCCACGCCGCTCACGAAGCGATAGCTCGCGCCGATCGCGAACCGCACGGCGCCCGCGAGCTTCAGGTCGGCGCCCAGCGCGGGCTCGAGCACGAAAATCGCGTCCCTGCCCAGCCCTTCCGCAGAGAGTCCGCCGGCGCCCACCAGCACGTCCGCGAAGATGCGGGTCGTTCCAGGCGTCGGTGGCGCGGTCCCGATCAGCAGGCCGCCGTAGCCCATCCTGAGCGTGGAAGCACCCGCCGGTGCGGCGACGGTCGCGTTGCTCGTCGCAAGCCCCGTCCCGACGAGCCCCACGTACAGGCTCGGATTCGGCATTACGGCAGCACGGACACCGGTGAACGTCGCGAATTGGTCCCGCACTACACTCAGGCGGGTGTCCAGCTCGACAAATCCGCGCATCTGCGCGGCGGCTGGAGTGGTCATCACGAGCAGAAACAGGCACCAGGCGTTCTTCATGCAGACCTCCGTTGATGTTGCGTGGAAGTCTGCTTGTGGAGCGACAAGTGAACCAAGGACATCGTGACGAACGGCCTGTATCGGACGATGGGCGGCCGGCCACGTGGTGCGGCGTGGTTACATGCTCAGGCGTTCGCGAAAGACGCGGGAACGCCGGCGCGACAGCGTCACCTCATGGCCACCCTCGAGCTCGACCATCAGCCGGCCGCCGAACCACGGATGGATGGAGCGAACCGCCTTCACGTTCACGATTTGATGGCGGTTTGCCTGAAAGAACACGCGCGGATCGAGCTTCGAGACGAGATCACTGAGCGCCCGGGTGATGAGTGGCTGTTCAGTGCCGAAGAAGACGCGCGTGGAATTCCCGGCCGATTCGAACAGGCGGATGTCGCCCAATCGCACGAGCCAGTATCGCTCGCCATGAGCCACGAAGACTCGCGTGTTTTCCGAGAAGCGCGGCACGAGGGTTTGCGTCGGCGCGTCATCCGTAACGGGGGGGGGCGCAGCGGACAATAGCCGCTGCACCGTGCGCGCGAGCCGCGCGGGCTCGACGGGCTTGAGCAGGTAATCGAGCGCGCTGACCTCGAACGCCCGCAACGCGTACTCATCGTATGCGGTCGTGAATACAACCAGGGGCACCACGTCGAGCGAAGCGAGGAAGTCGAACCCGGTTTCTCCCGGCATCTGCACGTCTAGGAACACCAGATCGGGCTCCAGGTCAGCGACGGCTCGACGCGCCTCTGCGGCGTTCGCCGCCTCGCCCGCCACCTCGATCTCGGGATGCTCGGCCAGCAGCCGGCGGAGCTCGTTGCGCGCCAGCCGCTCGTCATCGACGATCAACGCCCGCAGCGTGGTCATGGCACCGGAGTGGGTATCACCACCTCACAGATCACCTCGCCCGTGCCTGACGCGGCGAGGGTGATCTCGGCGGCCTCTCCGAACGTCAGGCGGAGCCGATCCAACGAGTTCGCCAGGCCGATGCCGTCGCCGTCGCGACGGTCCTGCAACGACCCCGTGTTCGTCACGCGGATGCACAGGTCCTTGGCCCGTTTGCGCGCTTCGATCCGCACCGAACCACCCTGCGGCAAGTTCGCGATGCCGTGTTTGATCGCGTTTTCGACCAACGTTTGCACCAGGAGGGGAGGAACAGCCTGCTCGAGCGCTTCCGTGTCCACGTCGAATCGGTATCGCAGGCGCGCCTCGAAACGCAGCGACTCGAGGTCGAGGTAATGCCGTGTGGCTTCCAGCTCCTGGTCGAGGCTGATGGTCCTTGAACGGCTCGAGAGCAGCGCGAAGCGCAGCAGCGACGCCAGGCGTGTGACGGCTTCCTGCGCGCGCTGGGGGCTTTCCAAGATCAGCCCTCGCAGGCTGTTCAAACTGTTGAACAGGAAATGGGGATTGAGTTGACCGCGCAGCGCGCGAAGCTCCGTGTCTCTGACAGCCAGCTCCAGGCGCCACTTCTCAGCTTCTTCCGCGCGCAGCCCGCGCAAGTAGTGAACGGCGAAATAGATGACGCACCATACGAACACGATGGCCCCATGCCCCAACAAGATCGCCGAGATCGCCCCCGCGCGATTGGATGGGATAAAAAGGAAGAGGAAGGGCATCACCGCGGTGACCATAACGACGGCGATCACGACACTGGCCGCGAGGATGCGCGGGATCAGTCGGCGCAGTGACAGTCGCAGCCATCCGTTGCGCTGAATGTGCCGTCGCAGGTAATGCGTCAAGCCGAGACCAAGGGTGGCTCCGACGAGCGCGCGTGCGACGACTGGCCAGCGGAGGCCGCCGTAGAGCGTCGGCACGCCGCCGCCGATCAGGGCGTACAATGACCACCCCGCTACCTGACATGCCCAGTATGGACGCATCAGACCCCCACTGCGCTTCACGATCCTCGCATGCGGACCCGACGTCAACATCGACAGGACCAGCGGTCGGATAGGGTGCCGAACGGCAGGGATCGGTGCTTCACTCGCCGCCGCTTCAGCCACCTCATCATCATTGACCTCACGTTGACGCCATGCAACGAGATTCGCTTGTCATGACCAATGAGCGCACCTACGTTCCCACCGTGTCCCCCCTGATCACTGCGGACGAGCTGCTCCACATGAGGTTTCCGGACAAGCGCGTCGAGCTCGTGCGGGGAGTGCTCGTCGTGCGCGAGCCCCCCGGCTACCAGCACGGTGCGATCACCGCGCGGCTCGCCAAGATCCTGGGCAACTACGCCGATGCGCATGAGCAGGGCGACGTCTTGGCCGGAGACGCAGGCTTCAAGCTTGCAAACAATCCCGACACCGTCCGCGGACCGGACCTGGCCTTCGTGCGGCGGGACCGGGCGCCCAATCCCGCGCCGCGGGGATTCGCGGACTTCGCGCCCGACCTCGCCGTCGAGGTGTTATCACCCGGCGATCGACCTGGCGAAGTGCTGGCGAAGGTGGCCGACTGGCTGAACGCGGGCACACCACTCGTGTGGGTGATCGATCCGGAGCGCCGCCGCGCGCGTGTGTATCGCCAGGACGGAAGCGAGGCGATCGTCGCGGAAGACACACCCCTGGACGGTGAGGACGTGCTGCCGGGATTCTCGTGCCCGCTCGGAGACATTCTGTAGGTCGAGGAGGCCCTTCGCCGCCGTCTTATCATTGACGCACGCTTCAGCGTGGAAACGAACTCGCCGAGCGTGCCGGTGTAGCCCGTACCATGCGCGCCACCACCATCCTCGCCGCCGCCGCCGCCATCGCCGTCTTCGTCGTAGCCTGCAACCGAGGCGGAGGTAGCCCTCCGTCCCCGCCGCCACCGCCGCCCCCAGCCGGCGTCCGCGTCGTCGACATGATCCCCGCGTCGCTGAGCGGCGAGACGTGGCAGGATGCGGAACCATTCCTCACGATCTATGCGTCCAACCCGCGCTTCCTCGCCGCATCGGCGTTCACGCCAAACCCCGGCGGGCCGACGAGCACCACGGCCCCGATCTACGTCTCCGACGACAGCGGCAACAGCTGGTCGCTCCGCAACACCCTGCCGAGCAACGTGCAGACCGCCGACATCACGCACGCCCCGGGCGAGCCGCCCGAGCTGTACGCCACGATCCTGAGCGCCCCGAGCATCGCGCTGAAAGAGCTCGAGACGAGCGACCTCTTCTCGGTAACGACGATGCGCCAGGACGCGACGCGGCCCAACGCCGACCAGCCCTTCGTGCGCGCCGTGCGCGCCGCCACCGCGGACCGGATCTACGTCGGCATAAACGACTTCGACGCGCCCAACGGCCGGACCGCCACCGTCGACATCTCGCTGAACGGCGGCGCGACGTTCACGTCGCGGCGGATCGAGCCGCGCACCACGCTCGGCCAGAATGGCCCCTCGATCCGCCCCGCCCCCGCGCGGGACAACACGGTGTACGTCGCCTACTTCGGCTGGCGCAGCGCCGCCGGCAACACGATCACGAGCGACGTCGT
>JBLNGI010000157.1:0-5773 GCA_050264615.1 Gemmatimonadota bacterium
GGCTGCAGGATCAGCGTCAGGGTCGCGGCGACGATCGTGAGACCGAAGAGGACCACCGGGCCAGGCCCCGTGAGCTCGGCCAGGGCATCGAGCTTCTGCGCGAGACCAATCTTGCGACTGGTGAGGAGCGGGCCGATGTACCGTCCCAGCACCGTCAGTTTCCCCGCGGTCCAACGGCGCCGCTGCGTGGAGCTCTGCGCGAGTGAGCGCGCTTCCTGCGCGTACAGGTGAGCCGCCGGTAACGACTCGATCGGGACACCCTGCGCCGTGTAGAGCGCGTAGAGCTCCCAGTCCTCCGCGATCGTGAATGCCTTCCACCCGTGCCGGGCGAGCACGTTCGTTCCGAGACACATGCCGTTGCCCAACAGCGGGGCATTCAAGCCGACGCGTCGCTTCAGGGCATAGGCAAAGCGGTAGTTCGCCGCGGCCAGCACCGTCGCCATGCGGGTGAGCAGCGTGTCACCGGGATTGCGCACGTCGAAGTACGCCTGGAACGCGCGGTCGGCTACGGGCGCCACGTTGCCCAGCGCGGCGGCGAATCCGGGGTCCACGAGGGTATCGGCGTCGATGATGACGACCGCATCGAACTCGTCCAGGCGTACCTGCGTCAGGGCCCAGGCGAGTGCGCGCGGCTTTCCGGGGAACGCCCGGTCGCTGCGCTCGAGACACTGCGCACCCGCGGCGCGGGCGAGCTCGGCGGTGCGATCGGTACAGTTGTCCGCCACGACGGTCACGCCCAAGCGATGGGCCGGGTAGCGCATGCTCAGCAGCGAACGAACGCAGGACTCGATCATGCGTGCTTCGTCGTGCGCGGGGACGAGAAACAGGAGTCGCGGGACCGGAGCCGGGATTTGGGGGGCTCGCGTCGGCCGGCCGCCGAGTGCGAGCCGGAGCAGGCTCAGGAGATCCGACAAGGTCGGCAGCAGCAGCACTGCGGCCAGGAAGCCGACGCCGACGGTGAGCACGATCATGCGAGTGAGGCGGTGAGCGGCGTCTCGACCGGCGGTCGGAGCGCATGCTCGAGCGCGCGCGCGGAGAGCCTCGCGCTGTAGCGGCGCGGCCGCAGAATCCCGTACAGCGCAAACGGCGGCGGCCGCTTCAGCGTCGGCAACGCCAGCGCATAGCGCGCCGCGTGAACCAGCGTCGTGAACAGCGGAATCGGGAACCAGACGAAGCGGCCGTGCCAGCCATGCTGCCGGAATTCGGCGAGCAGGTCGCGCCGGGTGCCGATGGCGGGATCGATGAGGTTCAGCACGGCGGGAGCCTCCGCGAACCGCGCCACCATCCAGGCGACGACGGCGGCCGCGTTCCCCACCTCGACCACCGGCAACGGCAGCGCCGGTCGGCCAAAGCCGAGGTGCCAGGGACCAAACAACCGGCGCCCCAGGAGCCCGGGCGGATCGGGGTTCGTCCAGTCCACCAGCGCGCCCGGACGGATGATCCGCGTCTCGATGCCGAGCGCCGGCGCGTCCGTGAGGACGATCCGTTCCGCGTTCGACTTGCCCCACACGTACGGGCCGTACTGGCGCTCGTGCGGCGCGGTGAGCGGCGTGTACTCGCTCTGCTCTTCCCACGGCGTGCGCGGTGGCCGCAGGACGGAAAGGCTGCTGACGTACACGAGTCGTGCGGTACCGCCCGCGGCCTTCATCCCGTCCAGCACATTGCGGGTCGCATCGACGGTGTGGCGCTGGTGCGCATCGAAACCGCCCGATGAAGCGGCGGCGGCGTGGACCACGGCCTGCGCGCCGGCAAAGGCCGCTGCCGGCGCGGAGCGGCTGAGATCGAGTGCGAGCCACTCGTGCACATTGGGATCCTCAGGCTCGATCTGGCGGCTGATACCGCGAACCCGGTACCCCCGCTGGGTAAGGCGCTTCGTGATCGCGCGACCAAAGAACCCGCGCGCGCCGGTGACGACGACGAGCGGGTCATCGGACCGAAGCGGAGCGGGCGGTCGGCGCTGGACCGCGCCGCGGACCGAGCTGCGGATGTTGGCTGCGAGCTCCTCGAACAGTGCCGTCACCGTGCGCAGGTGATCGGCACTGAGGGGCGACGTCGCTCCGGCATCGGCATTCCGGGCGGCGCCGTAGAACTCGCCGATCAGCTCGGCCAACCCGGGATAGTCCTGCCGCAGGATTCGTCCGGCCACACCGATGCTGCTCCGAATCGCGAGCTGCCGGGCCTCGACCAGCGAGTTTGCCGCCTTCTCGAGTGGGGAGGTGCCGGGGTTCGCCGCGCCCACCACGCTCGAGCGCAGGAAGTCCGCCGTGAGCGTGCCCCCCGTGCCGCTGACGGACAGTACCGACGCAATGGGTCGGGCACGCAGGCTGACGGACAGGCGCCCGTAGCATCCGTTGGCGCGCAGCACGGCGTGGAGATCGCGTGCACCGGCCACGACCGACGCAATTTCGATCCGGGAGTGATCGGGCACCTGGCGCTGCAGCGCGTCGACCAGCGTGTAGAGCGGGTGGGGCAGGATGTCGATCAGCTGGGCCGCGAGCGTCTGCTCGCCGGCGCGCTCCGCATTCGACCCGACGGGACGAAACGTGAAGTAGCTGTCGATCTGCGCGATCTCGCCGAGCTCCGGCATCCGCCGTCGTAGCGCGACGTACGCCGGGTCGCGCAGCTGCTGATGCCCGGCGCAGATCAGGAGACGTTGGGACTGCGCCAGGGCCAGCAGCTCGTCGGCCTGGCTCGCCGTGTCCACGAACGGCTTCTCGACGTACACGTGGGCGCCGGCAAGCAATGCCTGGCGCGCCGGCTCGAAATGCCGCCCTGCCGGCGTGCAGACATGCACAAGGCTTGGCGCGGCGTCGGCGAGCAACGCCGCCAGCGTGGGATATGGTCTGGTCCCGGCGAGCTCCGCGAACTCGCGAGCAGCGCCTTCGTCCTTGTCGTAGACGCCGACGACTTGATGTGGTGTACGAACGCGACGCAGGGTCCGCAGGTGAAGACGCGCCATGTTGCCGGTGCCGACGAAGCCGACACGGATTCGGGGAGTGGTCACGGCTGCTGGGCGTGCAAGAGATGGACCGGGTCGTGCTCCGGGCCGCACATCCCGCCCGTCATTCGAGTGTGGCGCGCCTGCAACAGCCCGGCGCGCGGGACACGGCATACGTGCGCGGGAGTGCCAGCGCAACTTTTGCAGCGAGCACACGCGTGCCGCGATTCAGCCCAGTACTCGTGCTGCTCCTGCTGACGCCGGCGTGCGACACTCCGCCGCTGGCCCAGTCCTGTGCGACACCCGGGGGAGGAAACCCAGCGGCGCTCACGCGGCAGCCTGGCGTGTGGCCGCATGAGCCCGCCGGCTTCACGACGGTGAGCGACGGAATACCTGGCGCCGCGGGCGACAACGGATGGAAATGCGACGGAGACGGCGTCTCCCTGGTGTCCGATCAGCTGGTGTTCACCTACCGCCCCGGATTCCGTTCGGGCTATGCCCCCGGCATTGCGTACCTCGACGTGGCGACACCCACGCCCGAGACCTATTTCGGGTTCTGGTGGAAGCCGAGTCGTCCGTGGCAGACGCATCCGAGCGGGGTGAACAAGATCGCGCTGCTGTTTCCGTCCACGTCCGGGGGTGGGACGATCTACATCATGATGTTCTACGACGGCGGCCAGTACACGATCCAGGTCGAGACGACGTTCGACAGCGACACCCGCCGGCTCGAGCCCAACATCACCGCCACGCCCGTGGCGCTGGGGGAGTGGCATCAGATCGAGTGGTACGTGCGCTACAGCTCCAATCCTGCGAGCCGCGACGGCGTCGTGCGCTGGTGGCTCGATGGGGTGCAGCAGGGCGAGTACACCGATCTCCAGATGCCCCCTGACCTGGGGTTCACCCAGTACACGATCCGTCCCGTGTGGGGCGGGGCAGAGGGCGACGCCAAGCGACAGCTGGATTCCTTCGCCTATGGTCGGGTTCACATCAGCAAGCGCTGACATGCGACCGTACGCCGTTCTGCTCGTGGTCTCCGCCTGCGCCTCGGCTGGAGACGCTGCCTCGAAACCCGCGGGGGGCAGCACGGTGTTCGCCGATGATTTTGAGTCCGGCACACTGGCGGCGTGGCCCGACGGTGTCGATCCGACTCGGCAGCGCGTCGTGATGGGCGCAGAGCGCGCGCAATCAGGCAATCACTACCTCGAAGTGACTTATCCGGCCGGCGGCGACGGCGGATGGCTCACGCGCTTCTTCATGCCCGGCTATGACTCCCTCTACGTGAGCTACTACGTGCGATTCCCGCCCGACTGGGTCGGTGGGACAAAATTGATCGGACTCTTCGGCGCGCGCACCGACAATCAATGGTCGGCATCGGGCAAGGCAGGAGTCTGCCCGCAAGGCACCGACTTCTTCATCGCGATGGTCGTCACGGAGCCGACGGGCAATCCCGGACCGGCGCGCTTCTTTACGTACTATCCGACCATGACGCGCGAACCCGACGGCGTCACCTGCTGGGGTCGCTACGGCGACGGCAGCGAGACGTATGGCGAACCGGTCACGCTGCAGCGGGGGGTATGGCATCACATCGAGTTCATGGTGAAGCTCAACACGCCTGCCAAATCGGATGGGAGTCAACTGCTCTGGATCGACGGCGTGCAACGCGGGAGCTGGTCCGGGCTGGCATTTCGATCGAGTGCGGTGCTGCGACTCAACGCCGTGCAGTTGACGTTCAATCGCGGTATCAGCGGCGGACCGACGCCGCAGAAACTCTGGGTGGACAACCTCAGCGTGACGGAGTCGCGCCCAGCACACTGAGGTGACGCGCGACACTCTCGTGCGGGTCGCATGGCTGTGTTACGTGTCACCATCCCGCCTCGCTGCGGATGTGTTTGTAGTTACATGGCCCGGGTTTTTTCTTAATTGCGCCGCCTTTCTCAAACACCTACAGTCCTGTTGTTCGCAACGCGGAGCGCCCTCGCGAGTACGTGACTTCGGTGCTTAGCGCAAATCCGCCGCAAGGCGGCGACGCAGGAGGCGCGTAAATGCCATTCACGTTCAAGCTGTCTGTTCGGCTCGCGCTCATAAAAGCCGCGCTCTTCCTGGCCGTCGCCGCGCTGATCGCGTGCGAACTGCCGGGCCCCCGTGTCACAGATCCGCCGACCAGCCCCGTCGTACAGGTTGTCACCACACCCGAAACAGTCATTCTCGATCCCCTCCAGGCGCAACAATTCGCCGTGTTTGGACGCACGCAGGCTGGCGAGAGCGTCGCCGTTGCCGTGCGCTGGAGTGCTACCGGGGGGACGATCACCAGCAGTGGTGTTTACACCGCAGGCTCGCTCGACGGTGACTACGTCGTAACGGCGGAAGCGCTCAGCTCGCCGGTTACGGGCAGCTCGCGCGTGAGAAACAGAGGACCGCTCGTGCAGGTCGTGTTGACGCCGTCGAGTGGGTCCCTGGCTGCGGGAGGCTCACTTCAGTTTGCTGCGTACGGAATCAAGAAGCAGGGCGACAGCGTCGCTGTAGCCGTCGATTACGCGGCCACGGGAGGAGTCATTTCCGCCGCGGGGCTGTACAGCGCTGGTCCCGACGCCGGTGTCTACCGGGTGATTGCTGCCCAGACCGGCGGTACGCTGGCCGATACAGCGGCAGTTACCGTCGCCGTCGCGCCGCCGCCGCCGCCGCCACCACCGCCACCACCACCGCCGCCGCCGCCACCACCGCCGCCGCCACCACCGCCGCCGCCACCGCCGCCGCCGCCGCCGCCACCGCCGCCGCCGCCGGGGACCGTTCTGCTGCAGGAGGATTTTGAGAGTACGGGCTTTGGCGGGCGGGGTT
>JBLNGI010000158.1:0-4167 GCA_050264615.1 Gemmatimonadota bacterium
CGCCCCGAGCGGCGACGATCAGCTCACGGCGCTGCACATCGCGAACTTCGTCGAAGGCGTCCGCACCGGCGCACCTGTCAGCCAGCCGATCGACGAGGGCGTGAAGAGCGTGCTGCTGTGCCATCTGGGCAACATTGCCCAGTGGACAGGTCGAGCGCTGCGGGTGGACGGCGCGTCCGGTCGGATTGTGGGCGATGAGCAGGCGATGGCTCATTGGTCGCGGGAGTACGCACCCGGCTGGGCACCAACTGTCTGAGGATCTAGGATCTAGGAGCCTGGAGCCGGGGACTCGATTCTGAATCCCGATCGCTTCTTCGATTCCGATCCCTCAGTACGGCGTGTTGCGCGTGCTTTGTACGAGGAGACGCGCCAGCTCCCAATCGTCTCACCTCATGGTCACGTCGACGCGCGCATTCTCGCCGAGAACGCGCCGTTCCCCGAGCCGGCGTCGCTCATTGTCCAACCCGACCACTACATCCTGCGTCTGCTGTACGCTAATGGAGTGCCGCTCGAAGCGTTGCTGGAGGCGGATCCTCGTCGCGTGTGGCAACTGTTCGCCGAGCACTACTATCTGTTTCGGGGGACGCCAAGTGGCGCGTGGTTGGATCACGAACTATACGAGCTATTGGCTATTGGCTATCGGCTATCGGGTGAGACAGCTCAGCGTATGTACGATGAAATCGTCGAAAAGCTCGCGAGCCCCGAGTTTCGGCCGCGCGCGCTGTTCGAGCGCTTCAACATCGAGGTGCTGGCGACGACCGACGCGGCCACCGACGGGCTGGAGCACCATCGCGCGATCCGCGACTCCGGTTGGAAAGGCCGCGTGATCCCGACGTTCCGGCCGGACGCGCAGTTCAAGATTTCCTCGTCCGAGTTTGACGCGCTTGGGGCTCGGGACTACACGAGCTTCGTGCGTGCGCTCGGCGAGCGTCGAGCGTACTTCAAGCAGATGGGTGCGACCGCGACCGATCACGGAGTGTTCGAGCCCTACACCGCCCTGCTGCCGGAGGAGGAGGCCGAGCGCCTGTTCCAGCTGGCGCGTGAGGGCAAGGCGACGCCGGACGACGAACGGCGCTTCACCGCACACATGCTGATGGAAATGGCGAAGCTGTCGCTGGCCGACGGCCTCGTGATGCAGATCCATCCCGGGGCGTTACGCGACCACAACACGCAAGTCTTCGAGCGCTTTGGCCCCCACAGGGGCGGCGATATTCCGGTGGCGACGGAGTTCACCCGCAACCTGCGCCCGCTGCTCAATGCTTACGGCAACGATCCGCGCTTCACGCTCGTCTTGTTTACGCTGGACGAATCGACGTACAGCCGCGAGCTCGCGCCGCTGGCGGGGCATTACCCCGCGGTGCGCCTCGGCCCGCCGTGGTGGTTCCACGATTCGATGGAAGGCATGCGGCGCTTCCGCGAGCGCACGACCGAAACGGCGTCGATCTACAAGACAGCCGGGTTCAACGACGACACGCGCGCGTTCTGCTCGATCCCGGCGCGGCACGACCTGGCGCGGCGCATGGATGCCAATTACCTCGGCGGCCTGGTAGCGCGGCATGTGATCGACGAGGGCGACGCGCGAAGAATGGCTAGGGAGCTGGCGTACGAGCTGGTGAAGAAGACGTACCGTTTATCTTGAGGGAAACCATGAAGACACTCCTCGCCCTCCCACTGTTCTTTGGCAGTTTGCTGCAGGCGCAAACGCCGGCCGACACGCTGCGCAAGCTCGACAGCGCTTGGGCGCGATCGTACGCGGCGAACGACACGGTGCTCGCGGGCAAGCTGTTTGATGACAGCCTGATCGTGACGGGCGGCAATGGCCGGCTCAAGGGCAAGAAGGGCGAGCTGGCAGATGTCGGACCCTCACCCGGATTTCAGATCCACTATTTCCGCACCAGCGACGTCAACGCTCGGCCCTACGGCAGCGCGGGCGTGGTGATTGGATTGGCGGAGTGGTCGTGGACGTTCAACGGCAAGACGACCCTCACGCGGCGGCGGTACACAGCGGTGTATGCGCGGGGTGGACCGTTGGGGTGGAGGATGGTGTCGCTGCATATCGGGCCGGCGCCGGAACCGTAGGACCTACCGCCTCGTCAACACAATAGAACAGAAAAAACAGGATATCAGCAAATGAAGCGCGCACTCTGGGTCGTGTTGTACGCCGTCGCAATGGCGGCGGTCGAATCGGCTGTGGTAGTCTATCTGCGGGCGCTGTACAGCGGTGCCGAACCGGTGAGCGTGTTGGCGTACCAGCTCCCCGAGCGGCTCGTCGCGATCGAGGTCGGCCGGGAAGTCGCGACGCTCGTGATGCTCATCGCGCTCGCGGCGCTGGCGGCGCGCAGCGCATGGGAGCGGTTTCTCTACCTCGCGCTCGCATTCGGGGTGTGGGACATCTTCTACTATGTCTGGCTGTGGGTCTTCATCGGCTGGCCGCCCTCGCTGTTCACCTGGGACATCCTCTTTCTGATCCCTGTGCCATGGCTCGGGCCAGTGATTGCGCCTGTGATCGTGAGCCTCTGTTTGCTGGCGGGATCGCTGTGGCTCCTCAGCCGGCCGGCGGTGCGACTGTCACGCCGGGCGGGGGCACTCGCGATCGCTGGCGGCATCCTCGTGCTGCTGTCGTTCACGGTGGATTATCGGTATGGGCTGGCGCGTACTGATCCACCGCGCTTTCGGTGGGAGTTGTTCTGGGTTGGCATTGTGTGCGGCGTGGCTGGTGTGTCGCACCGTGCCCTGAAGAGCTTGTCCTGAGCGTAGCGAAGGGGCCCACTCTTTAGAGTGGCCACTTCAATTCGAACCGATAGGCCACTCCGGCGACGTATGTCACGTCCAGCATGGTCCGATTGAAGCCTGCCATGTTCCAGTTGTATGTCAGTCCCTTTATTTTACCCATTATCTCCAGGCGGGTCGATTGAATCTTGTAGAACACGCCCCCTCCGTACATCACGGCGGGTCGCGTGGTCGGGTCAAAGGCCTCCGGGTGGAGTTGATCGATTGAGACAGCGCCAAGCCCGCCAAAGACGAACGGGCTCCACTTCCCCATCGGAAAGCGGTATTCGGCGTGCACACCATAGTAGAAGCGGTTGACGTCGCCGCCTACCATCGGCCCGCTACCTTGGACGTCGTTGCGCGTGTATGTGAAATCGCCGTGAATGCCGAACTTGGGGTTGAGCTGGACGCCGGCGCTGAAGCCGACGGCGTAGCCGGGCATGAACCACGCCGGCGGCGACTCCTGGAGGTAGACGAGGTGATCGGCACCGCCGCCATACAGTGAGACGACCACGTCGTGGCCTTGGCCAGCGAGCGGAGCGGCGGCGAGCAGGAGTGCGGCGGTCATCGAATAAATTCGCATAGAAACTCCTCCTTCGGTGTGACACGAGGGTAGGCGCGCTGGCCTAAGATAATCGTGAAGATTCCGCCAAGGAGCGTAGCCGTTTAGGCGCCTGCGGCCGGGGGGAGACCCCCCCCCACCGCCCGCCGCCACAGTCGCGGCCGCGCAAGACACGCCGTCCACCGACCCGACGAGTGCCGCAAAACCGCCCCTTCCTGCCGCAAGACCGCCCTAACCAACAGCCCCTCCTCGAGGCACGTTGGCCGCCATGACCGCCCTCCCCAGGCTCGTGGTGACGGCGCTGCTCCTCCTCATCTGCGCCGCGGCGCCGCTCGGAGCGCAGACCGCGGTCGTCACTCGCAACGTCAACCTGCGAACCGGCCCGGGCTCGTCGTGGGCGATCATTCGTTTGTTGCACCCGCCCGACGAGTTGAACGTGCTCGACCCCAATCAACAGAACAGCTACTACGAGGTGCGTACCGCCGGGGGCGATCACGGGTGGGTCTGGTCACACAACGTGCGACTCACGACGGCTCCTGTCCCTCCCGCACCGCCAAGTGGGCCCGCCGTGGTGTATCGGTCGTGTCCGCTCGAGGGCTCGGCGGTCTACAACAATCGCAGGGAGTCCAATCGCAAGAAGAACCGCATCACGGCTCCGGCGACCGCCGACATCGATGCCGGCGTCACACTCGCCGCGATGCTTCAGAGTGGAGATGATCAGCAGCGGTGGAGTGATGCGCGCGCGGGATCGATCGTGGGGTTCGTCCACGACGTGAAGAAGGGCGGCGAGGAGACGGTCAACTGCGGCGAGACCGACAGCCTGTACATCGACACGC
>JBLNGI010000159.1:0-2503 GCA_050264615.1 Gemmatimonadota bacterium
ACAGAAGTAAATCGACCAGACGCCATCGTCCACTTCTTCGAGGCCGATGGTGTGGGGTGCGAGCGCGTGACTGATGAAGAGCAGGCGGTGTTTGAACCGGAATGTACCGGCGTTCGTGATGCGCTTCACGAGGAAGTGCCCGGGATACTCGATGGGCGGCAATCGGGCGTCGTACACGCGGGACGACGGCTGATAGCGAGACGCGGGCGTCGCCCCACGGAAGAATTCGTGTGGGCGCTCCTCGTTGGACTCGGTGCGAAACCGATTGAAGGCCCGTTGCTGCGCGACCAGTGTCGCGCGCGGGGGCCGAATGGCTTCGGCCTTGAGCGTTTTGTGCATGCGCTCGTGCGCGCCATTCTGCTGTGGCTGGCCCGGCAAGATCCGTTGGTGCTGGATGCCGAGCCGCATCCACCACACATTCAGCTGGGAGAGTCCGTGAATGCCGGTGGTCGCGAACGGGACGCCATTGTCGGTGCGGATCGCGCGCGGTAGGCCATGCGTGCGAAAGAGGCGATCGAAGACCGGGCGTACCCCCTGGCCTTTTGTCGACCCGAGCCCCTGGCAGGCGATCAGGAACCGCGTGTGCTGGTCAGCGATTGTCAGCGGGTAACAGTAGATGCCGTCCTGGGTGGGCCTGATCCGATTCGGTGGACAGGTTGGTTAAGTCGGTCAGCTCTCGGTTAACGCTCTCATATCATGTTCGAAGAAAGTAGACGGGCGCTCGGTGGCGTGCCCGTCATTGTCGGTTGTTGGCAAGTGGCTGCCACCGAGCGCCCCTCCGTGAAGCACGCCGCCGTCGTCGCCCGTCGTTCGAAGGCCGCCGGACTGATCTGCCCAAGTGTCGAGTGGCGGCGCCGTTGGTTGTAGAACACCTCGATGTAGTCGAACAACTCCATCTTGGCGTCGCCGAAGCTCGCAAACCGATCGGCGAGCTCGCTCTTCAGCGTCGAAAAGAAGCTCTCCATGACGGCATTGTCGTAGCAGTCGCCGCGGCGGCTCATGCTGCAGGTGATGCCGCGCGCGTCGAGGATCGCTTGGTAGTCCTCGCTCGCATACGTGCAGCCCTGGTCCGAGTGATGGAGCAAGCCCGTGTCCGGACAGCGCCGCTGCAGCGCTCGCTCGAGCGCCTTGATCGCGAGGTGGCGATCATTCACGGCGCTCACGGCCCACCCCACGATGAACCGAGAATACAGGTCGAGGACTGCAGCCAGATACAACTTGCCCCCGTCGCCGATTTTGAACTCGGTCGTGTCGCCCACCCAGCGCTGATTCGGCCGCGCGGCGGTGAACTGCCGATCCAGCAGATTGGCCGCGACCGGCAGATCGTGCTCGCTCATCGTCGTGCACGTGAATCGTCGGCGGACACGCGCGACGAGCCCCGCTTCCTGCTTCAACCGAATCACGCGCTTGCGGCTCACCCGCTCGCCTTGCTCGCGGAGGTCTTCGTAGATCCGCGGACTGCCGTATCGGCCCTTGCTGCCGTCAAACGAGGCACGGACCAGCACTTTCAATTGTCGATCGCGTTTCGCATGCGTCGACTCGGGGCGCGTGTGCCACGCATGGAAGCCGCTGCGCGTGACGCGCAGGCACCGGCATAACAGCGCGAGCGAATGGTGCGCCTTCTCCGCAGCGATGAATTGAAACCTCACCGCCGCTCGGTCGCGAAGAAGGCTGCCGCCTTTCGGAGAATCTCCCGCTCCTCCCGCAGGATGCGATTCTCTTTGCGGAGCCGGGCGAGCTCCTCGCGCTCGGCGGTGGTGAGACCGGTCTTGCCGTGCGTGCGATCGGCCTGGGCGCGATTCACCCAGATGCGGAGATTGGACTCCGTCAAATCGAGATCGCGGGCGACGCTGGGAATGCTCTTGCCCTCATCAAGCACCAGGCGCACCGCCTGCGCCTTGAAGTCGTCATCGAACTGCCGGCGGGGGCGCCGGCCCTTGCTGCTCTCGGCCATTCGGGACATCGTATCCACCTTTCGGAAGATGTCCACGAAACCGGATCAAGCCCAGGCCGATGGTGTGGGGTGCGAGCGCGTGACTGATGAAGAGCAGGCGGTGTTTGAACCGGAAGGTGCCGGCGTTCGTGATGCGCTTGACGAGGAAGTGCCCGGGATACTCGATGGGCGGCAAGCGGGCGTCGTACGAGCGGGACGACGGCTGATAGCGAGACGCGGGCGTCGCCCCAGGCAAGTATTCGTGCGGTCGCTCCTCGTTGTACTCCGTGCGAAACCGCTTGAAGGCCCGTTGCTGCGCGACCAGCGTCGCGCGCGGGGGACGAATGGCCTCGGCCTTGAGCGTTTTATGCATGCGCTCGTGCGCGCCATTCTGCTGCGGCTGGCCCGGCAGGATCCGTTGGTGCTGGATGCCCAGGCGCATCCACCACACATTCAGCTGGGAGAGTCCGTGAATGCCAGTGGTCGCGAACGGGACGCCATTGTCGGTGCGGATCGCGCGCGGTAGGCCATGCGTGCGAAAGAGGCGATCGAAGACCGGGCGTACCCCCT
>JBLNGI010000160.1:0-8750 GCA_050264615.1 Gemmatimonadota bacterium
GCTACGTCGCCTGGATCCCGGCCAGGCCACTGTGCGATGCCATCCTCGAAGTGATTCTAGGGACGGATACCGCGCGCGCCGTGTGGCCGCTGGTGCTGGACACGCTCGACCGAAGTCGGCCGCGGGTCGTCGTGCTCAACGACGACACCGCGCACACCGGCAGGAGCGACAGCCTCACCGTTGGTAAAGCCGTCCCTTATGGCACCTACAACTGGTTCTTCCCGCTCGGCACCACCGCCGTTGCGAATGCGCGGTGGGGAAGTCAGACGCGGCTCCAGCTGTCGCGCGGCGCAGTCGCGTGGGTGAACAGCAGCGACGTCATTCCGCTTGGTTCGGATACACCACCGCCGGGCGGTATCGTGGGCTCCGTGCGACTGTCGGCTACACCCCAGTCCCTGGTGTTGCGTGTGCCGCTGCCGGGGCGGGTGCCCTTCCAGGTCGAAGAAGCCGATCGTGGCCTGACGCTCCGGCTCTACGGTGTCGCGTCCGACGTGAACTGGATGCAGCACGGCGGAACGGATCCGTATGTCGTGCGGATGAGTTATGCGCAGCCGGCCGCTGATGAGGTCACGCTCACCCTCACGCTCGCAGGGCCGGTGTGGGGATACCGCACGCGCTGGAGTGGCCGGGATCTCCTGCTGGAACTGCGCCGTCCACCGGCGATCGACGTGCGCCGCCCGCTCAGAGGTCGGACGATCGTGCTCGATCCCGGGCATCCGCCTATCGGTGCGCACGGTCCGTCGGGGTTGTGGGAGCCGGTCGCTACGCTCGCGGTCGCGCAACGGGCGAAAGCGTTGCTCGAGCAGGCTGGTGCGACGGTGCTGCTCACGCGGACCGACTCGAATCCCATCGACCTGTTTCCGCGCACGCGGTTTGCCGAGGAGCATGATGCCGATGTGCTCGTGTCGATCCACGCCAATGCACTGCCGGACGGTGTGAATCCGTTCGTGAACAACGGCACGAGCGTCTACTACTTCCATCCGCGCAGTGCGGCCCTGGCGCGCGCGCTCGACCGCGCGTTGGTCGCGCAACTGGGGATTCGGGACCTCGGTATGGGGCGTGGTGACTACGCGCTCGTGCGCAACCCGTGGATGCCGTCGGCGCTGACCGAAGGCCTGTTCATGATGATTCCGGAGCAGGAGGCGATGCTGGGAAGCCCGGAGGGCCAGCTTCGCTACGCCCGAGGGGTTGTGCGCGGGATTGAGGAGTTCTTGCGGGAGATGGCGCGCTGAACGTGTGGCGTGGGGCGTGCGGCGCAGCGGCCTACGCTTCGACGCGTGCGATACTGCGCCGCACGCCGCACGCCGCGCTCGTTCTTGCCATTGCATTCAGTACGCCCTCCGGGGCTCAAGTGGATCCCTCGGGCACCTGGCGCACTCTCCATACCGAGCACTTTCGAATCCATTTCCGGCCGGCGTATCGCGACAAAGCGATCGAGGCGGCGGCGGAAGCGGAGCGCGCGTACGGGCTGCTCGCGACCGAGCTGCACCGGCCGCGCGGCGTTATCGATGTGACATTGTCGGATGACGTGGACCTGCCGAACGGCTTCACCACGATCTATCCCTCCAACCGCTTCACGATTCTGCTCGTCCCACCGGTTTCCGATCCCGGCCTTCAGATCTACGACAGCTGGGAGCGGCTCGTGATCGTGCACGAGCTCACGCACGTCTTTCATCTGGATCGCGCGCGCGGCATCTGGGGGTCGCTGCAATCGGTGTTTGGGCGCGCGCCGGGCCTGTTTCCCAATCAGTACCAGCCGAGCTGGGTCACCGAAGGGCTCGCGACCTACTACGAGTCCCGGTTTACCGCCGGAGGCCGGGCCGAGGGGAGCTTTCACCGTCAGCTGGTCGCGGCGGACCTTGCGGCCGGGCGCGCGCGCCGCTCCTGGGACGCGCTGCTGTTCACGCGTTGGGCCGCGGGGCTGACGCCGTACGCCTACGGCAGCCGCTTCTATGAGTATCTCTCGCAGACGGCGAGCGATTCGATCGCGCCACGCTTTGTGGAAGGCACGTCCGGCCAGCTGATTCCGTTTCGTGTGGGCCGGCCGCTCGCGCGCACCGGTGTGAATCTCGAGACCAGCTGGACGACCGCCGTCGCGACGGCGAGCCCCCCCCCGGAGCGCTCCACTACCAGGAGCCGGTTGATCGTCGGGCAGCTGCGCGCCGATCCGCTGGCGCGTGTGTCGCCCGATGGGGGCACCGTCGCGTACCTCCACGACGACGGCCGGGGGCCCCAGCGCGTGCAGCTCGTCGATCCGCAGAGTGGCGCCGTGCGGCGATCGCACCGCGTCACCGGACAGGTGAGCTTCGACTGGCTCGGCGACACGCTGGTCGTGGGGCAGCTCGAGTTCGCCGGTCGCTGGCGCGTGCGCAGTGATCTCTGGCGCTGGGCTCCAGACGGCGCGTGGCGCCGCCTGACGACGCATGCGCGCTTGACCGATCCGCGCGCAGGTGGCGGTGTACTCGCGTCGCTGCGCCTCACCCCCGGCGGCAACACACCGACGGTGTCGGCCCCCCCCCCCGGCTCCGTCACCTGGGGTCCAGTCGTCCCATCCCCCGACGGCAGCTGGCTGGTCGCCCCGCGCCATCGCAACGGGCACTGGGAGCTGGTGCGTTGGCGCGATGGAGCCTCCGATGCGCTCACGGTTCTGCTCGAGGCGCAAAACGGCGCCGTCGTGGCCGATCCCGTGTGGACGCGTGATGGCGCGGCGGTGCTGTTCGTGACCGACGTCGCCGGGTTTCCGCAAATACACCGCTGGCAGGAAGGGCAGGGCATCGTCCAGGTGAGCGCCGAGCCGCGCGGCGCGCGCGCGCCCGCGCCCCTCGCCGACGGCCGCATGCTGTTCTCGACCCTCGGCGACGACGGGTGGGAGCTCCGCGCGCTCGAGCCGCTGGCGATCGCGGCGCCGGCCGCGACGCGCGTGGAGTCCCAGGACTTCGTTGCCGCGCCGCGGGTGTCCGTGCGCGAGACCGGCTACTCGTCATGGGGATCCCTGCGGCCGCACTTCTGGATTCCGCTCGTCTTCAACTCGGGTGACGCCGGCGTGTTTTTCGGCGCGGCCACCGCCGGTGTGGACGCGGTCGGCCGTTATTCGTATCTGGCGCAGGGGCTGTTCTCCGGCTCGCCGCTGCGCGCCCAGGGGTCGCTCGTCCTTATTAGTGACGCGCTCGGCAATCCAACGCTCGACTTCTCCCTCGAGAACCACTGGTCGCTCGTCGGCACGGACAGTACCGGGCACGTGGTCTCGTCGGAGCGGCGCACCGCAGCCGTCGGCGCCACCGTGCTCGATCGGCATTGGTGGAGCTTCGTGTCGCTGCGGCTTGGGGCCGAGTATGAAGGCAGGCGCTACGTCTCGATTCCCGACACGAACCTCGCCGACATCTGCACCGGGTGTAACAACCGCGATCGCATCGGCGCCGTGGCGACCTTGGCGCTCGGCGCCGCGGTGTCCGGCCCGCTGTCGGTGTCGTTGCAGGACGGAGCGCGCGCGACCTTCTTGTATCGCAACCGGCAGGAGCAGGGCACCGACCGCTGGCTCAGCGAAGTTCGGGCGCGCAGCAGCGGCTATCTGCGCCTCGGGCCCAAGGTCGGGTTCGGGTACCCCGTGCTCGCCGTGCGCGGCGCGGTCGGGTCGTTGGACGGGCCGATTCCCGACAGCCTGTCGGTGGGCGGTGTGTCCTCCGGCGCGATCGACGTAGGCTTCGGACAGAGCCTCGGAACGTTCCGCACGTTCCCCGTGCGCGGCTATCCCGCGGGCGCGCTCCACGGCAGGCGCGCGGCGACGTTCACCGCCGAGTACCGGGTGCCGCTCGCGCTCGTCGGCCGGCTGCTCGGCCATCTGCCGATCGGCGCGGACAAGTTCGCCTTCTCGGTCTTCGCCGACCTGGGCGACACCTGGAATCCCGGCCAGCCCGCGCGGTTGCATCGGCTGCGTTCGCTGGGGGGGGAGCTGGTGGGCGATCTCACGGTGAGCTACGACCTGCCGCTGCGCGTGCGCGTGGGCGTCGCGCAGCCGGCCACCGGTCACACGGTGGTGTACGGCGCGTTGGGCGCCGACTTCTAACGCATTCCGCAAACTGCCCTCTGGTGGGCGCGAGTATAATGAAGGGAGCATGGGCCCCCCCCCGACCGTGCTGCTCCTCGTCGCCACGCTGGCGCAATCGCCCGCTGACCGCGCATCGCTCGAAGTGCTGCGCGATTCGCTGGCGGTGGTGACCGACAGCCTCGCGCTGCATCAACTCGAAGCCTCGACCATTCCGGTGGCGCGGCAGCACCGCGACGACCCGATGATCCACCTGCGACTGGGGTTCATTGCCTACCGGTTGGGCGAAATCACCAACACCAAATCGCACTACGATGACGCCGCGGGGGAATTCGAATGGGCGGGGGAGCTGCGCCCGGAATGGCCATACGCCTGGTACGGACTCGGCTTGGCCGAGCTGGCGATCGGCGAACACGGTTCGATGGCGATCGAGAACATTCGCCAGATGCTCGGGAAGGACTTCCTCTCGAAGGCAGCGCGCGCATTCGCGCGGGCGACCGAGGTCGATCCGTCGTTCTCGTCGGCTGTGATCGATCTCGCGAATACGGCACTGGCACAGCGTATTCGCCCGCGCCTCGAGGTCGCGTTGACTGCCGTACGGCTCGCGGCCGCGGGTCCCGCGGGACGGCACGCGGACGTGCAGCTGGTGCGCGGGCGGGTGGAGCGCGAAGCCGGAGAGGCCGATTCGGCGCTGGCCGCGTTCACGACGTATCTGCGGATCGGCGGTGATTCGGGCATCGGGCTGCTCGAGCTCGGCCGCACGGCGTACTTCGCGGGCCGGCGCGCGCAAGGCTGGTCGAGCTACTTCGCGGGCGCGCACGCGGCGACGTCAGCGCAGGCGCTCACCATGTACCGGCTCGACCTGTCGTGGATCGCCGACTCGAGCGATCTCGCGGCATTCGACGGGCTGGCGACGCCCGACACGCGCCAGCACTGGCTCGAGCAGTTCTGGACCCGGCGCGACGTGGTCGAAGCGCGTGACGTGGGCGAGCGGCTCGCGGAGCATTACCGGCGCTGGTTCTACGCCCGCCGCAACTTCCGCCTCGTCAGCCGCCACCGCCACTACGACATCACCGAAGTGTACCGGACAAAACAGGTCGAGTTCGACGACCGCGGCGTGATCTACCTGCGGCACGGCGAGCCCGATAAGCGCGCGCAGTTCATCTGTCAGGGCCCGCCCGACAGCGAGGGCGATGGCTGCGCGGCGAACGAGAGCTGGCTGTACCGGCGCCGCGGTGCGCCCGATCTGATCTTCCATTTCGCGGCGCGCGACGACGTGCAGGATTTCAAGCTCATCGAGAGTCTCGCCGACGTGTTCGGGTTCCACCGCGCGGTGCGCGCGGCGTCGTTCGGCGATCCCGAGATCGCCGCGCTTTATCAGACGCGCGATCAGTTCGGCCAGCTGTATTCGCGCGTGGCGCACAGCCAGCGCGCGGCCGGCACGGAGCTGGCGCGGGACCGCCAGCAGGGCCGGCGCAACATCCAGATCGGCACCACCAGCGACAGCTACCTGCAGCGCTTCGATCAGTCGCTCGAGGTCGTGGCGAGTGAATTCGTCGTCGGCGGCGGGGCGGATAGCGGCCAGGTCCTGCACGTGGTGTTCGCGATTCCCGCCGACCGGCTCGACCCGCAGCCCGCCACGGACGGGGGAGGCGTGCGCTATCCGCTCGAGTTCCGCGTCATCGTCTCCGATTCGGGCGATCGGGTCGTGGCGAACCTGGACACGGTGCGCGTCTTCGGCGCGCGCGAGGCGCTGCGCAGGCCGTCGTATCTCACCGGGCGGCTCGCGATCCCGGTGCCGGCGGGCCGCTATCAGTACCGGCTGCTGGTGCGCAGCGTGGACGGCGGCGCGGGCGACCTGCTGATCGAGCCGCTCACGGTCGAGCGGCTCGAGCCGCAACGCTTTGCCGTCAGCGATCTGGTCGTGGGTCGGGAGGGGTCCGGGCTCGTCTGGTTCTCGCCCGCGGGCGACACGGTGCGGCTTAATCCGCTGCAGCGATTCCCGGAAGGGAGCGCCGTGAATCTGTACTACGAGATCTACGGACTCGCGATCGGGACGCCGTATCACACGGTCGTGCGGCTCGAGCGCGAGGGAGGGAAGTCGGTGTTCACCTCCATCGGCCGGTTGTTCGGCGGCCGGCGCTCGCCCGTGCTGCTCGAGTTCGACGCGCCCTCCACCGGTCCGGTGACGCGCGTGCAACGCGGTCTGGAATTGCGTGACGTGTCGAAAGGCACGTACCGGCTGTCCGTCGTCATCACCGATCCCGCCACCGGCACCAGCGTCACGCGCGTTCAGCGATTTCAAGTCGTGCAGCGCTAGTTGGTTGCACGGCCTCCACGCAAATCCTATGTTAGGCCCGGCTCCCTCGGAGACGGGATGTACTGCTCTCGGTGCGGCACCCAGAATAAGGACACGGCCAAGTTCTGCGATTCGTGCGGTCTCGATCTGACCGCGACGACGCCCACGGGCGCCCGGATCGACACGCCCGACCTCTCCGAAATCGACATGGTGCGCCAGGAGCTCAACGAGGAATACGAGATCCTCGACGAGCTCGGTCGCGGCGGCATGGCGATCGTGTTCAAGGCGAAAGAGAAGCAGCTCGAGCGCGAAGTCGCAATCAAGGTTCTGCCGTTCTCGCTCGCGTTCGATAAGGAGTTCGTCGAGCGGTTCCAGCGCGAAGCCCGCACCTCCGCCAAGCTCGAGCATCCGAACATCATTCCGATTTATCGCGTCGGAAAATCGGGGCGGATCATTTACTTCGTCATGAAGTTCCTGCGCGGCAAGCCGCTGTCGAGCGTGCTCGCTGCGCGCGGCAGCCTGCCTCCGGGGGAAATCAAGCGGACCCTCGCCGAGGTCGGCCGCGCCCTGTCGTACGCGCACAAGAAGGAAATCGTCCATCGCGACATCAAGCCCGACAACATCATGTTCGACGAGCACGGACATGCGGTGGTCACGGACTTCGGAATCGCGAAGGCGGTGTCGGGCGGCAAGCTCACCGGCACGGGGATGTCGATCGGCACGCCCCATTACATGAGCCCGGAGCAGGCGAAGGCGCAGCCGCTCGATGGCCGCAGCGACATCTACTCGCTCGGGGTCGTCGCCTATCAGTGCCTGGTGGGAACGGTGCCGTTCGACGGCGAGGACTCGTTCTCGATCGGCTACAAGCACATCATGGAGGAGGTGCCCACCCCGCCGCTCGAGAATCCGGAGAAGCGCCAGCTGTTCGAGATCATTCGCAAGATGATGGCGAAGTCGCCGGCGCAGCGGTTCCAGAACGCCGACGAGCTGGTCACGGTGCTCGAGGGGGGCCGCTCCGTATCGTTCACGACCGACGCCACGCAGGCGATGCCCTCGGTGCTGGGCGCGCGCATCGCGTCCGCGCCGACGACGCCGCTGCCGCGCGCGACGGGGACGCGCCCCGGATCGGGGGGAGCGGCGGGTGCGGTCCCCCCTACACTCGCGAACGAGCAGCCGCGTCGCGGCGTGCTCTCGGCGCTCCTGGTGTGGCTCGTGATCGTGGGCACCGTGATCGGCGGCGGGGGATTCTATGCCTACAAACAGGGGTTGATCTTCGCCAAGCCGGATTCGGCGATGGCGGGGGGGGGAGGGCCGATCACGCCGCTCGATTCCGGCGCCCGCGGCGACACGACCAAACTCGCCGGGGATTCGACGAGCACGATTACCCAGCCGCCACCGCCCGCGGCGGCGCCAGGACGCCTGGTGCTCCAGAACGTCCCGCAAGGGGCGAACATCAGCATCGAGGGACAGCCGGTGCGCGGCACGCAGTTCGATCTGGAGCCAGGAGTGCACCAGGTGATCGTTCGGGCGGCCGGCTATCGCACCTACAACCGCCAGGTGATCATCACCCCCGGTGAGACGTACAACGTGCGGCTGAACATGCAGCAGACCGATGAGGGTACGGGACCCTGCGATCAGTTCGGTCCGGCGTATAACCAGGACAACATCTGCTTCGACAGCCGGCCCGTGCCCCTCTCGCCGACCTTGATTCCGGTCTCGCAGGACGCGCCGATCTTCCCGCGCCAGGCGATCCTGCTGGTCCGGGTGTCCCGCAACGGGACGACGGTGGAAGCGCGCGTGTACGTGCCGTCCAACGTCGACACGTTCAACAACGAAGCTCTCGACATGGCCAGGAACCTGCGCTGGAACCCGGCTCAGAAGAACGGCGAGCCGACCGAGGCGTGGGTACAGTGGCCGTTCCAGCCGGTACGCCAGTAATTCCCAAGCCCACGGTCCACCCAACCGCGTTCATCGCCCCCGGGGCGGTCGTGATGGGCGACGTGACGTTGGGTGCCCGGTCGAGCGTGTGGTATCAGGCCGTGCTGCGGGGCGACATGGCGCCGATCGTGATCGGTGAGGCGACCAATCTCCAGGATGCCACCATCGTGCATGTGGATGAAGGGAAGCCGGCGCGAATCGGCGCGCGGGTCGGCGTGGGGCACCGCGTCATCCTGCACGCCTGCACCGTCGAGGACGACTGCCTGATCGGAATGGGGTCGATTCTGCTGAACGACGTGCACGTGGGCACGGGCAGCGTGATCGCGGCGGGGGCGGTCGTGACGGAGGGTATGCGCATTCCGCCCGGCTCGCTCGTCATGGGCGTGCCGGCGCGTGTCGTGCGTCACGTGGATGATGGTCTGCGCGCGCGGATCAAAGGGACCTGGGAGCATTACGTCGAGCAGGCGGCGC